>NZ_JBQQBQ010000005.1:0-412314 GCF_052245915.1 Nonomuraea sp. 10N515B
TCGACGCCGCCTCCCGGCAGGCCCGCCGGCAGTCCAGGCGGCGCAACCTGGTCGCGGCCGCCCTGGCCGTGCTACTCGTGGCCACACTCGGCGGGCTGGGCACGGCCGAATACCTGCGCAGGGAGTCCAACCGGCAGCGTGACAACGCGCTGGCCCAAGCGCTCGCGCTGCGCGCCGCCGACCTGCGGAAGAGCGACCCCCAGGCCGCGATGCTGCTGAGCGTGGCCGGCTGGCGGCTGAGCCCGGGACTGCCCGAGGCCCGAGGCGCGCTCTACGACTCGCTCTCCCAGAGCACGACCTCCGTCTTCGCCGACCCCGACTACACAGCCGACACGGTGCAGGCGCTCGGCCAGGACGGGCGCACGCTCGTGTCGGTGAGCGGCGGCACGGCCAGGATCTGGGACGTTCCCGGCAAGCGGCGGATCGGCACGCTCTCGGGCGTGGGCACGGGCGTGGCCCAAGCCGCGCTCGCCCCCGACGGGCGCACCCTGGCCCTCCTGGACGGCAAGACCGCACGGCTGTGGGACACGCGGACCGGTCGGCCGCTCGGCGATCCCATCCCGGGCAGGACCGGTGAGCAGTGGGGCGGTGACCTGGAGTTCGACAAGTCCGGGCACTACCTGGCCTTCCCCGGAATAGCCCTGCAGGAATGGTGGGACGTCGCCACGCGTAAGCGGCTCACCACCCCTTCAGGAGCCGCGATCAACGCGATCAGCAGGGACGGCCGCTACGGTTACGCGGTCAAGGGCACGACGGAGGAGCTGTGGGACCTTCGCAGCGGCAAGAGGACGCGCATACCGTCACTTCGCCCGGAGGACAGAGGCGTCATCAACGATGCCGCCTTCAGTGACGACGGCAGGATGCTGGTGACCGTCGAGGTTCTGCCTTCGACCGAGCAGAGCAGGCTGCGCGTGTTGGAGCTGCCGTCCGGGCAGCAGGTGATGGGCGAGGAGGGCGAGTATGCCACGGATGTGGCCTTCGCCTTCGGCGATGAGTTCATCGCGACCTGGGAGAGTCAGGGCGGGCTGAGGTTACAGCGGCGCTCCGGATTCACCACGGCGTACCAGCGGGCCATGCCCGACTTGGTCGCCCAGCTCCGCTTCGACCTCGCCGGCCGGACCGTCCGGTATCTGAACGACAGCGGCGTCGTCTACACCGAGGACGTCGCGATGGCGTTCGACCGGCCGATCACCTCCGGCGACGGTATGAGCGTGGAGATGGATCCTTCCGCCCGCGTGCTGACCGAGGTCAACATGGACGGAATCGAAGTCAGGGACACGGCGACGGGACGGCCGCTGATCGCGCCGGTCGGCTGGTCGGGCACGGGGGCCACGACGGCCTTCAGCGCCGACGGCCGCCGCCTCGCCCTGGCCGGCGGCGACAAGATCTCCATCGTGGATCTGGCCAGGCGCGAGGTATCGGCCAAGCTCAAGCTGACGGGTAACGGCGGGCAGGGCGCGCAGGCCCTGGCGTTCAGCCCCGACGGTCGCACGCTGGCCGTGTCACGCGATGGAGAGTCCGGCCGCGTCGAGCTGTGGGACCTTGAACGGAGATCTGCACGGGCGACGACCGGTCGCGGCGCGGGCTACGTGGCCTTCCGCCCCGATGGACGGCTGCTGGTGACCGGGAACCCGTTCCAGCTCATCGATCCCGCGAAGGGCGCCACCCGCCCTCCCGCGTCAGGGACCGGCCAGCTCGACGGCCCCTTCGCCTTCAGCCCGGACGGCCGTCAGGTGGCCTTCGCCGGCCCGGACCGGCTCACCTTGTGGGACGGCGACGTCAGGACCCGGATCGCCCAGTTCTCCACGGTGCCGGGCAGCGAGGCCGCCGTGCTCGCCTGGTCACCTGACGGGCGAACGATCGCCTCGTACGAGAAGGGCCTGCGCGTGCGACTGTGGGACGTGCAGAGCCGGCAACCGCTGGGCATCGTCTTCGACGGGAAGCAGAGCCTGGATGAGGCCGGCGACGGGTGGGTGGCGTTCTCGGCGGACGGCACGAAACTCCACACCGCCGCCCTCGACAGCACCGTGCGCGTGCATGACGTGGATGAGCGGCACGTGGCCGCGACCGTGTGCGCACGCGCGGGCCGTACACTCACCGCCGGTGAATGGTCCCGCCACCTGCCCGGCGTCGAGCCTTTCACGCTGTGCTGATCCGCAGAATCGGCAGCCCGCGGGTCCGCGTCCGATAGCGAACGCCGTAGTGGGCGCTGAGCGGGATCCACCAGCCGCGCAGCGATGTCGAACACGTTCGGAGGGGTGGGGACGTCGCCCCCGTCTAGCCTCGCCGACCTGCGGATCCACCCCGACAGCGGTCGCGCGACTCCCGCACGTTCGATGCAGACGACGGCGGCGATCGATCTGACGGCCAGGGGCAGGCGGGCGGCGTCGGCCTGCAACCGCGGAGCCAGATGAGCGGGAGCGCGGGTGAGCATCTGCCGGGCCAGGTCGACGGCGACGACGTAGTCGAAGGCGCCCGCCAAAAGCGCGGTGTGCTGGCCGGTGCCCGAGCCGAGCTCCAGGCATATCCCCCCTGGCAGGGGTCCACGGTGCCGGTTCGGTAGCGATCTGGCGGGTCAGCCGACGCAGCTCGACGCCGCCGTCGGGGACCGGCTTGCCCGCCGGTTCGGCGATCATGCGTGGCCATCAGGTGAACCGATATGGCCCATCTACCGGTCAACCTCACAGCCTGCCGTGGCTGCTGCTGTGGGTCGTCGTGCTGTTCAGCGTCCAGCTCTGACCGCTTAAAGGTAGCCGCGGGCGGCGTAGTCGTAGCTGTCGTTGAACCGGACCCAGGCCTTCTTGCCCTCGAAGGGCTCGAACTGATCTGGCTGCCACTTCTTCTTGTTCTTCAGGAAGTAGGTGGCGGTCTCGCAGCCGCCGCGCGCCCAGAACGAGGAGACCTTGTCCCGCCAGTAGGCGGTGAAGTTGAACTTCTTGCAATTCGCGGCGGAGGCCCGCCACGCGCCCATCGCGCCGCGCCAGTACTGGTGCTCATAGACGCAGTAGTAGCCGGCCGGGCAGGACTTGGCGGTGGCCGCCAGCACCACGCGGACGTCGCCGCCCTGCCAGGAGATCTCGTTGTTGCTGACCTTCGTCCCGCCGGGGAAGGCGGCCATGTAGGCGTCGACCCGGGCGCTGCTTGAGGCTGCCTGGGCCGGGAGCGCGCCGCCGGCGATGACACCGGCGCCGATGACGATGGCGGCCACTCTCATAAAACTCATTTCGTCTCCCTCATCGTGTGGTGAACAGGAAGATAGGCAGGCCGCTGTTGAGCCCGTGTTGAGTGCGTGTTGACCCCGCTCGGGTCAGTCCGCGGACAGGAACGCCAGCGCCTCGCGGAGCATGCCGCGGGCGTGCCGTTCGGGCAGTACATGGCCGGCGACCCAACCGAGTCGAGATGGGCACCGCGGGTACGGCTGGCCGTTGAGGCTGTGCTTAGGCGCAGTATTTCTGGTGCCGCCCGGACTTCACGTGCCCGGCTGTTTCGGACACGACCCTGATGACGTTCACGACTATGAGGAGACCTGGCTCTACGACGACAGAGCCGACCAGCCGCTCCTGGCCAACCCCTGCTGCACCGTCGCGGTCGCCACCGGCCCTAGTACCAAGGTCGGGCTGACCGGCCGCAAAGCCGTGCGGTCGGTGACCTTCAGCTCCCAGGAGTACTACGGAACGCAGGAGCAGGTGATCGTCTATCGCTCCACGAAGATCGCCAGGAAAGTCATGGGCGGCTGGAAGGCCGCAGCCGCCCGCTGCGCGCGTAAGGGCAGCTACGGTGTCGCAGACCGCTGAGAGCCAGCTGGAGCGTCCGGTTCGAGTACGTGCCGCCCGTGCGGGCCTTGGGCTGGGCCAAGGGCGGAACGGGCCTCGCGGGGATGTGGATCTGCCGGGCCGGCGAGCCGCTCGCCGGGCGCTGGATCGCGGCCTGTGTACGGTCGCGAGTGCCTGAACGGAAGCTCAACAGATTCTCAACACGGGGCGGCGCATGATCCTTGGAACGGATCACCTCAGGAGGAAACATGCGCAAGTTAGCAATTGGTGCGGTGCTCGCCACAGGGGTCGCGGTGCTGGCGGTGCCGAGTGCGGCGAATGCGGTGGGGCCCGGGTTCATCGACTACAGCTGCGGGCCGCGGATCAGTTACGAGCGCGCGAACGGGTCTTCCCCCCTGGGAAGCGCCCAGACCTCCTTCGGGTATGTCCATCTCGACAAGTCCTGGAACCGGATCTACAAGGGACGGCACGTCTTCTATGCGTTGGCCGGCGGGCTCCAGCGCGGGGACAGGGTCACGCTCGACTGGTCGGACACCGGCGGGCGCTCCTGGCACGGCTGCTACGCCAAGCGCCGTGGCAGCATCGCCACCGCTGGGGGCGTCGACCAGTGGGGCGGCCGCAGCTTCCGCGCCTGCGTCTTCTCCGTCGGCCGGTGGGTGTGCACCCCGTGGAAGAAGTAGTGCGCTCAGACGGTGCCGTCCTTCATGACTGCCCACCCCGGCCGGACTCCGGGCCCGCGCTGACGGCGCGATTCGGTACAGCCTGCTCAGCCAGCACGGACAACAGCAGAAGCCGGCCTGGACCCGACTGGCGGCGTTGTTCGAGCCAAGAATGCGCGCGTGCCATGGACCTGAGCTGCACGAATGCCGCTTCGCTCCATGACGCCTGAAAGCTTCCTCGGGAGCCATGTCGATTCCGGCGGTGCGCGATCGACGCGTTGGCGAGGGGACGGGCCGGAGGTCCTGTCACCATCGCACGAAGTCGACCAGGTACTCACCCCGGAAGGAAGCAATGAAATACATGTTGATGCAGTTCGGCGACGAAGCCGTCCTGAGCGGCAAGTCTCAGGAATGGGTCCAGCAAATGATCAAATTCATGATCGAGTTCACCGAAGGGCTGAAGAGGTCCGGTGAACTGCTTGCCGATGAAGGGCTGGCACTCGCGCCGCATGCGAAGGTTGTCAGCCTCGAAGACGGCGCGGTGGCCGTGCGGGACGGCACGTTCGCTGAGCCCAGCCAATCACTGGCCGGCTGGTGGTTGGTGGACGTCGCGGATGAGACGAGAGCACTGGAGCTCGCCCGTCAGATCGTCGCGGGAGCCGGCGAACCGGTGGAGGTCCGCCAATGCCACGAACCTCCGGTGACGTGAACTGATCAGGCCAGGAGCGGCCTGACAGTCCCTCAAGAAGAAGACGGCCTGACCGCCCGTCGCATCGTTCTCGCCGAAAGAGCCGCCGACGTGGGGCCCTTTCCCATCTCTTGACACGGAGGCGGCGTGGCGTAGTTGATCACCTGGGTAAGAGCCCCCTCGTAACAGTCGTACGCGTCTCGGGGGGTTCGAATGCGACTGCGTATTTCCAGTGGGCTGGGGGTGCTGGCCGCCGCAGCGCTTCTGACCGGGTGCGACTCGCAGCCCGACACCACGAAGATGGCGGACACCAAGGCGACCACCGCCGCGAAGGCCAAGGTGGACAAGGCCGCCAAGGCCAAGGCCGCCGCCAAGGCCAAGGCGAACGAACTGGGCCAGATCCCGGTGCTGATGTTCCACCGGGTCGTGGAGAAGCCGACCACGACCGACGACCGCACGCCGCAGCAGTTCCGCGCGGACCTGGAGCGTCTGGCCAAGGAGGACTATGTGCCGATTACGGCGGCCGAGATGGTGACCGGCAAGATCGACATCCCGGCAGGCAAGCACGCTGTGGTCCTGACCTTCGACGACTCCTCACCTTCGCAGCTCACGCTGAACCAGATGGGCGCCCCGCAGAAGGACACGGCTGTGGCGATCCTGAAGGACGTGGCCGCCAAGAACCCGGGCTTCCGCCCGGTCGCCACGTTCTACGTGACCCGCGACATGTTCGGCAAGACCGGCCGGGAGGAGCAGGCCCAGATGCTGCTCTGGCTGAAGGAGAACGGGTTCGACATCGGCAACCACACGCGCGATCACTTCGACCTGCGCACGCGTTCGCATGAGGAGGTCGAGGAGCAGATCGGCACGATCGGCCAGCAGATCACCTCGCTGTCCTACGTCAAGCCGGCCACGATCGCCCTGCCGTACGGCAACCAGCCGCGCAAGAAGGACTGGGCCATGCGCGGCAAGCACTACGACCACCAGGGCGCTTTCCTGGCGGGCTACACGCCGGCTCCCGCGCCGTTCAGCAAGGCGTACGACCCGGCCGGCATCCCGCGCATCAAGGTCATGGAGAAGAAGGGCGACTGCGCCCAGTTCTGTTCGCACGCCTGGCTGGACTGGCTGAAGAACAACCCGGACATGCGGTATACGTCCGACGGGGATCCCAGCACGGTGGCGTACCCGAAGTTCAAGGGGCCGTATCTGCGTAAGTCGTTCGCCAAGTGGAGCCTGCCCTACTAGCCGGCCCGCCTGTCGAAGGTGATGCCCGCGCGCCGTAGGCGGTCGATGAGCGGCAGGCCCATGGCCGAGGCCGTCGTCAGCTGTCCCGCGCGGTCGGGCACGTCGTCGAAGGCCAGGCACAGGGCCGACTCGCCGAGCATCTTGGCGGTCTCGCCGTACCCAGGATCGCCGCCGGCGACCTCGGTGACGACGCGCTCGCCCCCGCCCTGGCCCAGGAACGTGACCTTGAACCAGCTCTTCGCGCGCCGCTCGGGCGAGGGGCCCTCGCCCGGCCGCAGCCGGCTCTGGATCAGGCGGCGGGCCGGCGGGATGACCGCGAGCGCCGCGAACGCGCCGGCGCCCGCCGCCGTCGCCGCTGCCTGGGGGAGCGTTCTGACGGCGTAGTGCTGGCGGTAGGTGAAGTCCGGGCCGTAGCGGTCGAGCAGCCGGGCCGAGTAGCCGACGATGAACGGATCGATGGTGGGCATGGGCAACGCCCATCCGCCTACGTACCGCAGGCCGCCGGGGGCCGAGCTCACCTTGCGTCCCTTCGGGCGGGGTTCGGCGGCCCGGCGCTGCGCGGCGGCCTCGGCCATCTGACGGGCGCGGCCGAACATGGTCATGGCGGTGGCCAGGGTGCCGCCCGACGGGCGCCCGCTCGCCCGCAGGAAGCCGCTGACGGCCAGCGGGACACCTTCGGGGAGCAGGCTGACGGTGTGGAGGACGCCGAGATCCCACGGGATCGAGTCGAAACCGCAAGCGTGCACGATCTTGGCGCCGGTCCTGGCGGCCTGATCGTGGTGGCGCAGGTAGGTCCGGTCCACGAACTCGGGCTCGCCCGTCAGATCAAGGTAGTGGGTGCCGGCCTCGGCGCAGGCGGCGACCAGCGCCTCGCCGTGGGTGACGTACGGGCCGACGGTGGTGACCAGGACCCGTGTCTGGCGGGCGAGCTCGGCCAGCGCGGCGGGGTCGGCGGCGTCGGCGATGAGGACCGGCACGTCGAGCCCGAGCCGCTCCAGCTTGGCGCGGTCGCGTCCGGCCAGCGCCCACCGCGTGCCGGGAGGTGCGGCCCCGGCGAGATAAGCGGCCGTGAGCGCGCCGGTGAACCCGCTCGCGCCGAAGAGCACGATGTCGTAGGGACGGTCCATGATCTCGAGCCTCCCCGTGATCGGCTGCGCGCGCAAGGGGTACCACTTGACTTCCGGCTCTGACAGGGGAGGCAATTTGTGACCTCACGAACGGTTAACGAAACCCTGAGAGGTTGCTGAGCGTCGTAAAGTTTGCGTCGTTGGGGTTGATGTAAACGTGGGGATGACGAATGCCGCAGATCTCGCCGTTGATGGCCGGTGATCCCACTCACCTGGGGTCATTCCGGCTGTCCGGACGGGTCGGGGAGGGTGGTCAGGGCATCGTCTACCTGGGCGTCAACGACGAGGGCGAGCGCGCCGCCATCAAGTTGCTGCACGTGAAGTTCAGCGGTGACACGATCGCGAGGTCGCGTTTCGCCAGGGAGTTGAAGGCGGCGCAGCGGGTGGCGTCGTTCTGCACGGCCAGAGTGATCGAGGCCGATCTCGACGGCGACACGCCGTACATCGCCAGTGAATATATCGACGGCCGGTCGCTCAGGGACATCGTCGATACCGACGGGCCGCTCACCGGCACGGCGCTCGACCGGCTCGCGATCGGCACCGCGACCGCGCTCACCGCCATCCACCACGCGCAGATCGTGCACAGGGACTTCAAGCCCGACAATGTGCTGATCGCCGCCGACGGGCCGCGGGTGGTGGATTTCGGCATCGCCCGGATCATCGACTCCACGGGCACGATCACCAGCCGGGCCATCGGCACGCCCGCCTACATGGCGCCGGAGCAGATCGCCGGGGACGACATCGGTCCTTACACCGACGTGTTCTCCTGGGGCGCGACCATCGCGTTCGCGGCGACCGGGAAGGCCGTGTTCGAGGGCAAGTCCATCGCCACCGTGCTCAACCGGATTCTCAACCATGAGGTCGACGTCGGCATGATGCCGGAGCCGCTGCGCAGCGTGGTCGGCTCCGCGCTGGCCAAGGCGGCCGTGGAGCGGCCGTCGGCCGACCAGATCCTGCTGCGGCTGCTCGGGCAGTCGACCGGGGTGGGGGCGTCCACGGCCGTGCTGACCAGGGGCGTGCAGGTCGCCAGCGACGACACCACGCCGTTCATGAGGGTGTCGGCCGGATCGATCACCGACAGGGGCTCCGCTTCGCTGGTGCCGTCCCAGTCTGGCCCTGCGGCTCAGGAGGAAGCACCCGTTTCAGGCCCGGGGGCCGTGACGGGACAGGGGGCCGTGACGGGGCAGAGGGCCGTGTCGGTGATGCCCGGCGGGCATCGAGGCGGATCCGCGCCATCGGACGCCGGGCGGGCGCCGAACCCGGCGACCGAGCCGTCAGGGCCGCCGCGGCGCCGCCGTGCCAAGGTGTGGATCGCCTTCGGCACCGCGCTCGTGCTGGTCGCCGCCGCGGCGCTCGCGCTGGCGCTCAACGGCTGGTCGCCGCTCGCGCTCGAGGAGGAGCCCGAACCGACCCAGGAGCCCACGCGCTCGTTCGCCTCGGTGGCGGACAAGGTCGCGCAGACCGGGAAGATCGTGATCGGCGTGAAGGGCGACCTGCCCGGCATCGGACTGCAGGACGGCGACGACTTCCAGGGCTTCGACATCGAGATCGCCAAACGCATCGCCGCGGGGTTAGGCGCCACGGAAACGCAGTTCGTCAGGGTCAGCCGGGACGACCGGCCGTTGGGGCTGGCCGAAGGCAGGATGGACCTCGTCGTCGCGACCTTCGCGGTCGACAAGGGCCCGACCGAGTTCGCGGGCCCCTACTACATGGCGCACCGCGACGTCATGGTCCTGGCCGGCAGCGGCATCGACGCGCTCGAGGACCTCGAGAACAAGAGGATCTGCGCCCCCAACAGCCCGACCGTTGGCGATGTCCAGGACCGGGTGAAGGTCAAGCCCGTGCCCGCCGCCGACATGGCCATCTGCATGGACAAGCTCAGGAGCGGCGAGGTGGACGCGATCCCCGGCGAGGACCTCATCCTGGCCGGCTTCGCCAACCGGGAGAACCACCGCTACAAGATCCTCGGCGCCAAGCTGAGCAACGAGCGCTACGCCG
Source organism: Nonomuraea sp. 10N515B (assembly GCF_052245915.1). Taxonomy (NCBI): domain Bacteria; kingdom Bacillati; phylum Actinomycetota; class Actinomycetes; order Streptosporangiales; family Streptosporangiaceae; genus Nonomuraea; species Nonomuraea sp. 10N515B. The sequence goes on from NZ_JBQQBQ010000005.1 coordinate 9,488, forward strand.
TGGGCATCAGGAACGGTGATGCGAAGACCTGCAAGGCGGTGAACGGCATCATCGCCGACCTCTACAGCAGCGGCCAGCTCAAGCAGCTCATCGCCAAGTATTTCGGCAAGGTTGACTTCAAACCGGAGCTGGAGCAACCCGCGATGGAAACCTGCCGATGACGAGGGAGTAACATCCCGAACGTCAACAATCCTGCTGCGAGTTAGGGGAAAGGCCATGGCGTCGTCAGCCACTGCGCCCGTCAAGGTGACCGTCACCGGAGCCGCCGGCCAGATCGGCTACGCACTGCTGTTCCGCATCGCGTCGGGGCAGCTGCTCGGCGCCGACGTGCCGGTCAAGCTGAGCCTGCTGGAGATCACGCCGGCCCTGAAGGCGGCCGAGGGCACCGCGATGGAGCTGGACGACTGCGCGTTCCCGCTGCTGTCCGGCATCGAGATCACCGACGACCCCAACGTCGCCTTCAACGGGGCCAATGTCGGCCTGCTCGTCGGCGCCATGCCGCGCAAGGCCGGCATGGAGCGCGGCGACCTGCTCGGCGCCAACGGCGGCATCTTCGGCCCTCAGGGCAAGGCGATCAACGACCACGCCGCCGACGACATCAGGGTCCTGGTCGTGGGCAACCCCGCCAACACCAACGCGCTCATCGCCCAGCAGCACGCGCCCGACGTGCCGGCCGACCGCTTCACCGCGATGACGAGGCTCGACCACAACCGCGCGCTGTCGCAGCTCGCGGCCAAGCTCCAGGTCCCGGTCACCGAGATCAAGAAGATGACGATCTGGGGCAACCACTCCGCGACGCAATACCCCGACCTGTTCCACGCCGAGGTCGGCGGCAAGGTCGCGGCCGAGCAGGTCGACGCGGAGTGGCTGAAGGAGACGTTCATCCCGACGGTGGCCAAGCGCGGCGCCGCCATCATCGAGGCGCGCGGCGCCTCCTCGGCCGCCTCGGCCGCCAACGCCGCCGTCGACCACGTCTACGACTGGGTCAACGGCACCGACTGGACCTCGGCCGCCGTCGTCTCCGACGGCTCCTACGGGGTGCCCGAGGGCCTCATCTCGTCGTTCCCCGTCCGCGCGGCGAACGGCACGTTCGAGATCATCCAGGGCCTCGAGATCGACGCCTTCTCCCGCGAGCGGATCGACGCCAGCGTCAGTGAGCTGGAGGAGGAGCGCACCGCCGTGAAGGAGCTCGGCCTCATCTGACGGCCCTGCGCGAAAGCCCCTCGCCCGGTGCGGGGGGCTTTCTCATGGACTCACGCCGCTCTGCATGGGGCAGGACGTGGGTTGCACGGCAGGAGCGGGCTGCGGCGTCGTGAAGATGACACCCGCGGCGGCAAGGAGGCTGCCCATCGCCACGAGCGCACCGAAGATCAGCTTCGTGACCCTTGGTGAAAAGCTCCTCACGTTTCGATATCACAGCACATATTTGGCCGCGACATGACTCTTTTCGGTGAATGACCCTTTTGCCGGAACGGCTCATTTGCCGGAAAGCGCGTCCCATGCGTCGGAGACGATGTCGCGCAGCGCCGGCCGCTCCGCTTTCCAGCCCAGCTCGCGCTGGATCTTCGCGGACGAGGCCACCAGCACGGCGGGGTCGCCGGCCCGGCGCTCGCCCACCTCGGCGGGGATCTCGTGGCCGGTGACCTCGCGGCAGACCGAGATCACCTCCTGCACGCTGAACCCGGTGCCGCTGCCCAGGTTGTAGATCTTGTGCTCGCCCGGCGTGATCGACTCCAGCGCCAGCAGGTGCGCCCGCGACAGGTCGGTCACGTGGATGTAGTCGCGCACGCAGGTCCCGTCCGGCGTCGGGTAGTCGGTGCCGAACACGCTCACCGAGGCGCGCTCGCCGGTGGCGACCTTCAGCACGTTCGGGATGAGGTGGGTCTCGATGGCGTGCCGCTCGCGGTAGCGGCCGTAGGCGCCGGCCACGTTGAAGTAGCGCAGGCTCACCGCGCCCAGCCCGCGGATGCGCGCGTACGCGCTCAACGCGGTGTCCACGGCCAGCTTGGAGGCGCCGTAGGGGTTGGTCGGGCGCGTCGGGTCGTCCTCCTGGATCGGGGAGCGCTCGGGCTCGCCGTACGTGGCCGCGGTCGAGGAGAAGACGATCTTGCCCACACCCTTGTCCCGCATGGCCTCGAGCAGCGCCAGCGTGCCGCCGAGGTTGTTGTCCCAGTAGAGCCCCGGCTTCTGCACCGACTCGCCCACCAGCGACTTGGCCGCGAAGTGCAGCACCGCGTCCATGCCGTCGAGCACATCGCCTGCGTCGGCGATCTCCGCCCGGACGAAACGGGCGCCCTCCGGCACCGCGTCCTCATGTCCGGTCGACAGGTCGTCGAGGACGGTCACCTCGTGTCCCGCCTCGACGAGCTGCGCCGCGACGACGCTGCCGACATATCCGGCCCCTCCGGTGACCAGCAGTCTCATGTTGGCTCCTGTTCAAATATGTTTGATTTTGTATGGCTTGCCGTTCAGCATACGCTGGAAACCACACGAGTACGCTGCCAACCACCATGTTTGACACCGTCGCGGCCAACATCGCCCTGGTTCTGCTCTTCATTTTGATCGGGGGCTTCTTCGCCGCGGCCGAAATGGCGATCGTCTCCCTCAGGGAGAGCCAGGTCCGCAAGCTCGCCACCCACGGCCGCCGGGGCGAACGCGTGGCCAAACTCACCCAGGACCCCAACCGGTTCCTGTCCGCCGTGCAGATCGGCGTCACCGTGGCCACCATGTTGTCGGCCGCGTTCGGCGCCGACCGCCTGGCGGCGCAGCTGGTGCCTGTCCTCGAGACGTGGCGGGTGCCCGCGGCCGTGTCGCCCGTGCTCGCGCTCGTGCTGGTCACGCTGGCGATCTCGTACGTGTCGCTCGTGCTCGGCGAGCTCGCCCCCAAGCGGCTGGCCCTGCAGCGGGCCGAGGGCCTGTCGTTGGTCGTGGCGCCGTTCCTGGACTGGATCGCCCACCTGTCGCGCCCGATCATCTGGATGTTGTCGAAGTCCACCGACGGCGTGGTCAGGTTGCTCGGCGGCAACCCGAAGGCCGACAGGGAGGAGGTCACCACCGAGGAGCTGCGCGACATGGTGGTCGGGCACACCGACCTGACCGCCGACGAGCGCAAGCTGATCGGCGAGGTGTTCGCCGCCGGGAAACGGCAGCTCAGGGAGGTGATGCTGCCGCGCACGGAGGTGGAGTTCATGGAGGCCGACACGCCGCTGGTCGACGCGGCGCGCGAGGTCGCCAGGCTGCCGCACTCCCGATTCCCGGTCTACCGCGAGTCGTACGACGAGGTCATCGGCTTCGTCCACGTACGTGACATCCTCGACCCCGAGCTCGCCGGCCGCACCGAGCCCATCAGCGCGGTCGTGCCCATCCGCCCCGCCAAGTTCGTGCCCGCCTCCAAACGCCTGCTGACCACGCTGAACGAGATGCGCGACGAGGGCCAGCACCTGGCGATCGTGGTGGACGAATACGGCGGCACCGCCGGCATCGTCACCATGGAGGACCTGGTCGAGGAGCTGATCGGCGACATCAGGGACGAGTACGACATCGAAGAGGACGTCGTCGTCCTGCCCGCCGGCGAGATCGAGATCGACGGCCTGACGAACCTCAACGACTTCGCCACCGAGACCGGCATCAGGCTGCCCGACGGCCCCTACGAGACGCTGGGCGGGTTCGTGATGGCCATGCTGGGCCACGTGCCCGTCCTCGGTGAACGCGTGGAGGTCTCGGGATTCGAGCTGACCGTCACCGAGCTCGACGGGCGCCGTGTCGCCCGGGTGAGGGTGAAGCGCCGAGCGGTCGTCGAGTCGCCGCCCGACCAGGATTCCTGACACAATTGCGTGCTATGGCCAGACCTCGTGTACTCTCCGGCATCCAGCCCACCGCGGACTCTTTCCACCTGGGCAACTACCTGGGTGCCGTTCGCCAGTGGGTCACCCTGCAGGAGACCCACGACGCCTTCTACTGCGTGGTCGATCTCCACGCGATCACCGTGCCGACCGAGCCCGCCGCCCTGCGCCGGCGCAGCCGCGTGGCCGCCGCGCAGCTCTTCGCCGCGGGCCTGGACCCGGAGCGTTCCACGGTCTTCGTGCAGTCGCACGTACGTGAGCACACCGAGCTCGCCTGGGTCCTGATTTGCCTCACCGGCATGGGCGAGGCGGGCAGGATGACGCAGTTCAAGGACAAGTCCGCCAAGTTCGGGGAGAGCGCGGCCAGCGTCGGCCTGTTCACCTACCCGATCCTGCAGGCCGCCGACATCCTGCTCTACCAGGCCAACGCGGTGCCGGTGGGCGCCGACCAGAAGCAGCATCTGGAGCTGACCCGCGACCTGGGGCAGCGTTTCAACCACCGCTTCGGTGACACGTTCACGCTGCCGGATCCCTACATCCTCAAGGAAGTCGAGAAGATCACCGACCTGCAGGACCCGACGTCGAAGATGTCGAAGTCGTCGTCGAGCCCGGCCGGGATCCTGGACGTCCTGGAGCAGCCGGGCCCGCTGAAGAAGAAGATCATGCGAGCGGTCACGGACACGGGCACGGAGGTCCTGTTCGACGAGGACGACAAGCCCGGCATCTCCAACTTGCTCCGGATCCAGTCCGCGCTGACCGGTACGCCGATCCCTGAGCTCGTCGCCCGCTATGCGGGGCAGGGATACGGCACGTTCAAGAAGGACGTCGCCGAGGTGGTCGTGGAGACGTTCACGCCGATCAGGGAGCGCACGGAGAAGCTGCTGTCGGACGAGAAGGAGCTGGACCGGCTGCTGGCCCTGGGGGCGGAGCGTGCGTCGGCGGTGGCCAGGCAGACCATGGCCGCCGTCCGCGACCGCGTCGGCTTCCTCCCCAAGCTCTGACACCTGGGCCCTCCACGGCGCTCAGGGCTCCGCGGCCCGCCCTCAGCGATGCCGCGTCGCCCGGTGGATGCGCAGAATCGCGCGGAGGGCAGCCAGGGTGGGCCTGGTGAACCGGATGTCGCCGTGAACGGCGGTCCAGCTGGAACAATCCCGTTCGAAGGCCCACCCGGGAAACTCACGCACGGCTTCCTGCTGTAGTCGTGCCATGACGAAATCGGCACTCGGCGCTGTGGTCATGAACGCAGCGTGTCATTGACGTGTCGTTCCGTGACGAACTCGAGCGACAGATCTCCCCGTTCGCAAAGTCCGAACTCTTAGTTCGCGATTCAGTTGAGGATGCCGTGGCGTTCGGCGAGATGGCGAACCTCCGGCGCCCACGAGGGCCGCGCCCGCCGCGCCAGCGACCGGACCATCTCCCTCAGCAGCAGCTTGTGGTCGAGCTCCTCAGGGCTTTCGCGCTCGATGCGCAGCAGGTGCAGCAGGCTCGCCGCATCGTCGCCCACGTCCTCGCAGGCGCGCGCGACGTGGCCGAGATGAGTGGCTCGCCGCTCGATGGACGGGGTGTGGCGCAGGTCGATGTCGTCTGCGATGCGCAGCACGTCTTCGGGCCGGCCGACGTCGCTCTCGATGCCGGCCATGTGGATGGCGACGTTGGCGGGTCCGAAGAAGGCCAGATCGTAGACGTTCGCCGAGTCCTGCACACGTTCGGCGAGTTGCGTCGCGGGCCCGCGTAGCCGTTCCCTGGCCCGGTCGTCGTCGCCGGAGCGGGCCTCGCCGACGGCGGCGAGCAGGTGCAGCGCGCCGAGCGCCTTGACGTGGCGCTGATCGCCGTCGGCGACGTGCGGCTCGATGAGCTCGATGCCGCGCCGCCCGAGCTCGTACGCGATCTGGTGCATGTCGTCGGACAACATCGACTGCCCGAGGCTCCAGTACGCCCACGCGATCATCAGCGGGTCCTCGGACTCCTCCGCGAAGCGCATGGCCCGGTCCGCCGCGAGATGCGAGAGGTCCACCCGCTGAAGGTGCTTGAGCACACCCCTGGCCAGAAGGTACGCGTCCGCCGCGACTCCGCAGGACCGCGGCGTGCGCTCGGCCGCCAGGCTCTCGGCGTCGGTCACCAGGGACGGCAGCGCCGCCATCAGGATCGAGTAGCGGCGCGTCGAGGTGAACCAGGAGGTGCGCGCGTCCGCGACCCGCTCCGACAGCTGCTCGGCGTCGGGCGGCTCGAGGTCGGGCGCCGACGAGCGGCAGGTGAACAACGCGCGCTCGATGTCGCTGATCTGCGGCCGGCTCGGCTCGTGGGAGTCGCGCGGGGTTTCTCCTAACAGCACCGCGGTGCGTACGCCCAGCACCTTGGCGATCTCCCGCAGGAGGGGCAGTGAGGGTGTGCGCTTGCCGTGCTCGATCAGCTCGATGTGCCGGGGAGTGCATCCGGCCTGGGTCGCCAGCGCGGTGGTGCTCATGCCCCGCCGCTCGCGCTGGAGTCTGACCATCTGCCCGGTGCTTATTTCGGTCATGGGTGTGGGCGCCTCCTGGCTCGGTTCAGCACCCCACAGGTTAGGGCTCCAGACCGTGCCCTGCCCTGGTTTCCGCGCAGCTCAGGAGGCGCGAGAACGCGAATGATGCTCTAGAACGCGGGCCAGGAGGTCGGTCAGCTGCTCGCGTTCCGGTCGGGTCAAGGGCGCGAGCACGTCGTCCTGCAGCTCGGTGATGAGCTTGTCGAGGCGCTCCAGGTGCCCGCGGCCCCGCTCGGTGACGGTGATGACGTTGCGGCGGCGGTCGGCGGGGTCGGGTGCGCGCTCGACGAAGCCGCGTTCGGCCAGCTCATTGATCACGGAGACCAGGTCGCTGCGGTAGATGCCGGTGCGCTTGCTCAGCTCCGCCTGGCTGACCGGCCCGGACTCGCTCAGCGCCACGAGCGCCGCGTAGTGCCACTTGCGGGCGTCCATTTGGGCCAGCCCTTCGCTCACGAGCCGGTCGGCCTGCATCGCGATCATCGCCAACATGCGGCTGGGCAGGCGCCGCAGCCGGGCGGAGGGATGGTGGTCGTCCATGGCGTCCCAGGTCATGCCGCCGATCATATCGCTTGCGTTAGTGGCACTAACGATGTACGTTCGTTAGTGACATAAACGTTAGTTTGACAAACGAAAGAGGCGTCATGTCCAAGACGATCGACGTGCTCGACTCGACCATCGCCTACGAGGACGCGGGCGACGGCATCCCCTTCGTCTTCCTGCACGGCAACCCGGCCTCCTCCCACGCGTGGCGGAACGTGCTGCCGGGAGTGGCCGGCGCCGGGCGCCGCCTGCTCGCCCCGGACCTCATCGGCATGGGCCGCTCGGGCAAGCCCGACATCCCCTACCGGTTCGCCGACCACGCCCGCTACCTCGACGCCTGGTTCGACGCCCTCGAGCTGCGCGACGTGGTGCTCGTCGGCCACGACTGGGGTGGCTCGCTCGCCTTCGACTGGGCCTCCCGTCACCCGGATCGAGTGCGGGGCGTGGCGTTCTTCGAAACCATCCTGCGGGGGATGAGCTGGGACGAGCTCGGTGACAGGCCGCGCGCCCGCGCCGAGGCCATCCGCGGCCCCGAGGGGGAGTCGCTGGTGCTCGATCAGAACTTCCTCGTGGACACCGCGTTCACGGGAGGGGTGCTGACGCCCTTGAGTGATGAGGAGAAGGCGCCCTACCTGGCGCCGTACCCGTCGCGCGAGAGCCGGCGGCCGTTGCTGGAGTGGGCACGTTCGCTGCCGCTCGACGGAGAGCCGGCCGACGTGGCGGAGCGCATCCAGGGCTACCTCAAGTGGCTGGGGGCCAGCGGTGACGTGCCCAAGCTGTTGCTCACCTTCGACTCCTCGCCGACCCTGCTGATCACGCCGCGGATGGCCGCCTGGTGTGCGGACAACATCGCCGCCCTGGGGACGGAGCACGGCGGCCCCGCCGGGCACCACGCGGCGGAGGACCGGCCCGAGGTCATCGCCGCCGCGATCTCGGCCTGGGCCGACCGGCACGATCTGGGCTAGCGGTAGCGGCGGCGGCTCATGGGGGCCAGGACCTCACGGAGCACGTCCGCAGCCCGCCGCACCGTCTCCTCCGGGATCCCGGCCGTCACCTCCGTGTAGGCCCGCGACGAGGCCTCCAGGCCCGCCTCGGCCACGCGCTGTCCCTTGTCCGTCAGCTGTACCCAGCGGCTGCGGGCGTCTCCCTCGTTGGCCTCGCGCCCCACGTATCCGGCGCTCGTCAGCCGCTGCAGGACATTGCTGATGCCCCCCGAGGTGAGAAGCAGCGCCTTCGACAACTCGCTCGGCTTCATCCGGCACTCCGGCGCCCGCTTCAGCGTCATCAGCACGTCGAACTCGGCGTAGGTCAACCCCACTTCGGCGAGCTCCGCCTTGACCGCCTGCTCCAAGAGCAGGTGCAGCCGGTTGATGCGCTTGCCGAGCTCGAGCGTGGCGATGAGCGACGACGACATGCCCGTCTCTTTCCAGAGGGTGGCCAGCGCGTCGATCTCATCTGGTTTCACGTCATCGAGGATACCCGGATCTAGGTTGCTTTTAGAAAAGCTTCTTATTAAGCTTTCTGTCATGACAAGTACCGTGTTGATCAAGAATGGCGTCGTCATCGACACCGAGCCGGAGCCCGTCGTCCTCGGCCGCGCAGACGTGCGGATCGAGGGTGGCGCGATCGCCGAGGTGGGCCCAGGCCTGCCGGACGTCCCGGGCGCGGAGGTGATCGACGCGACCGGGCGGATCGTGCTCCCCGGCTTCGTCGACACCCACCGGCACACCTGGCAGGCCGCCATCAGGGCGACCGCTCCCGACATCGACTTCCCCGGGTACCTGCGGCGCGTCGTCGGTGAGCTCGCACCCCGCTACCGTCCGCAGGACGTCTACGCCGGTAACCTCGGGGGCGCGCTGGAGTGCCTCGACGCTGGCATCACCACGCTGCTCGACTGGTCGCACATCCAGCTGACCCCCGCCCACGCCGACGCGGCCATCGAGGCCTTGCGTGAGTCGGGCGTCAGGGCAGTGTTCGGCTACTGCCACGGTGGCGAGCCGGACGGCCTCGCGAGCGAGACGCGGCGGGTCCGCGGCCTGCTGCCGGACGGCCTGGTCACGATGGCCCTCGCCGCCCTGGGGCCGGAGATCGCGGGGGAGGAGCGCGCGCTGGCGGAGTGGCGGCTGGCCAGGGAGCTCGATCTTCCGGTCACCTGCCATCTCGGAAACAGCCCGGAGAGCACCGGTCTGGATTTCCTGGAGGCGAACGGCCTGCTCGACATCCCGACGACCTTCGTGCACGCCCTGTACTACACCGATGAGGAGTTCAAGCGCATCGCCGGCAGTGGCGGCAGCGTCTCGCTCGCGCCGGTGGACGAGATGAACCTGGGAATCGGTTACCCGGCCACCGGGCGGGCCAGGGCGGCAGGCGTACCGACCGGGCTCGGCGCCGACACCGTGGTCTGCTCGCCCGGCGACATGTTCTCCCTGATGCGGACGATCCACCTGCTCGAACGCGGCCGTCCGGACGGCGCCGGCCTCGGCTTCACCACCCGCGACGCGCTGCGCATGGCCACCATCGAGGGCGCCCAGGTGCTCGGCATGGACGACGTCATCGGCTCGCTGCGGCCCGGCAAGCAGGCGGATCTGGTGCTGTTGCGCACGGATCGGCTGGGCATGGCCGCCGCCCACGACCCGATCGGGGCCGTAGTGTTGAACGCCGACACCAGCTGCGTCGACACAGTCCTGGTCGCGGGGCGTGTCGTCAAGCGAGATGGGCAGGTGCTCCACCACGACCTATCGGCGGTCCTCGCCTCCCTGCGGGAGTCCGCCGACGCCGTAGTGAGGCCATGAACAGGTAGGGCGTGATGGCAGGCCTGGCGGAGCGGATCGAGGAGGCCAAGGCCTGGGGCCGCGGCAAGGTGGATGACTGGCGGGTCCGCAGGCTGTCGGTCGATCATCTCATCAGGGCCGTGCAGCGCTACCAGGTGCAGTTCGGCGACCGGCTGGCGGGCGCGGTCACCTACTTCGCGTTCCTGTCGTTCTTCCCGCTGATGGCGCTGTCGTACGCGGTGCTCGGGCTCGTGGTGGCGACCAGCGAGACGACCAGGGAGGCGCTGGAGGCGGCGATCGTCGAGCGGCTGCCGGGGATCGCCGGCCAGCTGGACCTCGACGCCATCTCCAAGGCCAAGGAGACCGCCGGGATCATCGGCCTGCTCGGCCTCCTCTACGCCGGGCTCGGCGCGATGGACGCGCTGCGCGGGGCGTTGCGCGAGATGTCCATGACCACCGAGCCGCCGCTCACCTTCTTCCTGGGCAAGCTCCGCGACCTGGCCTCGATCGCCATGATCGGCGTGACGATGATCTCCTCGGTTCTGGTGGCCGGGTTCGCCACCACGGCCACGGACAACGTGCTGGAGTTCCTGTTCGGCAGCGAGTCCGCCCTGGCCACCACCGGGTTGCGGCTGGCCGGGGTGGCGGCGAGCGTGGGCGCCGACTGGTTGTTGTTCCTGATCCTGCTCGGCTGGGTGGCCAGGCTGACCCAGCCGTTCCGCGTGATCGCCAGAGGTGCGTTGCTGGGCGCGATGGGCTTCGGCGTGCTCAAGCAACTCGCCACGCTGCTGCTGGGGCAGACGCTGGGCAACCCGGTCTACGGCACGTTCGCCGTCATCGTGGGCCTGCTGGTCTGGATCAACTTCTCCGCCAGGCTCGTGCTCTATGTCGCCGCGTGGACGGCGACGGCGGGACTCTGCCCGCCGCCGTCCCCGACGCCGCCGCCGGCGTCAGAAGCGTGATCTGGAGCGCTTGCGGCGGATGCCGTACCAGAGGTAGATCAGCCCGAACAACAGCCCGCCGCCGATCACCACCGACCCGACCGTCTTGGTGGAGGCGTCCTGGTTCCGCGCGGCCGTGTCCAGCAGCGGCGGCTGCGGCGCCGGGGTGACCTGCGTGGCCGGCGGCGCGGACACCTGTTGCTGCGGGGCGGTCAGGCCTGCGGGGAGCGGGTCGACCAGCTGCCCGACCGGCGTGGCCTTGCCCCTGACCGAGAAACCCCAGTCGAGCAGCGAGGCCACTTCGTCCCAGAAGCCGCCCTCGTGCCGCATGATGCTCACCACGATCGTGTGGCCGCCGCGGGTGGCCGCGCCGACGAAGCTGGCGTGCGCCTTCGTGGTCCAGCCGTTCTTGACGCCGACCATGCCGTTGTAGCGCCAGAGCAGCTTGTTGTGGTTGCTGATCTGGTAGTGCTTGCCCTTGGGCGCCGGGAAGTTCGCGACCTTCGTGCTGATGTAGCGGGTGAAATCGGGGTTGGCCAGGCCGGCGCGGGCGATGAGCGCCAGGTCGTAGGCAGAGCTGCTCTGCCCGGGTTTGTCCAGGCCGCTCGGCGTCTTGGCCACGGTGTCGTACGCCTGCAGTCGCTTGGCCTCGGCGTTCATGTCCGCCATCGTCTTCGCGAGGCCGCCGTTCGTCTCCGCCAGGGCCATGGCCGCGTCGTTGCCCGAGGACATCATCAACGCCCTGAACAGGTCCTCGACCTTGTACGTCGTCTTCGGCGTCAGACCGACCGCGCTGCCCTCCTGGTTGCAGGCGTTCTGGCTGGGCCGGATCTTGCGGTTCTTGTCGAGCTTGGGGATGAGCGTGAGCGCGGTCAGCGTCTTCAGCGTGCTGGCCGGCAGGTAACGCCCGTGGGCGTCCTTGGCGGCGAGCACCTGGCCCGTGCCCACGTCCGCGATGACGTACGAAGTAGCCTTGCTCTTGGGCGGCTTCTTGACGCCTTGGGGCGCCACCAGGCCGCGGCTGCCCAGCGCCTCGCCACCGACGGGTGTCGTCGGTGCGGCATATGCGGTCCCTCCGGTGAGCGAGACCGAGGCGATGAGTGCCGTTACCGGCACGATTTTTGTCCACATGGCGGTCTCAGCGTAGCTTCGTGTGAATGCCCATGTGGCGACACATCCCCCGAAGATCCACCTTCGATACCAGAGAGGCACTAATGTCACGAAAGATCGCCGGATTCCTGATCGCGCTCGGCGCGTTCATGGTCTTCGAGTGGGTGAATCTCGGGTTTAACCTGCAGGACGGGCATCCAACCAGCTTCTATGTCGTCCACGGCATCTTGATCGCGGTGAACATCATCCTCGCCCTCGTGCTGGCCGCCATCGGCTGGCGGGGACTCAGGAACCGCAGAGGAGACGCCGGGTAAGCGCGTGCAGCTCGTCGGCCTCCTCTCGCGAGTCGCCTATCGAGGTGAAGCCCAGCTTCCCATGCTCGGGAACGGCCCCGAGCAAGTGGAAGACGTTGCCGGTACGCCGTTCGGCGTCGAACCCGATGCCGAGCCGGTCCGCGGTGCGCACGACCTCGCCCGGGGTGCGCCCGCGCAGGCAGGAGGAGGCGCAGTTGTCGGTCGCGGTGTAATACTTCGGCTGGTCGCCGGCCATGAGCAGGCCGGTCGCGGGATCGTATGCGGCCCCGGTCGTCAGCACGGCCGCGCCGAACGGATGCGTCGTGCCGCCGATGCGCAGGTTGATCTCGCACAGCAGCGCCGCGTATCCGGCGTCGGCCTTCAGTGCGAAGAAGTCCATCCCGAAGACTCCTACCACGCCCCGCTCGGCCAGCACGCCGGCGATCCGCTCGGCCGAGGCGCCCACCTCGGCGCGATACTCGGGCGCGGCAGGGAACGTGCAGCCTTGGTAAACGTGGCCGTTGGCGCCGCCGAGCACCTGGTCGTGCGTGGCCAGCACCTGCGCGTGGCCGCCCGGCGTGATGCAGGCCAGCGCGCTGGGGTAGTAGAGCGGCCGGTGCTCGATGTACTCCTCGACCACCGCCCCGCGGTCCCTGATCTTCACAGAGAACGTGTCCCAGCTCTCGCCTGCCATCGCGAAACTGGTCAGCGACCTGTCGGTCTTGGTGACGATCGCGTTGCCCAGCCCGGAGTAGGCGTCGTTCAGCTTGACGATCACCCGTTCGCCCGGCAGCGCCTCGATCGCCTCCTCGATCTCCGACGAGGTCCGCAGGTCGCCGAAGCCGCGCGCCATCGGCACGCCCGCCTCGTGGCCCAACTCGCGTCCGCCGCTCTTGGAGCCGTAATAGGCGAAAGAGGTGGCCGGACCGTAGAGGGGCACGTTGAGTAACGACGCGAGCTCCTCCTCGAGTTCGCTGAGGACGAACGGCACGATCCACGCGTCACCGTTGATCTCCGACCGCAGTTGCTCGATCACATCCGGGCGCTCGAGCACGCTCCTGGTCAACGGCTGAGACCAGGGATCGTCGAGCGTGATCAACGTGAGCCGCTTGGCGGCGTCATCCGGATCGGGCAGGAAGGCGAAGTAGTAGTCGATGATGTCGGGATCAATCGGCGCGGAGGAGAGGTAGACCACCTTTACCCCGGGTTCGCGGAGCGTCAGCAGCAGGAACAGCAGGCGCTCCTCGTAGGACCTGGCCGCCGTGATGCGGCGGAGCTCGTCCTGCGGAAGGGAGAGCGAGGGCACGACCACCAGGGTCCCCTCACTCGGCTCGAAGATGCTCAACCCAGCATACTTCTCCCCGAACGGGATATTAGTGATCATATTGCGAGTGAAACACGCATTCTTCTCAAATGCAGCCACCGCCGAAGTGTGATGACCATGACAGAAGGTGACAGGATTCGGAATCGCCGACCACGTTTGGAACAGGCGGCATCGGGTCACCATCTAATGATCCCTTGTGACTATTTCCGGATCAGGCTGACGTTCACCTAACGTCACCACCCGAGGTTACGGGCGTGCCGTCGGCTAACTTTTGGTGTATCTGTCGGCAGGAACTCGCGCGCGAGCGATAGAGTCGAAGCATCGCCATCGGGCACACGGCCGACCGCTGTGCACCCGGGCTGCAGCGGCACTCGCGACTGACGAGCGCATAGCCCATGCTGACGATCTCGCGCACCCGAACCAGCGGGTGTGTTTTTTGATTCGCCGAGCGGCCGCTCGACCGGGTGGCCACGGCGGAAGGACGAGCTTTCACAGCGCATGAGCCGCGGTGGTCAGACATATTGGGGCGCGCGGCATGGACGGGATGGTGACATATGCGGGGACGTGAGCTTCGGGGCGAACTCGACGCGTTCCTGGCGGAGACCGAGCAGGATCTCGTGGCATTCCGCCGCGACCTCCACATGCATCCTGAGCTGGCCTTCGCCGAATATCGCACGACACAGCGGATCGCCGATCGGCTCACCGCCGCCGGGCTGACGCCTTCGGTGCTTCCCCGGGGCACCGGCCTCATCTGCGACGTGGGCAGCGGAGACGGCCCGACCGTCGCGCTGCGCGCGGACATCGACGCGCTGCCGCTGCACGACGAGAAGGACGTGTCCTACCGCTCGAGCATTGGCGGCGCCTGCCACGCCTGCGGCCATGACGTGCACACCGCTGTGCTGCTCGGCACCTCGCTCTTCCTCGCCCAGCAGGCCGCCGCCGGCCTCCTGCCCGGCCGGGTCAGGCTGATCTTCCAGCCCGCCGAGGAGCTGCCGGGCGGCGCGCTCGAGGTCATGGCGCACGGCGGCATCAGCGGCGTCGACCGCATCTTCGGCCTGCACTGCGACCCGCGCGTGGACGTCGGCCAGGTCGGGCTCAGAGCGGGCCCGATCACCTCGGCCTGCGACAAGCTGAGCATCCGGGTCTCGGGACCCGGCGGCCACACCGCGCGCCCGCACCTGACCGCCGACCTGGTCTTCGCCCTCGCCAAGATCCTCACCGAGCTGCCCGCCGCCCTGTCGCGCCGCGTCGACCCGCGTTCCTCGCTCAGCCTCGTCTGGGGCCGGGTCGAGGCCGGCACGGCGGCCAACGCGATCCCCGACGACGGCATCGCCGAAGGCACCGTGCGCTGCCTCGACGAGAATGCCTGGCACGCCGCACCCGACCTGATCAAGTCCCTGCTGGAGTCGGTGGCCGGCGCCTACGGCATCGAGGCCGAGATGGACTACAAGCGCGGCGTGCCGCCGGTGGTCAACGACGAGGTCAGCGTCGAGATGCTGGCCGAGGCCGCCGAGCGCGTGCTGGGCGCGGGTGCGGTGATCCCGACCCAGCAGTCGCTCGGCGGCGAGGACTTCGCTTGGTACCTCGAGTCGATTCCCGGCGCGTTCGCCCGTCTGGGCACCCGCTCACCGGGCGGCGTGACCTACGACATCCACCAGGGCACGTTCGACGTGGACGAGAGGGCGATCGCGATGGGTGTGCGGATCATGGCCGCCACTGCGCTGACCGCCCTCTGGGAGGTCGGGCCGCTCGACTCGATCACCAGCGCGCTGGCGTGACCAGCGGCAGCCGCAGGGACGAGTGTCCCGGCGACACCGTGATCTCGGTGCCCGGCGGGTAGCGCAGGGTGTAGTCGTAGTCGGTCGAGATGATCACCAGGCCCAGCCGGTGGCCCTTCTTGAACACGTAGTCCGTCGGCTGGAAGTCCCAGGTGAAGGTGTAGTCCTTGCCCGGCCGCAGCGGCTCCGTCCGGTCCTGGCGGTGCCGGTTGCGCACATCCAGCCAGCCCCGGGTGACGATCTTGTACGGCGTGGTGGCCGTGCCGAGCACCCTGAGCGTGGTGCAGCCCGTGTCACCCGGGACGCCCTGCCCGTAGCAGTAGGTCTGGCCGGTCGAGAGCAACGAGCCGTTCGGGCGGACGTCCGTGCCGTAGTCCACCAGCAACGCCGTCAGGTACGGTGACGCCCCGTTCTTGAACGAGGCCCGCACCGACACTGTCGGCGTGCCGGAGATCCGCACGTCGGCCGGGAGCTCGCCGGTCGTGTACGCCAGCCGGTTCGGGTCGGAACCGGTGGCCTCGACGAGTTGCTCGGTGGTCCTGGCCTTCTGGTCGACGAAGGACTCCTTGGCCGGCAACGGCTGCGGGGTCAGGCTCAGCCGCTGGCCGGAGCCCAGGTGGAGGGGGACGGGGGTGGCGCCGGGCAGCGGCCACGACCTGTGCTGGGCCCATTGGCCGGCCGCGTGCTCGACGTCGGCCTGCGGCTCGCGCATGATGCCCGAGTCGATGCCGTACAACCAGTGGTCGAACCAGCCGTGCAGCTGGCGCAGCCACTCGACCGTGCGCAGGCTGAAGGGATTCATATGGGTGCCCTGGTGCAGCCAGATCTTGCGCGGCACGTGCCGCTTGGCCAGGGCGTACCACCACTGCGCGAACTGCTTGGTCTTGACGTTCCAGTCGTTGAGCCCGTGCACGACGAAGACGCTGGCCTTGACCTTGCCGACGTCGTTCATGTAGTTGCGGGCGTCCCAGACGGGACTGTAGTCGCCGGTGATCCGGTCCTGGGTGGCGGTGATCTGGTCCATCAGCGCGCCGCAGGCCTCCTGGCCGTTCTCCCTGGTCAGCACGTATTTCGCGAGCACGTCCAGATCCTCGCCCTGGAAGCCGCCGGGGGCCAGGACGCCGCCGTTGGCGCGGTAGTAGTCGTACCAACTGGAGATCGCGGCGATCGGCACGATCGTCTCCAGGCCCTCGACGCCGGTCGCGGCGACGGCGTTCGGGAGCGTGCCGTTGTAGGAGACGCCGATCATGCCGACCTTGCCGGTCGACCAGGTGGCCTCGACCGGATTGCCGTCGGCGTCGAAGCCCTTGGCGCGGCCGTTCAGCCAGTCGATCGCGGCCTTCGGGCCGGCCGTCTCGTTGCGGTCGCCGGAGGTCGGGCAGCCGGTGGCACGGCCGCTGCCGAGGTTCTCCACCAGCGCGATGGCGTAGCCGCGGGGCAGGAAATAATTGTCGTAATAGCCGTCGAACGGCTCGGCGGCCAGCTTGTTGGCGAGTGCCTTGAGCGTGGGGAGGGGGTTGCCGTTCTCGTCCACGTCCACGGGGTGGTTGGCGACGTCGTTGCCGCCGGCGTAGTACGGGCTGGCCTCCATGATCACCGGGACCTTGAGTCCCTGGTCGGTCTCCTTGGGGCGCAGGATGTCCACCGCGACGCGGTCCGGTGCGCCGTCGTTGTCGCTGTCGGTCCCGGCGACCTCGACGAACACCGTCTGCTTGATGGCGTCCGCCCGGGAGAAGACGGGCTGGGTGGCGTTGTTCTCGATCTTTAAGGCGGGGATGTCGGCTGCGGCAGGCGTGGTGCCGGTCATGGCCGCGATGAGGATCGCGGCCAGTGGCACGGCCAGTGCCTTCCTAGGGTGCATGCGGGCTCCGATCGGAAAATTCCACCGTCTGTGGGAATCTCTGTCATGATCGGGCCCAGGGCAAGAGGTGATTCATCCCCAAAGTCGGGCAAATCTTCCGTACGCCTCTCTTGGGGGTTTCAGGTCACAGACGCGACTGAGGTCGATAACGGAGTAGTTGCGACCCTGTGTGCTGGTTTGGTCTGCCCTGGTCAAGCAACTATCTTCCGTGCAGGTGCCGTACGTTTCTTCGCGCCTGCGATGAAGTTCGACGGCGGGGAGATGGAAGGGAGTCGCCTTGCTCGGCAAGCGATTCAACAGGATGGCGCTCGGCTCGGTAGCCGGCGTCATGCTCATGGCAGCGGCCGCATGTGGCGGCGGTGGTGGGGGCTCCACGACGGCCAGCGAGGCGCCGACCGGCGCGGCCAGCAGCGAGGCGCCGAAGAGTGCGCTCAAGGTCGGACTGGCGTTCGACATCGGCGGACGTGGTGACAAGTCCTTCAACGACGCGGCGTACGCCGGCCTGGAGAAGGCCAAGACGGACCTCCAGGCGGAGATCAAGGAGCTGAGCCCGGCCGCCGACGGTTCCAACCGTGGTGACCTGCTGCGCCAGCTCGCCGACGCCGGCTACAACCCGATCATCGGTGTCGGCTTCGCCTACGGCGAGGACATCAAGAAGGCCGCCGAGGAATACCCGGACATTCAGTTCGCGGTCGTGGACTCCGCCTCGAACGCGGCCAACGTGACCGGCCTGCTGTTCGCCGAGGAGCAGGGCTCCTACCTGGCGGGCGTCGCCGCGGCGACCAAGTCGGAGAGCGGCCACCTCGGCTTCGTCGGCGGCGTCGAGAACGACCTGATCAAGAAGTTCGAGGCCGGTTTCGTGGCCGGTGCCAAGTCGGTCAAGTCGGACATCAAGATCGACATCAAGTACCTCACCCCCGACGGTGACTTCTCCGGCTTCAAGGCCCCCGACAAGGGCAAGGTCGCGGCCGACAAGATGTACCAGGACGGCGCGGACATCGTCTACCACGCCTCCGGCGACTCCGGCCTCGGCGTGTTCCAGGCGGCGGCCGCGGCCAAGAAGAAGGCCATCGGCGTCGACTCCGACCAGCGCCAGACGGTCAAGGAGGCCGACCTCCAGCCGGTCATCATGACCTCGATGCTCAAGCGCGTCGACGTCGGCGTGTTCGAGTTCATCAAGGCCTTCCAGGGCGGCGCCAAGGGCGGCACGAACGTCATCTACGACCTCAAGGTCGACGGCGTGGGCCTGGCCACCACCGGTGGCGAGATCGACGACATCAAGGACAAGCTCGACGCTGCCAAGCAGGACATCGTCGACGGCAAAATCACGGTTCCGGCTAAGCCGTAACCTGGGTACGACCATTGACAGAGGGCCCGGAGTCCGGATACTTCGGGCCTTCTGCCTATGCCGCCCCCCTCTAGGAGAGGCGAAATGAGTGCTGACACCCTGGCCACGGCGAAACCCGCCGTAGAGCTGGAGGGCATCACCAAGCGTTTCCCCGGCGTCGTCGCGAACCACGACATCCGCATCACCGTCGACCCCGGCACGGTGCATGCCATCGTCGGCGAGAACGGCGCAGGCAAATCCACCCTGATGAAGATCCTGTACGGCATGCAGAAGCCGGACGAGGGCACCATCAAGGTCAACGGCACCGAGGTCGGCTTCCGCACGCCCAGTGACGCCATCGCCGTCGGCATCGGCATGGTCCACCAGCACTTCATGCTGGCCGACAACCTCACCGTGCTGGAGAACATCGTCCTCGGCGCCGAGCCGAAGAAGGCCGGCATGCTCGACACGGCCGCCGCCCGCTCGCGCATCACCCAGCTGGCCGACAGCCACGGCCTGCGGGTCGATCCGGACAAGCTCGTGGAGGACCTCGGCGTCGGCGACCGCCAGCGCGTGGAGATCCTCAAGGTCCTCTACCGCGGCGCCCGCATCCTGATCCTCGACGAGCCGACCGCCGTGCTGGTCCCCCAGGAGGTCGAGGAGCTCTTCCAGAACCTGCGCGAGCTCAAGGCCGAGGGCCTGACCGTCATCTTCATCTCGCACAAGCTCGACGAGGTGCTCGACATCGCCGACGCGATCACCGTGATCCGACGCGGCACCACCGTCGCGAGCCTGGCCAGGGACGAGGTCACCAGCGCCCGCCAGCTCGCCGAGCTCATGGTCGGCAGCGAGCTGCCCACGCCTGAGACCCGCGAGTCCACGGTGACCGACCGCGTGGCGCTCCAGGTCGCGCACCTCACCATGGAGGCCGACGGCTACCGCCCGGTGCCGAAGGGCACCCCGGTGGAGACGTACGTTGAGAAGCTGCGCGCGGACGGCAAGCGGCTGCTCCTCGACGACCTGTCGTTCGAGATCCACGAGGGCGAGATCCTCGGCATCGCCGGCGTCGAGGGCAACGGCCAGTCCGAGCTGATCGAGGCCATCATGGGCATCCGCGCCGCGCACGGTGTCATCACCCTCGGCGAGCAGGACATCAGCACCTGGTCCACGCTCAAGCGCAGGGAGTCCGGCGTCGGTTACATCCCCGAGGACCGGCACCGCCAGGGCCTGCTGCTGGAGGCGTCCCTGTGGGAGAACCGCGTGCTCGGCCACCAGACCAGGAAGCCCGCACGTAACGGCATCTGGGTCGACCGGAGCGCCGCCAAGCGTGACACCGAGCGCATCGTCAAGGACTACGACGTCCGCACGCCCAGCGTGGACACCCTGGCGCTGGCCCTGTCCGGCGGCAACCAGCAGAAGCTGATCGTGGGCCGCGAGATGAGCGGCGCGCCCAAGTTCCTCATCGCCGCGCACCCGACGCGCGGTGTGGACGTCGGCGCCCAGGCCGCCATCTGGGACCACCTGCGTAACGCCCGGGCGGCCGGCCTGGCCGTGCTGCTGATCTCCGCCGACCTCGACGAGCTGATCGGCCTGTCCGACACGATTCAGGTGATCTACCGGGGACGCCTCGTGGCCGCGCTCGACCCTTCCGACATCACGCCCGAGCGGCTGGGCGGCTACATGACCGGCGCCATCGCCGGCACTGAGGAGACGTGATGCCCGCCGGGCTCAACCGGGCGCTGCTCACCGTGGCCGGCGCCGTCATCGCGATCATCCTGGCCATCGCGATCTCCAGCGTGGCGATCATCGCCGCGGGCGCCAGCCCGCTGGACGCGTTCGCCGCCTTCTTCAATTTCGGCGAGACGCCGCGGGCGGTGGTCAACGGCGTCGCGACGTTCCTCAACCGGGCGGTGCCGCTGTTCATCGCCGGACTGGCGGTGGCCGTCGGCTTCCGCATGAACCTCTTCAACATCGGCGTGGAGGGCCAGTACCGGCTCGCGGCAGTCGTCGCGGCGTACGTGGGCTCGACTTTCACCGCTCCCGCCCCGATCCAGATCGCGGTGATCATCGTGGTCGCGGCGGCCGTCGGCGGCCTCTACGCGCTGATCCCCGCGGTCATGAAGGTGACCAGGGGCGTGAACGAGGTCATCTCCACGATCATGCTCAACTACATCGCGCTCAGCCTGACGTCCTTCCTCGTGCGCGGTCCGTTCGCGGGACAGCGCGCGGAAGGGCAGCTCACCACGACCACGCCCGAGTTGGCGGACTCGGCCATGTTCCCCAACCTCAACTTCATATTCGACTGGTTCGGGCAGCCCTCACCGACCCGTGGGGGTGGCCTGTGGGGCTTCCTCCTCCTGGCGGTCGTGCTCGGCCTGGCGGTGTGGGTGGTGCTGGAGCGCACCCGTTTCGGCTTCAACGTGAAGGCCAGCGGGCTCAACGGCCCCGCCGCGCTCGCCTCCGGCGTCGACCCTAAGAAGATGATCATTGCGGCGATGGTTCTGTCCGGCGGCATCGCCGGGCTCATCGGCCTGCCGGAGATCCTCGGCGACAGAGGTGCCTTCAATTCCAACTTCACCGCCGGCCTGGGCTTCCTGGGCATCGCGGTGGCGCTGCTCGGCAGGAACAAGCCCGTGGGCATCGCGGTCGCCGCGTTGCTGTTCGCCTTCCTCGACCGGGCGCAGGGCGCGCTCCAGTTCGCGGAGGTCCCCGCGTCCGTCGTCACGATCATCCAGGGAGTCATCGTCCTGCTGGTCGTCGTGGCGAACGAGGTAACCAACCGACTGGCGCTCAGAATCGAAGAACAGCGGGCCGCCCAGCAGCTTGGCAGGAACACTCCGGTTGAGGTGGCAGCATGACTAGGTTCACCAAGTACCACCTGGTGCTCGTCGGCGTCGCCGCGCTCATCCTGCTGATGTCGCTGGTCCGCGTCGTGTCGGGCCAGAACGACATCACCTCCTCCGGTACGTTCGCCGCCGCGCTGCTGCTGGCCGTGCCGATCGGCCTCGCCGGGCTCGGCGGGTTGTGGGCCGAGCGGGCCGGTGTGGTCAACATCGGGCTCGAAGGCATGATGGTGCTCGGCACCTGGTTCGCGGGCTGGGCCGGCTACCAGTGGGGCGCCGTGGCCGCGCTGATCGCCGGGCTGCTCGGCGGTGCGCTGGGCGGTCTCATCCACGCCGTCGCCACCGTGACGTTCGGCGTGGACCACATCATCAGCGGCGTCGCCATCAACCTGCTCGGCCCCGGCGTCACCCGCTTTCTGTCCGAGGTGCTCTACAAGGAGGGCACGCCCGCGGCCGGCGCCGGCGCCGGCATCACCACCTCGCCCGCGATCACCGGGCCCGCACCGGAGATCAGCCTGCCGTTGTTCTCCGACGGTCCCGACCTGCTCGGAAAGCTCGAGAGCACCCACTGGTTCCTGCTCTCCGACCTCGCGGGCATCCTGCGCGGCCTTACGCACGACGTGAACGTCCTGGTCGTCCTGGCGGTGCTGCTGCTGCCGCTGACGTTCTTCGTGCTCTGGCGCACGGCCTTCGGCCTGCGGCTGCGCTCGGCGGGCGAGAACCCGTGGGCGGCCGAGTCGCTGGGCGTAAACGTCTACCTGATCAAGTACGTCGCGGTCGTCATCTCCGGCGCGTTCGCCGGGCTCGGCGGCGTGTTCCTGGTCTTCGTCTCCAACAAGTACGTGGAGGGCCAGACCCAGGGGCGCGGCTTCATCGGCCTGGCCGCCATGATCTTCGGCAACTGGCGGCCCGGCGGGCTGGCGACCGGCGCCTCCCTGTTCGGCTACGCCAGCGGCCTGCAACTGCGCAGCTCGGGGGCGGTCACCACGTTCTTCCTGTTCGGCGCGGTGCTGCTGCTGGCCTATCTGGTGATCAGGGCCGTCCGGATATTGTGGCCCGCCGAGCCGGTGATCAATGGCTCCAAGGACTATACGGTGATGGCCGCCGCCGCTGCGGGCATGGTCGTGTTGATCTGGCTCTGGTGGACCGTCGACCAGTTGCCGAGTGAGTTCGTCTTCATCACACCACACGTGCTCACGCTGCTCGTGCTCTTGGTGGCTTCGCAGCGCCTGCGGATGCCCAAGGCCGACGGCGTACGCTATCGCCGGGGGGAGCAGCATTGAGCATCGACTGGGACGGCCTGCGGGACGAGGCCGCTGAGGCCATGCGGCACGCGTACGCGCCGTACTCGAAATTTCCTGTGGGGGCGGCGGCGCTCGTCGACGACGGCAGGATCGTCACCGGCTGCAACGTCGAGAACGCCTCCTACGGGCTCGGCCTGTGCGCCGAGTGCGGGCTGGTGTCGGCGCTGCAGCTGTCCGGCGGCGGCCGGCTGGTGGCCTTCACCTGCGTGGACGGCCACGGCGAGCTGCTGATGCCGTGCGGGCGCTGCCGGCAGCTCTTGTACGAGTTCGGTGGTGACGGCCTGCTGGTCGAGACCGTCGACGGACCGAAGCCGATGTCCGAGATCCTGCCGTACGCATTCGGCCCGGAAGACCTGAGCAGGAGCGCCTAGTGGACGCCATCGAGGTCATCCGCGCCAAGCGGGACGGCGGCGAGCTGACCACCGCCCAGATCGACTGGGTGATCGCCGCCTACACGCGCGGCGACGTGGCCGACGAGCAGATGTCCGCGCTGGCCATGGCCATTCTGCTGAACGGCATGAACCGGCGCGAGATCGCCGACTGGACCCAGGCCATGATCCGCTCCGGTGAGCGCATGGACTGGTCGATGCTGGATCGGCCGACTGCCGACAAACACTCGACCGGCGGCGTCGGTGACAAGATCACGCTCCCGCTGGCGCCGCTGGTGGCGGCGTGCGGCGCGTACGTGCCGCAGCTGTCCGGACGCGGCCTCGGCCACACCGGCGGCACCCTGGACAAGCTGGAGTCCATTCCCGGCTGGCGGGCCTCGCTCTCCAACGACCAGATGCTGCAGGTGCTGCGCTCGGCCGGCGCCGTCGTCTGCGCGGCGGGCTCCGGTCTCGCCCCCGCCGACAAGAAGCTCTACGCCTTGCGCGACGTCACCGGCACCGTCGAGTCCATCCCGCTGATCGCCTCGTCGATCATGTCGAAGAAGATCGCCGAGGGCACCGGCTCCCTGGTGCTCGACGTCAAGGTGGGCTCAGGGGCGTTCATGAAGTCCGTCGAGACGGCGCGTGAGCTGGCCGAGACGATGGTGGCGCTCGGCACGGACGCGGGAGTGCGCACGGTCGCGCTGCTCACCGCGATGGACCGGCCCCTGGGGCGGGCCGTGGGCAACGCGCTGGAGGTCGAGGAGTCCGTCGAGGTCCTGGCCGGCGGCGGGCCCTCCGACGTGGTGGAGCTGACCGTACGGCTGGCGCAGGAGATGCTGGAGGCGGCCGGTGTCGCCTCCAGCAAGGACCCGGCCAAGGCGCTGCAGGACGGGTCGGCCATGGACGCCTGGCGGCGGATGATCGTCGCTCAGGGCGGCGATCCGGACGCCGTGTTGCCGCGCGCGGCCGAGACGATGGTCGTCGAGGCGCCCGCGTCGGGAGTGCTGACCCGGCTGGACGCGTACGCGGTGGGGCTGGCGGCCTGGCGGCTGGGGGCCGGGCGGGCGCGTAAGGAGGACCCGGTCTCGTTCGGGGCCGGCGTCACGCTGCACGCCAAGCCCGGGGATCTGGTGCGGGCCGGGCAGCCGTTGATGACGTTGCACGCCGATGAGACGGAGCGGTTCGCGCGGGCGCTGGAGGCGTTGGAGGGCGGCTACGCGGTGGGGGATGCCAGCGAGGAGCAGCTCCCGCTGGTCATCGATCGCATCACCGCCGAGTAGCGCCCGGCGGGGTCAGGAGATCAGAGCCGCCGGGGTGTCGGTGAAGATGCCGGACAGGACGGCCCGCTGGGTGGGGAGGGCTTCGGCGTGGCGGGCGCGGCCCTCATCGGTGATGCACACGAAGACGCCGCGCCGGTCCGAATCGCACGCGCCCCGTGACACGAGCGAGGACTTCTCCAACCGTGCCACCACCCTGGACAGCGCGCTCTGGCTCAGGTGAACCTCGTCGCAGAGCTCCTGCAGGCGCAATTTCCTGTCGTGGTGGACGATCCGGTCCAGCACCTCGAACTCACTGGGCCCCAGCCCGTGCCGATCGCCGAGCTCCCGCTCCAGCGCGCACATGGCTTTGGCGTGCTTGGCCAGGACGTAATGCCAGGTCTCGACCACGAACTCCTCGTCCATGTCGCGGAGGTTACCACTCCGCTAAACCTTATGCAACGGAATTAAATGCACTTGCATTAGATGCTGACGCATGTATTGTTCTGATCCATGTCGTCTTCCTCTTCTTCAACTTCGGCATCTCTTTCTTCTCGCTGGGGCTTGCTCGCCGTGCTGTGCGCGGTGATCTTCCTTGACGCCCTGGACGTCTCGATGGTCGGTGTGGCCCTCCCCGCAATCCAGCACGACCTGGGCTTGAGCACGTCGTCTTTGCAGTGGGTGGTCAGCGGTTACGTGCTCGGCTACGGCGGTCTTCTGTTGCTCGGGGGCAGGACCGCCGACCTGCTCGGGCGGCGCAGGGTGTTCCTGGTCGCTCTGGGTGTCTTCGCCGTCGCGTCCCTGCTCGGTGGCATCGTGGATGACGGAGCGCTGCTGATCGCGGCCAGGTTCATCAAGGGTGTGTCGGCCGCCTTCACCGCGCCGGCGGCATTGTCGATCATCACGACGACCTTTCCTGAGGGCCCGGAGCGCAACAGGGCATTGAGCATCTTCACCGCCTGCGGCGCCAGCGGCTACTCGCTGGGCCTCGTGCTCTCCGGCCTGCTGACGGAGCTCGACTGGCGGGCGACGCTGCTGATGCCGGTGCCCGTCGCGATCATCGCGCTGGTCGCCGCGCTCAGGGTGCTGCCGCGGGGCGCCGAGGAGCGGGCCGAGGGCGGCCACGACCTGCTCGGCGCCGTGCTGATCACCGCCTCGATGTTGCTGCTGGTCTTCACCGTCGTCCAGGCGCCCGAGGTCGGCTGGACCTCCGTCCGGACCATCGGCTCGCTGGTGGCCGTGGCGGCGCTGCTCGGGCTGTTCGTCTTCACCGAGCTGCGGATGAAGCACCCGCTGGTGCGGCTCGGCATCCTGCGTTCCGGCCACATCGTGCGGGCCAACCTGGGCCTGATGATCCTCTTCGGCTCGTACGTGGCCTTCCAGTTCGTCGCCATGCAGTATTTCCAGATCCTGCTGGGCTGGTCGGCACTCGGCACGGCGCTCGCCTTCCTGCCCGCGGGCCTGCTCGTCGCGCTCACCTCGACCAAGATGGGCGACTTCGCCGACAGGTTCGGCACCGGCAAGCTGATTGTCATCGGCGCGGCCGCGCTGGCCGGTGGCTACGCGATCTTCCTGGGCATCGACAGCACGCCCAGCCTGGCCGGCATGGTCATCCCCGGGATGCTGCTGCTGGGCGTCGCGTTCGCGCTGTCCTTCCCCGCGCTCAACATCCAGGCCGTCAGCGGCGTGGACGACGATGAGCAGGGGCTGGCCTCCGGGCTGCTCAACACCTCCGGGCAGGTGGGCGGCGCCATCGTGCTGGCCGCGGTGACCGCCGTGCTGACCTCGGGGGGTGGCGAGACGCTCTCGATCGGCACGCTGCGCGCGGCCATCGTGGTGTCGCTGGTGCTGGCCCTCGTCGGGCTGGCGATCTCGCTGACCGGGCTGCGCGGCCGCAAGGCCGTGGCCGTGGAGCCGGACAGCGACAAGGTCTACGAGACCGTCTGATCACGATCGAAGGGCCCCGCCGTCCTGGCGGGGCCCTTTCTCATTCCTGAATGACCTCGTAGTCGCGTGTGAGACTCCTTGCGAGCTGATCAGGTAGAGGGTCGGTCCCGTTCGGCGAAAGGGCCAGGAAAGATCGCGCCGGTCGCCCGAAACGCGGCTTGCCGACTCGCGTGCTGGGCATCTACCGAGGCATGCGACCGTCATCCCGGGCCGGTGGCCGGTGGGCGCGCAGCCGCCTCGCCGCCCCGCTCGCCTGCCTGGCCCTGCTCACGGCCGGCGGTACGGCGTGCGGCCCGGCCACCCAGACCGCCCTGCCCGAAAGCCCGTCCGCGACCGAATCGGCGGCGCTGGTTCCCGAGTCGGGCGCGCCGACCAGCACGGCGGAAGTGGACGTCGCACGGCCGGGCGTGGGGCCCGCGGTCGTGAGGGCTGTACGGTATGCGTCCCACGAAACGTACGACCGCCTGGTCATCGACCTCGAAGGTGATATCCCCGGATACAGCGTGAGATGGGTGGACGAGTTCGTGGAGGCCGGCTCCGGCAAGCCCCTCGAGGTGCGTGGCGGCGCTTACCTGCAGCTCACGCTCTTCCCCGCGAACGCGCACGAGGAGAACGGCGAGCTCACCTGGAAGGGCGGCCCGGTCTACCAGGCCGACCTGCGCAACCTCACCGAGGTCGTGCGGACCGGTGACTTCGAGAGCCGCGTCGGCATCGGCCTGGTGCTGGCCAGGCAGGCGGCATTCCAGCTCACCGAGGCGTCCTCGCCCAACCGGCTCGTACTCGACGTGGCACACTGATCCCGTGGTGAGAAAGATCGAGGGCCCGGCCCGCATCCCTGTCCCCGGCGGCAAGCTCATCGACGAGCACATCGGCCGCGTCAACAGCGGCGACGAGGAGATCTCCATTGCCCGCATGACCGCACCGCCGGGCTGGGAGGAGCCCGCGCAGACGCCGTCCTTCACGGAATACACTGTGGTCCTGCGCGGCACGCTGATCGTCGAGCACGACGGCGGGCGGATGGAGGTCGCGGCCGGGCAGTCGGTGGTGACGTCGCCGGGCGAGAAAGTCCGCTACTGCGTGGGTCCCGAGGGCGCTGAATACGTGGCCGTGTGCCTGCCTGCGTTTTCTCCGGACAGCGCGGGCCGCGACTGAGACCGCTGGCCATATCATGGGCGGATGAGCCCCACGTTTGACGAGATCCGCCGGGCTCCCAAGG
This sequence comes from Nonomuraea sp. 10N515B, assembly GCF_052245915.1. Classification (NCBI taxonomy): domain Bacteria; kingdom Bacillati; phylum Actinomycetota; class Actinomycetes; order Streptosporangiales; family Streptosporangiaceae; genus Nonomuraea; species Nonomuraea sp. 10N515B. The sequence goes on from NZ_JBQQBQ010000005.1 coordinate 36,730, forward strand.
TGTTGCTGCACGATCACCTCGACGGCGGGCTGCGCGCCGAGACGATCGTCGAGCTCGCCCGGGAGACTGGTTACGATCGGCTGCCCACCAACGATCCCGACAATCTGCGCCAGTGGTTCGAGGAGGCGTCGGATTCCGGATCGCTCGAACGCTACCTGGAGACGTTCGACCACACCGTCGGCGTCATGCAGACGCGCGAGTCGCTCGTCCGCGTGGCGGCCGAGTGCGCCGAGGACCTGGCCGCGGACGGCGTGGTCTACGCCGAGGTGCGTTTCGCCCCCGAGCAGCACACCACCACGGGGCTGACCCTGGACCAGGTGGTCGAGGCGGTGCTCGAGGGCTTCAAGCAGGGCTCGCAGGGCCGCGGCGTCCGCGTCGGCACGCTGCTCACGGCCATGCGGCACCAGGCGCGCTCCATGGAGATCGCCGAGCTCGCCGTCCGCTACCGCGACGTGGGCGTGGTGGGGTTCGACATCGCGGGGGCGGAGGCGGGATACCCGCCCACCAGGCATCTCGACGCGTTCGAATACCTGCAGCGGGAAAACTCCCACTTCACCATCCACGCGGGCGAGGCGTTCGGGCTGCCGTCGATCTGGCAGGCCATCCAGTGGTGCGGCGCCGACCGGCTCGGGCACGGCGTGCGGATCATCGATGACATCACGGTGGCCGGTGACGGCACGGCCAAGCTGGGCCGCCTGGCCGCCTACGTCCGCGACAAGCGCATCCCGCTGGAGATGTGCCCCACGTCCAACCTGCAGACCGGGGCCGCCGCGTCGATCGCCGAGCACCCCATCGGGCTGCTGCGGCGGCTGTATTTCCGGGTCACGGTCAACACCGACAACCGGCTGATGAGCCGGACGAGCCTGTCGCTGGAGTTCGCCAAGCTGGTCGAGGCGTTCGGCTACGGCTGGGACGACCTGCAGTGGTTCACGGTCAACGCGATGAAGTCGGCGTTCATCCCGTTCGACGAACGGCTGGCGCTCATCAACGGCGTGATCAAGCCCGGGTTCGCGCAGCTGAAGTGGCGGCCGTGAAACAGACTTACCGCTCCAGGGCCGCGTTCGTACTGGCGTGGGTCTGGTTGGCGTTCGTCGCGTTCAACGTCTGGGACCTGATCAGCAAATACAACGGCAAGCCGTCGCTGGTGGCACTGGCCGTGCTCGGCGTGCTGACCGCGCTGGTCTACCTCGTCGCGCTGCGGCCCGCGACCGTGTTCACGGAGTCCGAGCTGGTCGGCCGCAACCCGATGCGCACGACGCACGTGCCGTGGGCGGCCATCGACGATGTGAGCGTGTCGCACGCCATCAGCGTGCACCACGGCGATGAGCAGGTGCTGCGGTTGTGGACGCCGATGGCCAGCGCGCGGGAGCGGGCCAAGGCGCAGCGGCGCGGCATGCCCCGGCAGCAGCGGGGACGCCTCCGCACCGAGCCGACGCTGAGCAAGGGCGAGCAGGCGGCGGAGGAGGCGTTCGCGGGCAAGACGCACGCCGACTGGGTGGGCGAGCAGATCCGCGAGCGCGCCGAGTCGGCCCGGCACCGTCACGAGGAGGCGGCGCCGGTCCGGATCGTCTGGGCCTACGACGCGATCGCGGTGCTGGCGGCCGCGGTCGTGCTGGTGATTGTGGCGATCGTCATCCCCTAGCGAGCCGGCGATCGCCGTCGCTCAGCTGGTGATCGCGTCGCCGTCGCTCAGCTGATGGTCGTCGCCGTCGCTCGACTGGTGGTCGCGTCGTCATCGCTCGGCTCGTGTCGGGGCGTCATGGCCTTGCTTCGACGAAGCGCCGCATGCCCGCCTCCGCGATTCCGGTTTCCTCCACATGTTTGGCGGCCTCCGTCTCGACGGCGAAGGCCCGCTCCACCTCGGTCAGCGCCGGGCGCAGCAGCGAGAGGTGCACGTCTGTGGCGGTGCCCGGCCGTGACCAGTGGCGCACCCGGGCGATCGCCGTCTCCACCAGCGCCTCCTGCTCGGCGATCTCGTCCAAGAGGCCCGCCGCCAGGGCCTCCTCGGCGCTCAGCCGGGCCGAGTCGAGCACCAGCCGCATCGCACGGGCGCCGACCAGGCGGGGCAGCAGGTAACTGGAGGCGTTCGAGATCGACAGGCCGATGTGGTTCTCGGGGAAGAAGTACTCGGCCGACGGGACGCCGATGCGGGAGTCGAAGCACAGCGTCCACTCGGCGGCCCCGCCCACGGCGATGCCGTTGACCGCGGCCACTACCGGCACGCGGGTCTCCAGCACTGCCCTGGTCATGTCGTGGAAGAGCTTCACCTCCTCCAGGAGGGATTTGCCCGCGGCCTCGCGCAGATCCTCCCCGGCGGAGAACGCCCGGCCCGTGCCGGTGACCACGATGCCCTTGACGCTCTTGCCGTCCCCCTGGCCGCGTACCGCCGCGGCCAGCTCCCTGCGCATCGCCGCGGTGAGCGCGTTGAGCTTCTCGGGGCGGGCCAGCGTGATCACGGCCACCTCGTCGCGTTCCGTTACTTCGATCATGCTCTCTCCTGGTCGATGTCGATGGTGAGGAAGGCGGCGGCGTCTGGCGACCGAGCCGGCCTCACGGAGTGAGGCCCATGAACAGGGCGGGGGCGGAGCGCTGGTCGGGCCTCATCAGATGGCGTTTCTCGATGCGGGCCGACGGGGTCAGGGAGAAGCCCTCGACGAACTCCACGTACTCGGGGATCTTGAAGCGGGCCAGGCGCTGCCTGGCATGCTCGATCACGCTCATGGCCGTGTCAGCGTCAGGGGCGTGGCCGGGGTGGAGCTGGATGAACGCCTTCGGCAGCTCGCCCCACAGGTCGTCCGGGATGGGCACCAGAGCCGCCTGCAGCACCGCGGGATGCTGGGTGAGCACGCTCTCGACCTCGGCGCACGAGATGTTCTCCCCGCCCCTGCGGACCATGTCCTTGATCCGCCCGGCGTGGTGGATGTAGCCGTGCTCGTCGCGGACGCCGAGATCGCCGGTGTGGTACCAGCCGCCTCTGAACACCGTGGCGGTCGCCTCCGGGTGGTTCCAGTAGCCGTTCATCATGGGCACGCCCCTGACGAGGATCTCCCCGGTCTCCTCGTCGAGCACGACCTCCTTGCCGACCGGCGGGCGGCCCATCGCGCCGGTGCCCACCGTCTCCTCGGCGTCGATGTCCACGTACAGGTCGGGGCCGCTCTCGGTGGAGCCGTACAGCTCGCGCCACGGCGCGCCCCAGCGCTCCTCGAACTCCCGGTGCAGGTCGGTGCGGATGCCCGAGCAGAGCACGAGCCGCATCCGGTTCTCGCGGTCGAGCGGGTGGGGCGGTTGTTTGTGCAGCAGGACGGGCATCGTGCCGAGCACGTACGTGAGCGTCGCGCCGTGCTGCCTGGCCGACGGCCAGAAGCCGGAGGCGGAGAAGCGGGGGAGTACCACGAGGGGGATGCCGCCGATGAGGCAGAGGAGGGTGGCCCACTGGGGGTCCATGTACGAGTACGCCTGGGCGATCATCATGACGTCGTCGTCGCGGAGGCGCGCCTGGTCGGCCATGATTCGGGCGGTTCTGAGCCAGTAGTCGTGGGTGAGCATGCAGGCCTTGGGGAAGCCAGTCGTGCCCGACGTGTACTGAAAATTCGCGACATCATGGGGCTTGATGGGAACGGGCCGGGCGGGAGGTGACCCGGACAGGGAGTCGAGAGCGTAGACCGTGCCTGGGATGTGCGGGACGTGCTCGGCGGTCGTCAGCGTGGCGACGGCGCCCGAGTCGCGCAGGACGTGCTCCAGGTCCGCGGCGCGGTAGCGGACGTTGACCGGCACGGTGATCGCGCCTGCCTTGAGTATCGCCAGCCAGCTGATCGGCCAGCCGGGCACGTTGTCCATCATGACCGCCACCCGGTCGCCCGGCTTTACGCCCTTGTCGATCAGGGCGCCGGCTAGCCGATCCGACTGGGCGTCTGCGTCTTCGAAGGTCAGCGAGGTGTCGGAGAAACGGAGGAACTCGCGGCGGCCGTACTGTCTAGCGGCGTGCCTCAGCAGGTCGGGGATCGTTTCTGGCATGCGGCGGCTCCCAGGGGAAGTCGGGCAGCAGGGAGAGGTCGAGGGTCGCGACGACCTGGACGGGAGCGCGTACGGCGGCCAGGCCGATCGCCACGAACTCCGCGCACACCTGCTCCAGCGTGGAGTCCCCGTCGGGGCGGTACCACTCGCTGGTGCCCGTGCACATGGACATGAGCGCGAGGCGGGTCAGCTTCTGGTCGGCGATGCGGAAGACGCCTGCTGAGACGCCGTCGGCGATGGCGTGCTTCCAGTGGTCCTCGTAGGCGTCGCGGAGTGCGATGATCTCGTCCAGGGCGGCGGAGCCGGGGGTCAGGGAACGGAGCTCGGCGTCCATGACCCGGGTCGTCATGGGGGCGAGTGCGTGGCTCGCGGTGAGCGAGCTGATCAGCAGGGCGAGGCGGTCGGCGGGGCTCTGGACGTCGCGCAGCATGCGCTCGGCGGCGTCGATCAATCCCTGCTGGGCGACCCGCATGAGGCCGGCCAGCAGGGCTTCCTTGCTCGACACGTGGTGATAGATGCCGGCATTGGTCATGTTGACCTCTCGGGCCAGATCGCGAATGCTCGTGGCCGCGTAGCCCTGCCGGGCGAACAGCAGCACCGCCGCCATCCTGATCCGCCGGCTCGCGTCCGCGTCCCGGTCCTTGAGGTCCATGATCCTCCTACCGAACGTTCGGTAGCATCTAAGTTAGCCTCTCTCCCCTTGAATCGCCATAGGTTGACCCTGACACCGTGTCAGCCCCTAGACCTGGAGCAGTCATGTTCAGCATCGGAGACTTCGCCAGGCTGGGGCTCGTGTCGGTCCGCATGTTGCGCCACTACGACGCCATCGGCCTACTGCGCCCGGCCCACGTCGACCCGGTCACCGGCTACCGGTCGTACCAGGCCGCGCAGTTGTCCAGGCTCAACCGCATCGTCGCGATCAAGGACCTCGGCTTCACGCTGGAGCAGGTCAGGGTGATCCTCGACGAGAAGGTGAGCACGGAGGAGCTGCACGGCATGGTACGCATGCGCCGCGCCCAGCTGGAGGCCCAGATCAGCGCCGACCTGGCCAGGTTGCGCAGCGTCGAGGCGAGGCTCCACACGATCGAGACGGAGGGGCACATGCGTACGGCCGAAGTCCTGTTGAAGAAGGTGCCCTCGGTGCGAGTCGCCGAGCTCAGCGCCAGGGCGGCCAGCTACGAGGGCGAAGACATCGGCCCTGTGATCAAGCCGCTGTTCGAGGAGATCTGCCGGCGGGCAGAGGCGGCCGGCGTGTCCGTCGTGGCTCCCGGGCTGGCCTATTACGTGCCGGAGGAGGACGGCTCGGTCATGGTGCACACCTGCCTGCCGGTCTCCGCGCCGCCTGGTTCCTATGATTTCGACGTCATCGACCTGCCCGCCATCGAGCTGGCGGCCACGATCATCCATCATGGGTCGATGGAGGCGGTGGGGCCGACGTTCCAGACGCTGGCCCATTGGATCGAGGAGAACGGCTACCGCTCTCTCGGGCTGGCCAGGGAGATCTCCCTGCACTGCCCGGAGAATGAGGACGAATGGGTGACGGAGCTGCAGATCGAGGTGGTCGCGACGTCACCGGCGGCCTGATCACCGGCGGGACCACGTACCTGGACCCCGGCCTGTTCCGTTCTTCGACCTGCCGATGAGTTTCGAACCCGTACTCGGTCGATGAGTTTGGAGCCCGCACTTCGTACTAAGAGGTGAAGGAGGAAACAGAGAAACATGCCAGAGATCATCGAGCTTCCCGAGCGCCCGTACGTCGGGGTGCGCAAGACCATTACCATGACCAGTTTCAACCTCGTCGGAGACCGCATCGGCGAAATCATCGGCTGGCTGATCGAGCGCGGTGCGTATCCCGCCGGGGCGCCGTTCTTCAAGTACGACACCATCAACATGGCCGCCGACCGGCTGGTGGTAGTGGCGGGCGTGCCGGTGGACACGCCGGTGGAGGCCGAGGGCGATCTCTTCGCCGACGTCCTGCCCGCCGGCCGCTACGCCACCGTCGCCCACCACGGCCACCCGGACCAGCTCATCGACGTCACCGGCGCGTTCCGGAAATGGGCCGCAGAGCAGGGGCTGACCTGGGACATGACGTCCGACGCGGATGGGACGGAGCACTGGGGGTGCCGCCTGGAGCTCTACAACACCAATCCGGCTGAGGAGCCCGACCTGAACAAGTGGGACACCGACCTGCAGTTCCGCCTGGCTGACTGACATCCATGGGGATGCCCGGGGCCGCGCCGGTTTCCGGCATCCCCATGGACCAAAAGGTGCGCGTGGACGGTCCGGGCACACTGGTCCACCGGTCGGGCTCATCGCCAGGCGCCAAGCAGGTTCTCTGGGGTGATGTGCGTGACGCCTCCGACGCTGCATCCGCTGCGGGAGACCGCGTAGAGCGGCGTGGAGGTGTCCGCCCCGGGCATCTTGGAGCGGTGGTCGATGAGTTCGCTCAGGTCGTGATGGTCGAACGGCCGGTCCTCGAGCCATTTCACGGAGCCCACCATCGTGATCGCCTTCGCTAGGGGCTCTCGATCGGCGCCGACAACGTCGATCTCTGGAGCGTTGGTCCTGGTCCAGAAGCCGCCGATCGCGCCGGTCCGCTCGGGCAGATCGTCCATGCGGCGCAGCGACTGACGCACGAAGGACTTCAGAGCTGTGCTGTGCCATGCCGTCCACGAACGCTCGATGCGGCGCAGCGCCAGGTCACCCCGGCGTCGGTAGATCTCCGGCATGCCCGGTTCTATGCAGGACAGCCAGAAACTCAGGTCCGTGTACGTGATGCGGTAACGGCGCTGCCTGGGGGATCGGGTGGACAGGGGTACGTCCGCTGTGATCATTCGCTTCTCCATGAGAGTGCGCAGACCGCGCGTGATCGACATGCCGGACGCCTCCGAGATCGACGAATAGGTATGTGCGCCTGAACCGATGGTGTTCAAAAGTTCCCAGGCTGGAGCTGTCCGATGAAGCGTCTCAGCCATGGCGTGTTCACTGCTCACGATCAAGGCCGAAACGGGGTTGCTTACAGTGTTGTCAAGAAACTCCCGCATCGTTGCGCTTGCGGGCCATTTATTCAAGATCATAGGAAGCCCGCCCGTAATGAGATAGGCGTCGATGGCATCGGCGGGTGGTAGCTCCAGCTTGTCGGCCACATCTGCGGGAGTCAGAGGGTTGATCAGCATTTCTGATGCTCGCCCGGAAAACGGGCGACTGTCCTGGTTGATGGCCTCCATAACGGATTGATCAGAGCCGATGAGAATGAGCAGCATAGGGAGGCGGGAGAACTCGCGATCGAAAAGCCGCTGCAGCGTTCCTTCTAGATGAGGGTCCCGGGCGATCATGTAGGGCAGTTCGTCGAGGACCACGATGCTCGGAGAGCCTTGGGGTACGGCCTGGGCCACCAGTCGAAGCGCGGTGTCCCACGAGCCTGCTGTCACGTTCTCGAAGATCGAGGCGTTGGGAAGGTCGGAATCCGCCGCGTCCTCGATGAAGCGCCCGAGCTGGCAGGTGATCGGCTCTCTAGGTGCGGTGAAGAAGAGGCTGGGCACGCCGCTCCGACGGATGAACTCCTCTGTTAGACGCGTTTTCCCTACGCAGCGACGGCCTCTCATGAGGATGGCACGCCCTGGTCTGTCTTCCCCGCCTACGCATCGGAAGTCACGGTCCAGAGCGGCCAGTTCGCGTTCGCGTCCGTTGAAACCACCCATGAGGCCTCCATCGCATCATCCACGTTTGGTTGGACTCCGGTCGCGACGCTTGTCCGAGCGCTGGTCTCATTGATCAAGCCGATCAGGCGTCGCTCACGACGTCACTCCGTCCGGCCGAGACAAGGAGTGAGCATGCGGCTACTTAAGGTAATGGTCATGGAACGCTGGTGCATGCCGATATTGCTTAGCCAGGTGTCGTCCCTGGCGCATCGCTTTTCATGACGGCCCACACATTGCGGCATCCGGCTTCGGTGATGTAGGTCCCCCAGGCAGCGGCATACGCTGCCACGAGGCCCAGGCCGCGACCTGTCTCGGCGGGGAAGGCCGCTTGTTTCGGCTGTGGCAGTGGCGACCTGTTCGGTGTGCCGGGATCGATGACCTCGACGAGGAGGAGTGAGTCACCGAGGCTCATGCGCAGCGTGACCGACTCGCGCCCCGGGCCGTGCGCCGGATGGATGACGGCATTGGTGAGCAGTTCACTGGCGACCAAGAGCACATCGGGCAGCAATGGATCGTGCTTTCCGATCCACTTGATGAGGGCGTGCCGGCCTCTGGAAGGTGCCCTGGCATCGCGGTACAACGTGATTGCTGACAGGGGAGTCGCCGTCGCAGGAGGGCGGGACTCCTTTACCGGTGCGGGTTTTGCCGACGCTGGTGCGGTCTCTGTTGACACAGACATCACCGACTATCTGGGGGACTGGCCTCGAAAGTCCACAAGATCAAGGGTCTTGTGGACCGAGTCTCGGCCTGTTTCTCTCTGGATATTCCCCAGAATGAACGTCGTCGGCTACTTTATGTAGTTGACAGGTGACACACTTGATACACACATCGGCTCCACAGGTGTGCGTGTACTTGTGAACATGAGGGTGAGTGCCCATGGCCGTGAGCGAACTCGACCCAGGAGCCAGTCCTCTTGCCCTCTTTGGAGCTGAAATGAGGAGATTGAGGGAGAAGAAAGGCATAACCCAAGAGGAGATCGCGGACTACACCCATGTCAGCAAGAGCTTGGTCAGCCAGATCGAGAATGCCAAGCGCACACCGCAGTGGGACTTCACCGAGCAGGTAGAGAAGCTTCTCGACCTCAAGGGCGAACTGCTCCGCCTCCTGCCCCTGGTGATCAAGACAGGACCGACGTGGTTCCGTCAGTGGCCCAAGATCGAGGCCGTGGCTCACAACCTGCGCACTTGGCAACCGCTCGTGATTCCCGGGTTGCTTCAGACGCGCAGCTACGCGCGTGCAATCCTGCGGGGGCAGCCGGGCATCAGTGATGAACGGGTGGACGAAGCGACTGAGGCCCGACTCGCCAGGCAGGTGGTGTTCGACCGTCCCGAGCCACCGATGTACGCGGCGGTGATCGATGAGATAGTGCTCGCCCGCCCCATCGGAGGAGCGGAGGTGATGCGCGAACAGCTCGATCACCTGCTCAAGCTCCTGACCCATCCCTGCATCACGCTTCAGGTGGTCCCCATGGCCGCCGTACCCACGATCGGCTTGCTGGGCGGGTTCGTGATCGCGCAGCTCTCCCATGGGCCCGACACCGTGTATCTGGACTCCGCCGCAGACGGCGAGGTTACGGATCGCGAGGACCGCGTGCGCACGGTTAATCTCAGATTCGACGCCATCCGGGCATACGCCCGACCGGTCAATGAGACCGCAGACGTGATACGCGAGAAGATGGTGATGTATGAAAGATCATGATGAGCTGGTCGCCGAGCTCGAGACCGCAGAGTGGCGCAAGGCCTCCTTCAGCGGTGCCAACGGCGGAGACTGTATCGAGGTAGCCCCATTGAGCGGGGGCCGTGTCGGCCTCCGTGACACCGAGCGTCCCGACGTGGAGCCGTGGGTGGTGCGCGGTGGCGTGTTTCGTGCTTTCGTGGCCGGCGTCAAAAAGGGCGAATTCGACTTCTAGATCTAGGCTTGTCTCGGCAGCTCACGACCGGGGAGCGCGAGGGGACGGGAGTCCCCTCGCCGGGGGTCTGGGGGCTTGCCCCCAGAGGGCGCCGCCCGGAGCCTTGTGGCGCGTAGCGCCCTCATCGCGGAGGAGCATGCTTTTGGCCCCGGGAGCCGGTTAGAGGCCCAGGGTGGTGGAGAGGTCGGTTTTCAGGGCGTCGAGAGCGTGGGTGGCTTGGGTGCGGGCGTCCGACACCTCACCCTTCACCGGTACCACCACTTCCACGTAGCACTTCAGCTTGGGTTCCGTCCCCGAAGGGCGGACCACCGCGCGGGCGTCACCCGACAGGCGGTAGCGCAGGCCGTCCGTCGGAGGGAGGCCGCCTTCGCCCTTGTTCAGGTCGTCCACCTGCTCGACTGTGCGCCCACCGAGGACCGCCGGCGGGTTCGCGCGGAGGCGGGACATGGCGTTCGCGATCAGGGACAGGTCGGCTACGCGGAAGGACAGTTGGGACGTGGCGTGCAGGCCGTAGCGGCGGGCCTGGTCGTCCAGGAGGTCCAGGAGCGTGCGGCCCTCACGTTTGGCCGCTGCGGCGATGGCGGCCACCGTCAGGGCGGCGCCGATGCCGTCCTTGTCTCGGACCGGGAGGCCGGTGTTCGAGCCGACGCTGTAGCCGATGGCCTCCTCGTAGCCGAAGACCAGGCCGGGGCCGGCCTTGATGATCCATTTGAAGCCGGTCAGCGTTTCGCCGTAGCGGACTCCGTGCGCTTGGGCGATCTTGCTGAGGAGGGTGGAGGACACGATGGTGGTGGCCACCATGCGGTCGCCGGTGGTGTGGATGATCACGTGCTCGCCCAGCAGGCCGCCGACCTCGTCGCCGGTCAGCATGCGGCAGGAGCCGTCCGGCAGGGGTACGCCCACGGCGCAGCGGTCGGCGTCCGGGTCGTTGGCGAGGACCAGGTCGGCGCCCTGCTTGGCGGCGAGGGCGATGGCCAGGTCCATCGCGCCGGGCTCCTCCGGGTTGGGGAAGGAGACCGTGGGGAAGTCCGGGTCGGGGTCGCGTTGTTCCTCCACCGCCATGGGGCTGTCGAAGCCTGCGGCCAGGAAGGCGCCGGTCAGCGTAGCCGCGCCGACCCCGTGCAGGGGCGTGTAGGCGACTTTGAGGTCGCGGGCGTCGCCCAGCGGCAGGGACGTGACGGCCGCGATGTAGTCGTCGATGATGCCCTCGCCGAGCTCCGTCAGCGTGCCGGGGTCGTGCAGCGGCAGCTCGTCCACGCGGCCGACGGCGTCGATGGCGGCCGAGATCTCGCTGTCGATCGGCGGCACGATCTGGGAGCCGTCGCCCCAGTAGACCTTGTAGCCGTTGTCGCGGGGTGGGTTGTGGCTGGCGGTGACGGTCACGCCGGCGTCCGCCCCCAGGTGGCGTACGGCGAAGGCCAGGACCGGCGTGGGCAGGGGGCATGGCAGGAGTGAAGCGTGCAGGCCGGCGCCCGTCAGGACGGCCGCGGTGTCGCGGGCGAACACGTCGGACTTGTGTCTGGCGTCGTAGCCGATGACCACGTGCTTGCCGGGGCCGAGGACTTCCGCGAGGCCCGCGGCGGCGCGCATGACGGTGACGCGGTTCATCCGGTTGGGGCCGGCTCCCAGCTCGCCGCGCAGGCCCGCCGTGCCGAACTCGAGTTTGGCCCCGAAGCGGTCATGGAGGGCAACCATGTCCTCGCGCTCCAGCAAGGCGGCCAGCTCGGCGAGGGTGTCGGGGTCGGGGTCCTGAGCCAGCCAGGCGCAGGCCTCTTCAATGAGGCTCACAGCCGGTCCACCACCTTGGACAGCAGTACGCCCATGCGGGCGGCCGTGGCGCGGCCGACCTCCAGGACCTCCTCGTGGTTGAGCGGCTCGCCGGACAGGCCCGCGCCGGGGTTGGTGACGAGGGAGACGCCGAGCACCTCCAGGTTCGCCTCGCGGGCGGCGATGGCCTCCAGGACGGTGGACATGCCGACCATGTCCCCGCCCAGCGTGCGGAGCATGCGGATCTCGGCCGGGGTCTCGTACGTCGGCCCGCGGAAGGCCACGTAGACGCCCTCGGCGAGGGTCGGGTCGATCTCCCTCACCAGCGCGCGCAGGCGACGCGAGTAGACCTCGGTGAGGTCGATGAACGTGGTCCCGGTGATCGGGTTGGCGCCGGTCAGGTTGATGTGGTCGCTGATCAGGACGGGGTCGCCGACGCTCTGGGTCTCGGGCCGCAGGCCGCCGGCCGCGTTGGTGAGCACGAGCGTACGGACGCCGGCCGCGGCCGCCGTGCGCACGCCGTGCACCACCGCGTCCACCCCGAGCCCTTCGTAGAGGTGCGTGCGTCCGAGGAACACCAGCGCCTGCCGCCCGCTCGAGGTGCGGATGACGCGGATCTTGCCGCCGTGCCCGGCAACGGCGGGGGCCTGGAAGCCGGGCAGCTCGATGAACGGGATCTCGCACACCGTCTCGCCTATCGCGTCGGCGGCGGGCACCCACCCCGACCCCATGACGAGCGCCACGTCGAAGGTGTCGAGACCGGCGGCGCGGTGCAGTGCCGCGGCGGCCTCACTGGCCAGGGTGTATGCGTCGTTGCTCACAGCTCAGTAGTTTAGGAGCAGCCGGTCCAGCACCCGCACCCCGAACTGCAACGCCTCCACCGGCACCCGCTCGTCCACGCCGTGGAACATCGACGCGAAGTCCATGTCCGCAGGCAGCCGCAGCGGCACGAACCCGAACCCGCGCACCCCGAGGTCGGCGAAGAACGTCTTGTTGTCGGTGCCGCCGGACATGCAGTACGGGATCGCCCGCGCCGTCGGGTCCTCCGCCTTCAGCGCCCCGATCATCGACTCCACCAGCGCACCGTCGAAGGTCGTCTCCAGCGCGATGTCGTGGTGCACGAACTCCCGCCGCACGCGCGGCCCGATAAGCGAGTCGACGGTCTTGAAGAACTCCTCCTCGAACCCCGGCAGGAACCGCCCGTCCACCACGGCCGTGGCCTGGCCGGGGATCACGTTGGACTTGTAGCCGGCGCCGAGCTGGGTCGGGTTCGTGGTGTGACGCAGGGTCGCGCCCACGAAGCGCACCAGCGGCCCGATCTTGTCGAGGATCGGCTGCGGGTCCGACTCGTCGAAGGGGATGCCGAACGCGTCGGCGACCTCGGTGAGGAACTGCCGCACGGTCGGCGTGTACGTCAGCGGCCAGTCGTGCTCGCCGATCCTGGCCACCGCCTTGGCGATCTCGGTGACGGCGTTGTCGGAGTTGAGCATCGAGCCGTGCCCCGCCGTGCCGTCGGCGATCAGCTTCATCCAGGCCAGGCCCTTCTGGGCGGTCTCGATCAGGTAGAGCCGCAGCGACGGGTCCACCTCCAGCGAGTAGCCGCCGACCTCGCTGATCGACTCGGTGACGCCCTCGAACAGCTCGGGGTGGTGGGCGGTGAGGTATTTGGCGCCGTACACGCCGCCGGCCTCCTCGTCGGCCACCCACGCGAACACGATGTCGCGGCGTGGCCGGCGGCCCTCGCGCTTCAGTTGACGCAGGACCGCCAGCATCATCGCGTCCATGTCCTTCATGTCCACGGCGCCGCGGCCCCAGATGTAGCCGTCGCGGACCTCGCCGCCGAAGGGGTCCACCGACCAGTCGGCGGCGTTGGCCGGCACCACGTCCAGGTGTCCGTGGACGAGCAGCGCCGGCAGCGACGGGTCCGTGCCCTCGACACGGGTGACCACATTGCCGCGGCCCGGCTCGCTCTCGACGTACGTGGCCTCGATCCCGACCTCGGCCAGCCGGGCCAGGACGACCTCGGCGGCCGCCCGCTCGCCCGGGCCGCTGCCGTCCCCGTAGTTGCTGCTGTCGACGCGGATCAGCTCCACGCAGAGGTCGGCGACTTCCTTCTCGGCTGGTGTCATGGCGTTTTCTCCAGTGTGAGCAGTCCGGACTTGTGCAGGTGCCCGCGCTTGTAAGCGCGGGTGATGAGGGTGAGGTCGCTGTCGGTGACCTCGTCGAGGGAGCCGACGACGCCGGTCATGAAACGGTAGAGGTCCGCCTCGTGAGCGGCCACCACCTGGACGATCAGGGAATGGGTGCCCGAGGTGGCCGCGCAGTAACGCACGTTCGGATGCCCGGCCAGCCGCTGTCCGACCTCGTCCAGCCCGTACGGGCGGACCTTCAGCCACAACATGGCCTCCACCTCCAGGCCCAGCAGCGCGGGCTCCACCTCCGCGCGCGGCAGCAGCAGCCGCCGCTCGATCAGCGAGGTCACCCGGCGGCGCGCGGTCGGCAGGGAGATGTCGAGGCGTTCGGCGACCGCGGTGAAGGCGATCCTGCCGTCGGCGGCCAGCAGTTCGGCGATCTCCTGCTCCAGAGGTGACAGGCCCTCCTCGTCGGGCAGGCCCTCAGGAGGCGGCGTCGGGCGCAGCTCGGCGACCTCCTGCTCGGTGAGGAACGGAGCGTGCCACTCGGCGACGGTCCTGAACGTGTGGAGCACGACCTGGGTCTGCGTCCGCAACACCCCGTCGATCGCGCTGATCTCGGCGGACAGGATGCGGTGCAGCGCCTCGCGGGACGGCGACACCAGCTCGCAGCCCAGGTCGGCGGCGCCGGTCAGCGCGTAGACCGAGCGCGTGTCCGGCCGGTCGGCCAGCGCCTTGGCCACCTGGGCCGTGGCGCCGGGCCGCACCCGGACATCCAGGTGGACGGGGCGGCCGTGCCCGGTGCGCAGGTCGTCGTAGATCGCCGTGACCCGGACGATTCCCTCCGCGATCAGCCGCTGGAGGCGGCGGGCCACGGTGCGTTCGTGCTCGCCCACGGCCCGGCCGATCTCGCCCCACGAGGCGCGGGGGCTGACTTGCAGCGCGGCGACGAGGCGCCGGTCGAGAACGTCCACCTGCAACCATTTCTGTGTCGGGAATGTAAATCCATACCCGCGAATTTGACTGTTTCGGTCTTTCAACTGCAGAGTAAGCCATACCGCACATGTCAGCAAAGGAGCCCCCGTGGCGACCTCCCCCGTGACCCAATCCCCCCTCGGCATCCCCAAGAGCCGATCCCGCCAGCTCATGGCGGCCAGCATCGGCAACGTCGTCGAGTGGTACGACTGGTACGCCTACACGTTCCTGGCCATCTACTTCTCCAAGCAGGTCTTCCCGGAGAGCGCGGGCAACAGCCTGGTGCCGCTGCTGAGCTCATTCGCGGTCTTCGCGGTGGGTTTCTTCATGCGCCCGCTCGGCGGCCTGCTGGTCGGCGCGTTCGCCGACCGTTATGGGCGCAAGGCCGCGATGACGTTCACGATCGTGCTGATGGGCGCGGGATCGCTGCTCGTCGGCCTGACCCCCACCTACGCGGCCGTGGGTGTCCTGGCGCCGGTCATCTTGACTCTCGCCCGCCTGATCCAGGGCCTGTCGGTGGGCGGTGAGTTCGCCGCCGCCACCACGTTCTTGGTGGAGTCGGCTCCGCCCGGCCGCCGCGGCCTGTTCTCGAGCTTCCAGTACGTCAGCACCACCATCGGCCAGCTGCTGGCCTCCGGCCTGGCCGCGCTGC
Organism: Nonomuraea sp. 10N515B; assembly: GCF_052245915.1. NCBI lineage: Bacteria > Bacillati > Actinomycetota > Actinomycetes > Streptosporangiales > Streptosporangiaceae > Nonomuraea > Nonomuraea sp. 10N515B. The sequence continues at coordinate 51,880 of NZ_JBQQBQ010000005.1, forward strand.
TGGCCACGGTGTTGGTCGAGGCCGACATGAGCTCCTACGGCTGGCGTATCCCGTTCATCGTGGGCGCCGTGCTCAGCCTTGTGGGGCTGTGGATCCGCAAGGGCGCCGACGAGACCTCGGCCGTGGCGGAGGAGATCCAGCGGGGCGAGGCCGCGCGGCCGAAGCTGTTCGACTTCCTCAAGCACCACCCGAGATCCGCCCTCACGATCGTGGGCATCACCATCGCCGGCACCGTCGCGTACTACACCTGGACCAGCTTCCTGCCCACCTACGCGCAGATCACCGTGAAGTTCGACAAGGCGGACTCGCTGCAGATCGGCACGATCTCGCTGGTCTTCTTCATGATCCTGCAGCCGCTGCTGGGCATGTTGTCGGACCGGATCGGGCGCAGGCCGATGCTGATCACGTTTGGTCTCGGGTTCCTGATCCTGCCTGTGCCGCTGCTCGGCACGCTCACCGACGCCTACGGCAGCCTGCTGTTCGTGCAGCTCGTCGGCATGGTCTTCCTCGGCTGCTTCACCTCGATCTCGGCCGCGGTGAACTCCGAGCTCTTCCCCACGCGGGTGCGGGCGGCGGGGGCCGGATTCCCGTATTCGCTGACCGTGGCGCTCTTCGGCGGCACCGCCCCGCTGATCGGCACCGCGCTGCAGGAGGCCAAGAACCCGGGGTTGTTCCCGTGGTACATGTCGGCGCTCGCGCTGATCTCCACCCTGGTCTACATCTTCGTGCTGCGCGAGACCAAGGACCAGCCGCTCAGTTAGCCGAACGAGGTGCAGGGGCGCTCCCGCAGCTCCTTGACGTAGTCGTCGGGGGCGCCCGCCCGCTCGGCCGCCTCGGCCAGGCTGCCCAGATAGCGGGCCGACGGCAGGCCGCCCTCGTAGCCGTCGAGCACGTAGAACCAGGCCACGACCTCGCCGTCGAGGGTCTGCACCCGCAGCCGCACCTTGTGATAGGCGCCGCGGACCGCGCCCTCCCACTGGTCGAGCGAGGTCTGCTCCCAGTCGGGCACGTCGTAGAGCACGACGAACACGTGCTCGTCCGGATCCTCGACGATCGTGGCGAGCGCGCCGCCCCAGGCCGGGTCGTGCCCGCCGAAGGTCAGGCGCCAGCCGGTCAGCCAGCCGACGCCCCGGATGGGGGAGTGCGGGGCGCGCATGGCCATCTGCTCAGGATCCATGTTGGAGCCATACGCGGCATAAAGCCTGAGCTCATTCGGCTTCTCCGAATCTGAGGGCCACGCCACGATCCACCCCTCTCGCTGGGTGTTGCTCGTCGTCCAGCTACCGCGACATCCTGCCATGCCGAAGAGCCGCGGCGATCCATCAGGAGGCCAGGTACGGCAGAAGGATCCGTCATCCTTCGTCGCTGAGCGGGATGGGACGCAGCCCGGTTGCAGCTCGGCCGAGCTCGTACGGGAGAATGGGACACGTGACGAGGATCGTGATCATCGGTGGCGGACCCGGCGGCTACGAGGCGGCGCTGGTGGCCGCCCAGCTAGGCGCGCAGGTCACCATGGTCGAGCAGGACGGGCCGGGCGGCGCATGCGTGCTGACCGACTGCGTGCCGTCCAAGACGCTGATCGCGACCTCCGTGCGCAAGCAGGCGCTGCTCGACGCGCCGGGGCTGGGCATCTCGTTCGACGGCGGGCCCGACGGCGAGCCGGGGACGGTCGGGGTCGACCTGCCGCTGGTCAACAAGCGGGTGAAAGAGCTGGCGCAGGCCCAGTCCGCGGACATCGCGACCCGGGTCGAGGCCGAGGGCGTCGAGATCATCAAGGCTCGTGGGCGGTTGGTGGATCCGCAGGTCGTGCGGGCGGGGAATCGCACGATCCGGGCCGACGTCGTGCTCGTGGCCACGGGCGCGACGCCGCGCGTGTTGCGCGGGGCAGAGCCCGACGGCGAACGCATCCTCAACTGGCGTCAGCTTTACGACCTGGAGGAGCTGCCTGAGCACCTGATCGTGGTGGGGTCGGGGGTGACCGGAGCGGAGTTCGCCGGCGCCTATCGCTCCCTCGGCGCCGAGGTCACGCTGGTCTCCAGCCGGGACCGGATGATGCCCAACGAGGACGCCGACGGCGCCGAGGTGCTCGAAGAGGTCTACCGGCGGCGTGGCATGAACGTCATGGGGCGCTCGCGCGCGTCCTCCGTCAAGCGCACCGCCGACGGAGTGGTGGTGACCCTGGAGGACGGGCGCACGGCCGAGGGATCCCATGCGCTGATGACGGTCGGCATGGTCCCCAACACGGCCGGGATCGGGCTCGAGGAGGCCGGGGTCCAGCTGGACCGGGGCGGGTTCATCAAGGTCGACAAGGTCTCGCGCACGTCCGCGCCGGGCGTTTACGCGGCTGGGGACTGCACCGGTGTGCTCATGCTGGCCTCCGTGGCGGCCATGCAGGGGCGGATCGCCGTCTGGCACGCGCTCGGGGAGGCCGTGCAGCCGCTGCGGCTGGCCACGGTGGCCTCCAACATCTTCACCGACCCGGAGATCGCGGCGGTGGGGGTCGCGCAGCGGGCCATCGAGGCGGGCGAGATCGAGGCGAACGTCGTCAAGCTGCCGCTCGCCACGAACGCGCGGGCCAAGATGCAGGGCTTCAACGACGGCTTCGTCAAGCTGTTCTGCCGGCCGCACACGGGGATCGTGCTGGGCGGGGTCGTGGTGGCCCCGCGGGCGTCGGAGCTGATCCTGGCGGTGTCGGTGGCCGTCCAGCAGCGGCTGACGGTCGATCAGCTGGCGCACACGTTCGCGGTCTACCCGTCGCTGTCCGGCTCGATCACCGAGGCCGCCCGCCGCCTCATGCAGCCTCAGACGGCGAGCGGCATCTAGCCGGGTCCCTCACCCTCCGACAATGCCAGGGCGGTACTCCCAGACGAATTCCAGCCACGGCGGGGCCACCCCCGTGAAGTGCGACCAACTGCCCGGTTCCGCACCGGGGTAGTCGCCTCGGACTTCAGACAGAAGCGTCAGCACGAAGCCCTCCCGGGTCAGGCTGTTGACAATCCGGCTCAGCGTCTGCGTGTACTCCCTCGGTTCGCTGATCAAGCGGCCGGGCGCCTTCCGGTCGTAGACCCAGTCCTGGTCGGGATAACTGGCCTCGGCTTCGTCCGTGTAGGGCAGCTTGAGCGTGTAGCCCTCGCCGTTCCACGAGTCGTGCGTGAGTCCGGCGAAGAACGGGTTGGCGCACATCAGGTAGTAGTGGCCGCCTCGTGCGACGACTCTCGCGACCTCGCGGAAAACGATCCGGGAGTCCGGGACGAACGTCAACGAGTACGGATGCCAGACCAGGTCGAACGAGGACTCGTCGAGGGCCGACAGATCCCGCATGTCTCCTTGGATGGTGCGGATGCCGACGCCGTAGTGCTCGGCGGCCGAGCGGTCACGCTCCAGTTGCCCGGACGAGATGTCGAGAACCGTCACGTCGGCTCCGAGCAGAGCGAAGGCCGCAGACTGCTGCCCGCCTCCTCCTGCCAGGCAGAGCACCTTCCGGCCGGCCAGGTCGCCAGGAAGGCCCAGCCTCTCCAGGCCCAGATAAGCCCGGGCCTTCTCCGTGTCGAGGTCGAGCATGGGACGGGTGAATAAGGCGTCCGCCTCCACAAGGGCTTCCCAGCGTTCCTTGTTGTAGCGGTAGACGTCATCCTGCATGGCGATCACCCTAACCGCCCTTTGAGGCGGGGGCGGCACGGTGTTGGCCGGGGCGTGGCCGGGCTGGTCGGGCTGGGCAGAACCCAAACGGCAGGCGATAGCCGTTGACGTTTGTTGGTATGGACAGCAAACTAATTCACTGAGTTGGCGCAGCCGTCCATAAGGAGCTTCCATGCCCTATCGCCCCCCATTGGTCGCGCACGAGTACTTCGTCGCGGACCCGCCCGAACTGCCGGTTCGCGCACGCGGCGAGGGTGGCCTGTCGGCGGTGGCCGCGGCCGAGCTGGTCGCGGCCGATGGCGCCGAGGTGATGCTGAAGGCGGTCACGACGGCGGAGGAGACGCTGGTCGTGCAGGTTGGTGTGGCCGGCGAGGGTGTGATCCGGGTGCGGTTGTCGGAGGACGCGGCCGCCAGGCCGAGGTCGGAAGGCGCCATCTCACTGGTGACCCCCGGCACGTACTCAGGGGCCCGTGCCGGGGTCACTCCAGGTGAGCCGATCGTGATCGATGCGGGATCCCTGAGAGCCGAGATCAGCCTCGCGCCGTGGCATCTGCGCTTCACCGACGCCTCCGGGGCCACGCTGCTGGAGCAGGACCGCGGGCACACCGACATCAGCGGACGGCTGCGTACGCTCCCGTTCGGCCGATCGAGCGCCGGCGGGGCGTCCGTGGCGTTCCACGAGAGCTTCGCCGCCGCGCCCGACGAGGCGTTCGCCGGGTTCGGGGAGTCGTTCACGCGGCTGGACAAGCGCGGCCAGCGGCCGCTCATGTGGAACTTCGACGCGTTCGGCGCCGAGTCGCAGCGGGCCTACAAGAACGTCCCCCTGTACGTGTCGAGCCGCGGCTACGGCGTGCTGGTCGACAGCGGCGCGCCCACCGAGTTCGACGTGTGCCAGTCCACCCACAGCGTCGTGCAGATCCTGGTGCCCGACGACGTCATGGACTATTACGTGATCGCGGGGCCCACCCCGTCCGACGTTCTGGACCGTTACGACCGGCTGACGTGCCGCCCGTCGCTGCCGCCGAAGTGGGCGTTCGGGACGTGGATCTCGTCCGGGTTCTGCGTCGACAGCCAGGAGCGGGTGCTGGCCAGGGCGCGCACGATCAGGGAGCGCGGCATCCCGTGCGATGTGCTGCACCTGGACACCTACTGGCAGAGCGACGGGCACTGGTCGGACCTGCAGTGGGATCCCGTCAACTTCCCGCAGCCGGAGCAGATGCTGGACGAGCTTCATGAGATGGGGTTCAAGGTCTGTCTGTGGATGAATCCCTATATTTCCCATCTCAGCCCGGCCTTCGAGGAGGCGGCTCGCGCCGGATATTTCCTGAAGAAGGACGATGGGGAGGTGTACGTCGCCGACTGCTGGCACGGTTCCTTCCCCGCCTGCGGGATCGTCGACTTCACCAATCCGGCGGCGGCCGGCTGGTTCAAGGGGCTGTTGAGAGATCTGCTGCGGCAGGGCGTGGACGCGTTCAAGACGGACTTCGCCGAGGGCGTGCCCGCGGACGCCGTCGCGTACAACGGGATGAGCGGGACGGACCTGCACAACGTCTACACGCTGCTCTTCAACGACGTGGTCGCCGACGTCACCCGCGAGGTCAACGGGCACGGGCTGGTGTGGGCGCGCTCGTCGTACCTGGGCGGGCAGCGGCACAGCGCCCAGTGGAACGGCGACACCTACACCAGCTACGCCGCCATGGGCAGCACGATCAGAGGCGGGCTCGCGCACGGCCTGTCCGGGGTGCCGTTCTGGAGCCACGACGCGGGCGGGTTCACCGGCCGGCCGTCGGACGATCTGTACGTCCGCTGGACCCAGTTCGGTGCCCTGTCGCCGCTGGTGCGGCTGCACGGCACGACCACTCGCGAGCCGTGGGAGTTCCCGGCCGTCGAGGACCTGGCCGTGCAGGCGCTGAAGCTGCGTTACCGGCTGATGCCGTACATCTATTCGGCGGCCGTCGAGGCCGCGCGCACCGGCGCGCCCATGATGCGGGCGCTCTGCGTGGACTACCCGGACGACCCCGTGGCCTGGCAGGCCGACCTGGAGTACCTGTTCGGCCGCGACCTGCTGGTCGCGCCCATGGTAGCGCCCGAAGGCGTCAGGCAGGTGTACCTGCCGCACGGCCTGTGGGTCGACTACTGGACGGGTGAGGTGCTGGAAGGCACCCGTTACGTCCAGGTCAGCAAGCCGCTCGACCAGATCCCCCTGTTCGTCCGCCATGGCGCGTTGATACCGGTCTCCGAGCAAGGAGACACGATCGACGTGCCGCAAGAGATCACCCTCGTCGCCTTCGGGGGCGGCGACAGCACCACCGAGATCCACGACGAAGACGGCGTGACGGTCGCCGTCGCCACCAGGGACGGCGATGAACTGCGTGTCGCCGTCACCGGCCCGAAGCGTGTCACCGCGGTGGAGATCGCCCCGGTGGCCGGAGCTCCCGCGCGGGCCGTCCTTTCGTAACACCCCCCTGGAGGGATCATGCGCAAACTCAGAGGCGCGGCGGCGCTGGCCGCTGCGGTCCTGGTCCTGACGGCCTGCGGCTCCGGCGGCACCGAGAGTCCCCCGACGGCGCAGGGCACCGAGCCCCGCGTGCTGAAGCTCTGGCACTACGAGTCGAAAGACAGCGCCATGGCCAAGGCGTGGGCGGAGGCCATCAAGAAGTTCGAGGCGTCGCACCCGAACGTGACCGTCAAGTTCGAGGAGAAGGGCTTCGAGCAGATCCAGAAGACGGCGAGCATGGTGCTCAACTCCGATGAGGCGCCCGACATCATGGAGTACAACAAGGGCAACGCCACCGCCGGCCTGCTGTCCAAGCAGGGCCTGCTCACCGACCTGACCGAGGAGGCCACCAAGCGCGGCTGGGACAAGCTGCTGCCCGGCGGCCTGCAGACCACCGCCAAATACGACGACCGCGGCGTCATGGGCGCCGGCAACTGGTTCGGCGTGCCGAACTATGGCGAGTTCGTGATGGTCTATTACAACAAGGACCTGTTCGACAAGCACAAGGTCAAGGTCCCCACCACGTTCGAGGAGTTCACCGCCGGGCTGGACACGTTCGTCAAGGCCGGCGTGACGCCCATCTCGAACGCCGGCGCCGAATACCCGGCGCAGCAGATCCTCTACCAGCTCGCGCTCACCAAGGCGCAGAAGCCGTGGCTCGATGCGTTCCAGTCCTACAAGGGCAAGGTCGACTTCCACGGTCCCGAGTTCACCTACGGCGCGGACACGTTCGCCGACTGGGTGAAGAAGGGTTACATCGCCAAGAACTCGGCCGGGCTCAAGGCCGAGGACATGGGCGTGGCGTTCATGAACGGCAAGTTCCCCATCATGATCAGCGGCAGTTGGTGGTACGGCCGCGTGGCCTCCACGATCAAGGATTTCGAGTGGGGTCACTTCCTGTTCCCCGGCGCCACCATGTCGCCGGGTTCGAGCGGAAACCTGTGGGTGGTCCCCGAGAAGTCGAAGAACAAGGACCTGGCCTACGACTTCATCGACATCACGATGAGCAAGGAGATCCAGAACCTGCTGGGTAACTCGGGCGGCGTCCCCGTGGCCGCCGACCCGGCCGCGATCACCGACGCCAAGAGCAAGGAGCTCATCGAGTCCTTCAACAAGCTGACGACCGCCGACGGCCTGGCCTTCTACCCCGACTGGCCGGCGCCCGGCTACTACGACGTGCTGGTGGCCGGGGTCCAGGAGCTCATCAACGGCAGCAAGGCCCCCTCCGCGGTGCTGGACGAGATCGCCAAGCCGTACGAGGACAACCTCGCCGACATTGGTAACTAGATGAGAGTACGTACGAGGGGGTACTGGCTCTACCTCGCCCCCAGCCTGCTGCTCTTCCTGGGCGTGATCGTCGTCCCGTTCCTCATGAACGTGGGCGCGAGCTTCACCCGCTGGTCCGGGGTGGGGACGCCCAGGTGGATCGGGTTCGACAACTACACCAGGCTGCTGCAGGACGAGCGGTTCTGGCAGTCGTTCCAGCACAACGTGGCGCTGATCGTGGCCATGGCCATCGTGCCGACCGCGATCGGCCTCGTGCTGGCGGCCGCGTTGTTCGACTACATCGGCAAGCGGTTCGGGGCGCGTACGGCCTCGTCGCTGCGTGCGATGTACTACCTGCCGCAGGTCCTGCCGGTGGCGGTGGCCGGCGTGGTGTGGGGCTGGATGCTGCACCCGTCGTACGGTGCGGTCAACCAGATCTTCGGGCTGGAGCTCGATTGGCTCGGCGATCCCGACCTGGCCCTCGCCACGGTCATGGCGGTCATGGTCTGGTTCCAGCTCGGCTACCCGGTCGTGATCTTCATGGCCGGGCTGCAGCGGGTGGACCCGGCCTACTACGAGGCGGCCGAGATCGACGGGGCCTCGTGGTGGCGCAAGTTCTGGCACATCACGATCCCGCAGATCCGGCCGGAGATCTTCGTGGTGCTGCTGACGTGCACGATCGCCGCGCTGAAGGTGTTCGGGCCGATCTTCGTGCTGACGCGGGGCGGGCCGGGGAACGCCACCATGGTCCCCTCGTACTTCTCGTACCTGAATTTCTTCCAGAAGAGCAACGTCGGGTACGGCTCCGCGATCGCCACGGTGCTGGCGTTGATCATCATCGTGGTGACGTTCCTGTTCCTGCGAGTCCAGGAGCGTGAGCAATGAGGGGCCCAGGACGGTGGGCGGTGCTGTTCGCGCTGGTCGTGCTGGCGGTCGTGATGGTGTTCCCGTTCGCGATCGTGGCGATGAACGCGGTCAAGTCGCCGGCCGAGTACAGCACACAAGGGCCGCTCAGCCTGCCTGACGGGCTCTATCTCCAGGGCATCATCGACTTCTGGAACCGGGTCGACTTCGGCACGAAGCTCTGGAACAGCTTCATCATCAGCGCCTCCGTGGCGGTGCTGGCCGTCGTGCTGTCGGTGCTCAACGCGTACGCGCTGGGCATCGGCAGGGTGAAGGGCCGGTTGTCCATCCTCGTACTGTTCCTGGTGGCCAACACGCTGCCGCAGGAGGCGCTGGCCTACCCGCTCTACTACCTGTCCAAGGCGGTCGGGCTCTACGACACGCAATTGGCCGTGATCATCGTCATGACCGTGATCCAGGCGGCGTTCGGCACGTACCTGCTGAGCGCGGTCCTGGGGCAGTTCCCGAAGGAGATCCTCGAGGCCGCGGCGATCGACGGCGCGGGGCGGCTGCGATCGCTGCTGCGGATCGTGGTGCCGATCAGCAGGCCCACCATCAACGTCCTGCTGATCTTCTTCTTCATCTGGACCTGGAACGAGTTCTTCCTCCCGCTGATCTTCCTGATCTCGAACGACACCCAGACAGTGCCCGTCGCGCTCGCCGTCCTACAGGGCGAGAAGTTCATGGACGCCACCATGTCCAGCGCTTCGGCCCTGCTCGGCGTCGTGCCGGCGATCGCCTTCTTCCTGATCTTCCAGCGCACGCTGACCCGAGGTGTGACGGTCGGCGCCATCAAATGATGGAGACCCTTTATGCGTTCAAGAATCCCGTTGTTAGCGACCCTCACCCTGGCGGCCTCGTTGCTCGCCGTGCCGCCCGCCCAGGCGGTGGACTACCCCTTCCAGAACCCGAGCCTGCCGCTGGAGCAGCGGGTGAACGACCTGCTCGGCCGGCTCACGCTGGATGAGAAGCTGAGCCTGCTGCACCAGTCGCAGGCGGCGATCCCCCGGCTGGGCATCGCCTACCACAAGAACGGCACCGAGGCGCTGCACGGCGTCGCCTGGTCGAACCACCTCAACGACGGCTGGCGGCAGAAGTTCGCCAACGGCACGGTGTTCCCGCAGGCTGTGGGCCTGGCCAGCACCTGGGACCCGAAGCTGATGAAAAAGGTCGGCTCCGCGGTCGGCGACGAGGTGCGCGGCTTCAACGACGTCGACCCCATCCTGTGGGGTCTCCAGGTATGGGCGCCCGTGGTGGACCCGCTGCGTGACCCGCGGGCGGGCCGCAACGAGGAAGGATATTCGGAGGACCCGCTCCTGACCGGAGCCATGGCGACGGCCTACGGCAAGGGCCTGCAGGGCGACGATCCCTTCTACCTGAAGGCCGCGCCCGTGCTGAAGCACTACATGGGCTACAACAACGAGGCCAACCGCAGCCTCACCTCCTCCAACCTGACGCCGAAGCTCAAGCGCGAGTACTACGAGCAGGGCTTCAAGGCGCCGATCTCGGCGGACGCCGCCACCGGCGTCATGGCCTCGTACAACCTGGTCAACGGGCGGCCCGCGCACGTCAACCCCGACCTGAACACCGTGGTCAGGTCGTGGACGGACAAGACGCTCTACAACGTCAGCGACGCGTGGGGCCCGCATGCGCTCACCGACCTGCAGAGGTACTTCGACAACAAGCCCGAGGCGTTCGCGGGCGTGCTGAAGAGCGGGCAGGACAGCTTCACCATCGACGACAGCAACAGCGGGCCGCTGGTCACGAACCTCAAGGCCGCCCTCGACCAGGGCCGGATCGCCGAGGCCGACGTGGACAACGCGGTGCGCCACGTCCTGTCGATCCGGACCCGGCTGGGGCACTTCGACCCGGACGGCGGGCCGTACAAGAAGATCACCAAGGACGTGATCAACAGCCAGGAGCACCAGAAGCTCAACCGCGAGACCGCGGCCAAGGCCGCGGTGCTGCTCAAGAACTCCGGCGTGCTGCCGCTGGCCAAGCCCAAGTCCGCGGCCGTGGTCGGCCCGCTGTCGGCCAGGCTCTACCGCGACTGGTACTCCGGTCAGATGCCCTATCAGGTGACCCCGCTCGACGGGATCAAGGAGCGGGTGAGCGACGTCAGCACCGGCGAGGGCCTGGAGCGGATCGCGCTCAAGCACCTGGCCACCGGCAAGTACATCACCGCCACCGGCACGGGCGCCGACGACAACGCGGCGCTCATCGACACCGCGCCCACGGCGGCCTCCCAGTGGGACCTGACCGACTGGACCAGCGGCGTGTCCACGCTGCGCAACGCGGGCAACGGCAAACTGCTCGGCGGCGACTGGCGCTCGCTCGACACCGACGACGCCGAGCCCGACGGCTGGTTCGTGCAGCAGCAGTTCGCGATGGAGCGCCAGCCCGACGGCAGCTACCTGATCAGGTACGCCGGCTACGAGAACGTCGAGGGCTGGTACGGCCTGCCCGACCCGTACGTGACGGTGACCGCCGACGGCGCGCTCGCCCTCGCCCCGAAGGCCGAGGCGGCGAAGTTCGGCAAGGAGGTCGTCGCCGACGGCATCGCCGAGGCCGCCGCGCAGGCCGCCAAGGCCGAGGTCGCGGTCGTGGTGGTGGGCAGCCACCCGTTCGTGGCCGGGCGCGAGTTCCACGACCGCGACAACCTGCAGCTCGGCGACGGGCAGAAGCGGCTCATCGAGGCCGTGCGCAAGGCCAACCCGAAGACCGTCGTGGTCCTGGAGACCAGCTACCCGGTGATCGTGGATGCGCCGACCCTGCTGTGGACCACGCACGCGGGCGCCGAGACCGGCCGCGCGGTCGCGGACGTGATCTTCGGCGACGTCAACCCGGCCGGCCGGCTCACCCAGACCTGGCCCGCGTCGGACAACCTGCCGGACAAGCTGGACTACGACCTGACCAAGACCGGCATGACCTACCTGTACGGGAAGAGCAAGCCGCTCTACTCCTTCGGCCACGGGCTGAGCTACACCACGTTCGGCTACCAGGGCCTGGAGGTCCGGGGTGACAAGGTGAGCGTGAAGGTCACCAACACCGGCAAGGTCAAGGGCGACGAGGTCGTCCAGCTCTACACCCACCAGCGCGAGTCCCGCTTCAAGCAGCCGGTCAAGCAGCTGCGCGGCTTCGAGCGGATCACGCTGAACCCGGGCGAGACCCGTACCGTCTCCTTCACCCTGAAGAAGCAGGACCTGGCCGTCTGGGACCACACCAGGAACAAGTGGGTCGTCGAGAACGCCACCCACGACGTCCTCGTCGGCTCCGCCTCCGACCGGATCCGCCAGACGACCACCCTGCGCGTGTCCGGCGAGCGCGTCCCGGTCCGCGACCTGGCCAAGACGACCAGGGCGATGGACTTCGACGACTACTCGGGGATCTTCTTCGCCGACGAGACCAAGGTGAGCGGCGAGGTCGTCGAGGGCTCGGCGGGTGACTGGATCTCCTTCACCGGCGCTTCCTGGGGCACCCGCCTCACGGCCTCGGTGGCCTCGGTGAGCGGCGGCTCGGTCGAGGTGCGCAGCGGCTCGCCGACAGGCACGCTGCTGGGCACCCTCCAGGCGCCCGCCACCGGCGGGATCTACCAGTACGGCACGGCGAGCGCGACCGTGAAGGCGGGCACCGGGAGCCTCTACCTGGTGTTCAAGGGCGACCTGCGGATCAAGGACTTCGCTCTCGCCCGATGACGTTTCGTGGCGGCCATGAGCATGGTCGTGGCCGCCACGAAACCCCTTGCTTCTCTTGGATAGTGGTGTTATCTATTGTCTCAGATAGTTCCGCTATCCAAGGGGGGTTCGTGATGACTGTCGTCGTGCTGCTGGTTGCCACCCTGGTGTTCCGGCTGCTGGGGGTGCTGGGCGTGGGCCGCTTCACCACCTGGCGGATCAGCGCCGCCCACGGTCTTGCCGTCATGCTGTTCATGACGGCAAGCGCCCACTTCGTCCCGGCTGGTGTGACCTTCATGCCCAACCATGCCGACGTGGTCGCCATGATGCCACCGGTCGTGCCGTTCCCGGCTTTCATGGTCTACCTGGCCGGCGTGCTGGAGCTGGCCGGGGCCGTGGGCCTCGTGCTCGAAGGGACCCGCAAGGCCGCCGGGATCTGCCTGGCGCTGCTATTCGTCGCCATGTTGCCGGCGAACGTCTACGCCGCGGTGGCGGATGTGCCGTTCGCCGGTGAGGCGGCGTCGCCGCTGTGGCAGCGCGTCCCGGAGCAGGTGCTCTACATCGGGATCGCGTTGTGGGCCGCCCGGACGCGTACCCAGTCGACCGTGAACTCCTTCGGGTAGGAGCCGCCCGGCTGGAACTCGTAGATGTTGAGCATGAGCTGCATCGGATACGCCGGCGACTGGTTCACCGTCCTTACGTGGCGCCCGTCCACGGAGAAGGAGACGTGGCCGGGCGTCCAGTCGGCGGCGTACACGTGGAACTCGCGGGCGTCGATGGGCAGCGTCTCCACCGTGAAGTCGTCGGTGATCGCCGGATCGCCGAAGGGGTGCACGCCCATGCCGATCCGCGCACCGTTCGGCGTGACGTCGCGGCCGAAGATCTCCGCGACGCAGATCTCGGCGGAGCGCTCGGGCACGTCCTCGAAGCCGATCAACCAGAGTGCCACCATGCAGTTCGGGTCGTCGATCGCCTTCGCACGCATCTCGATCCGGCCGTACTTGGGGGTGTAGAGCCTGACCTCGGGGTGTTCCTCGCGGACCACCGCGCCGCGGCCGTGCTGTCCGACCCTGCTGCCGACGGGACCTGAGAAGAGACCTGTCTGGAGAGAGGACACCCGTAGGTCGCCCTCCCGTTCGGGGGACCACGGCGGCTGGTCCTCCTCGATCAGCAGGGTCAGATGGCCGTCCCCGAGCCGGTAGCGGGCCGCCGCGGCGGCGCGGGTGGTCCACTGCGGCAGGTAGTAGGGGATCCACTTCGTCTCGTCGAGGCGGTCCCCCTCGAAGGTGTCCTCGAAGTCGCTCACCGAACCGTCCACCCTCCGTCCACGACCAGCGTGTGCCCCGTCACGAGGGACGCGGCGGGGGAGACCAGGTAGAGCACGGCCCCGGCCACGTCCATGGGCTCGCCGATGCGGTGCAGCGCCGCGATCCGCTCGATCACGTCCGCCTCGAACGCCGGGTCGGACAGCGCCTCGGCGGTGCCCGGCGTACGGATGAACGTCGGCGCGACGTTGTTGACCGTGATCCCGTGCGGCCCCCACTCGACCGCGAGACAGCGCGTGAGGTGGGCGATCGCCGCCTTCGTCATGCAATAGATGGATTCGCCGGGCAGGGCGACCTCGCCGGCCTGGGAACCGACGTTGACGATCCTGCCGTGCCGCTGCCGGATCATGACCCGGCCCGCCGCCTGGGTGGCCAGGAAGGTGCCCTTGAGGTTGACCGCGAGCGTGCGGTCGAAGTCCTCCTCGGTGACGTCCTCCGCCGGGTTGCCGGGGGCGATGCCGGCGTTGTTGACCAGGATGTCGATCCTGCCGAACCGGTCCACGACGTCCTGCACCGCCTGGGCGATCTGCTCCGGGGTGGTCATGTCCATCTGGAGAGGCAGCGTGTCGCGCCCCATGCCGCTGATCTCGCCGGCCAGCCCGCCGTCGTCGCCGGCGTCCCGCAGACCGATGGCGACGTCTGCCCCGGCATGGGCCAGCGCCAACGAGATGGCCCGCCCGAGGCCCCGTGCCGCACCTGTGACCAGGGCGACCTTTCCGTCGACCCGAAACTCGGGAAACACTTGCCTTCACCCCTTAATTCGTTGTCTATCCAAACTATTGACCTCTGCCTCACCCGTGTGTGAGCCTTTTTGATGAGCTCATGCGCGAAGGCGCGGTGACGGTCAGGGTCCTGCAATCTGATCGTGCATGGCGGTCATCTGACGCCTTTGGAGCGCCTGTTGGCGTGCCTGGAAAGGGAGAGCCGCGCATGCGAAGAAGATTATTCGTCATGCTGACGACCGCCGCCGTCCTGCTGGTGGTGGCTGTCGTGAGGATGTCGCCGGTCTCGGCCGTCACCTCGGATCCGTACGCGTACAAGAACGTCAGGATCGACGGTGGCGGTTTCGTACCGGGGATCATCTTCAACCAGACGGAGCGGAACCTCATCTACGCCCGCACCGACATCGGCGGGGCCTACCGCTGGAACCAGTCCACCAAGTCCTGGACCCCCTTGCTCGACTGGGTCGGCTGGGACAAGTGGGGCTACAACGGCGTGATCAGCCTCGCCACCGACCCCGTACAGACCAACCGCGTGTACGCCGCCGTCGGCATGTACACCAACAGCTGGGACCCGAACAACGGCGCGATCCTGCGCTCCACCGACAAGGGCGACACCTGGCAGGCCACGGTGCTGCCGTTCAAGCTCGGCGGCAACATGCCGGGCCGCGGCATGGGCGAGGCGCTGTCCGTCGACCCGAACGACAACCGGGTGCTCTACTTCGGCGCCCCCAACGGCAATGGCCTGTGGCGCAGCACCGACTACGGCGCGACCTGGGCCAAGGTGGCGAGCTTCCCCAACCCCGGCAACTACGCCCAGGACCCGAACGACTCCAACGGCTACCTGAGCCACAAGCCGGGCGTGGTCTGGGTGACCTACGACCCGCGCTCGTCCACTCAGGGCTCACCCACCAAGACCATCTACGTCGGCGTCGCCGACAAGGAGAACACCGTCTACCGCACCACGGACGGGGGCGCCACCTGGTCGCGGCTGGCCGGGCAGCCCACCGGCTACCTGGCGCACAAGGGCGTGCTCGACACTGAGAACGGCTACCTCTACATCGCCACGAGCGACACCGGCGGCCCGTACGACGGCGCCAAGGGCGACGTCTGGCGCTACGCCACCGCGACCGGCACCTGGACCCAGATCAGCCCCGTCCCGTCCTCCAGCAGCGACGACTACTTCGGCTACAGCGGCCTGACCATCGACAGGCAGAACCCGGGCACGATCATGGTGGCCACGCAGATCTCGTGGTGGCCTGACGTGATCTTCTTCCGCTCCACCGACTCCGGCGCCACGTGGACCCGCGTGTGGGACTGGACGTCGTACCCGAACCGCAGCTTCCGCTACAAGATGGACATCACGGAGAACCCGTGGCTGACGTTCGGCACGAACCCGCAGCCGCCCGAGGTCACGCCGAAGCTCGGCTGGATGACCGAGTCGCTGGAGATCGACCCGTTCGACTCCAACAGGATGATGTACGGCACCGGCGCCACGATCTACGGCACCGAGAACCTCACGCAATGGGACGTGTCAGGCGGCCAGTTCACCATCAAGCCCATGGCGAAGGGCCTGGAGGAGACGGCCGTCCTCGACCTGATCAGCCCGCCCAGCGGCGCACCACTGATCAGCGGCCTCGGTGACATCGGCGGCTTCCGCCACACCAACCTGGACGCCGTACCGCCGATGCTGTTCACCCAGCCGAACTTCACCTCCACCACCAGCCTCGACTACGCCGAGAAGTCGCCGTCCATCATGGTGCGGGCCGGCAACTTCACCGACGCCGACCGCCCGAACGACAGCCACGTGGCCTTCTCCACCGACGGCGGCGCGAACTGGTTCCAAGGCTCGGAGCCGGGCGGCGTCAACGAGGGCGGCACGGTGGCCGCCGCCGCCGACGGCTCCCGCTTCGTGTGGGCGCCTCGCGGGGTGACCCCCGTCTACTCGGTCGGCTACGGCAACTCCTGGCAGCAGGCCTCCGGCCTGCCCACCGACGCGGTCGTGGAGTCGGACCGGGTCAACCCGATGAAGTTCTACGGCCTCAGCGGCGGCCGCCTGTACGTCAGCACCAACGGCGGCGCCACCTTCACCGCCACCGCAGCCACCGGCCTGCCCACCAGCGGCAAGTTCAAGGCTGTCCCCGGCATCGAGGGTGACCTCTGGCTGGCCGGCGACGGCGGCCTGTGGCACTCCACCAACAGCGGCGCCGCCTTCACGAAGGTGTCCGGGATCACCAAGTCCGTGAACGTCGGCTTCGGCAAGGCCGCGCCCGGCGGGAACTACATGGCGATCTTCACGGTGGCCACGATCGACGGCGTCACCGGCCTGTACCGCTCGGACGACGCCGGCGGGAGCTGGGTGCGCATCAACGACGACAAGCACCAGTGGGGCAACATGGGCGAGGCGCTCACCGGCGATCCGCGCGTGTACGGCCGCGTCTACCTGGGCACCAACGGCCGCGGCATCATCTACGGCGACCGCACCGGCCCGCCGGTCACGGTCACCCCGACCGTCACCCCGACGGTGACCCCAACAGTCACGGTGACTCCTACGGTGACCCCGACCGTGACCCCGACCGTGACCCCGACCGTGACCCCGACGACGGGCACGGGCTGCACCGCCACCTACAAGCCCGGCAACCAGTGGCAGGGCGGTTTCCAGGCGGAGGTGTCGGTCCAGAACACCGGCTCCTCGGCGATCATCGGCTGGAAGGTCACCTGGACGTGGCCGGGTGACCAGAAGATCACCCAGCTCTGGAACGGCACCCCGACCCAGACGGGCGCCAGCGTGAGCGTGACGAACGCCAGTTACAACGGCAACCTCGGGGCGAACGCGTCCACGTCGTTCGGCTTCACCGCCAGCGGCGCCGCCACCTCGCCCACCGTCGCCTGCACACCGGCGTAACGACCGGGAGAGGCGCCCCCGCACGCGCGCGGGGGCGCCTCAGCAGCCTCGGCGATCGCCCGGCACGGCGTTCTGCCGCCTACGCGCTTTGCCGAGTCGAGCGGGCAAGCCTGGCCGCCGCCTCAACCTTCGCCGCGTCGCGTTCGGGGTCGACCAGAAAGGCGAACAGCGCTCCTCCCACGATGGCGACACCACCGGCCAGCATGAACACGGTGGCGTAGCCCTCGGCGAGCGTGCCCGCCGCTCGCGCCGTGTCGAGGATGTGACCCGTGATCAATGGCCCGGTGGCGGCCAGGAGACCGGCCACGGCCAATCCGGCCGACAGCACGCTCCGTTGCTGCCCCGGTGGCACTATCAGCACGAGAGCCGGATTGAGCACGGCATTGACGCTGATGGCCAGTCCATAGCCCAGCATCAGCAGGGCGAACGGCACCACCGGCCCGGAGACGAGCGGCAGGGCGGCGAGAAAGGCGCCGCCCAGCGCGAGTAGCACACCGCCCCACAGCCCGCGGGCGCGGCGGGCCGACATCCCCCTCCTGAGCATTCGGTCGCTCCATGCGCCGTACGCGTACAGGAACACCATGGCGGTGATACTCGGCACGCCGAACAGCGAGCCCGCGGCCACCGCAGAGAAGCCCAGGCTCACCTGGAAGTAGGACGGCAGCCAGGTGAGGACGACGATCGCGAGCATCGCCACCGCGGTGTACGCGGCCACGAAACCGGCGAACGTGCCCGTCAGCAGGATGGAGCGAAGCGGCGCACGCGATCCGGTTTCCGCGACGGTCTCGGCGGCCGCCGCCTGGCGATGTGGCCCCTCTCGCCCGATCAACAGCCAGCCCACGCCCCAGGCGAAGCCCAGGAGGGCGACGGCGAGGAATCCGGCCTCCCAGCTGAAGGCGGCGATGACGAAGGCCAGAGGTGGGGCGAAGAGGAGTTTGCCGAAGGAAGCTCCAGTCGTGAGCAATGCCGTGGGCAAGCCGCGCCGCTCGTTCGGCCACCAGGTGTAGGCGGTGGCGTACGCCGCCGGTGCCGCAGGGCCCTCGGCCGCGCCGAGCATGAACCGCGTCGCCAGGAGCAGCGTGCCGGAGGCGGCGAAGACGATCGGCAACTGGAGCAGTGACCAGATGACGACGACCGTGAAGAGGGTGACTTTGACGGGCAGCCGGTCGGCTACCAGGGCGTACAGGAGTGCCGAGAGCGGACCGAGCAGGCCCGCGGCGCTGCTGATGGCGCCGAACTCGGCTGCCGAGAGCCCGAGATCGGTCATGGCCGGCTGGGCGACGAGCCCGAGGATGGCCTTGTCCAGATAAGAGATCAGCATGACGCCGAGCAGCATCACCGTCATGCTCCAGGCCGGCACCGGCCGAGGATTGGTCGCTGTGATCGGCACGGTGATCGGCTCGCGCTGCGGCAGGACATGCTCGCTCACCATGAAGGGCTCCTCTCAGGGCTCCGAGCGCCGCGGCCGGCTCAGCCGTTGACGAAGGTGAGGCTGGTCGCGTCGTAGCGGGTGCCCGCGACCTGCTCGGGCGGGGCGGCGGCCTCGATGGCGGCGAGGTCTTCGGTGGACAGCTCAACGTCCAGGGCCGCGAGGTTCTCCTCCAGGTACCGCTGCCGCCGGGTGCCGGGGATCGGCACCACGTCGTCGCCCCGGTGCTGGACCCAGGCCAGGGCGAGCTGGCCCGCGGTGACGCCCTTCGCCGCGGCCAGCTCGTTCAGCTTCGCGACGATCGCCAGGTTCCGTTCGAGGTTGCCGTCGGCGAAACGCGGCTGGCTGCGCCGCATGTCGGTCTCCGCCAGCCCTTCGACCGAGCTGTACCGGCCGGTCAGGAAGCCGCGCCCGAGCGGGGAGAACGGGACCAGGCCGATGCCAAGATCGCGACAGACCGGGGCGATCTCCGCCTCCAGGTCGCGGGTCCACAGCGACCACTCGCTCTGCAGCGCGGCGATCGGGTGCACCGCGTGCGCCCGCCGGATGGTTCGCGCGCCGGCCTCGGACAGCCCGAGGTGGCGGACCTTCCCGGCCCGCACCAGCTCGGCCATGGCGCCGACGGTCTCCTCGATCGGCACCTGCGGATCGACCCGGTGCTGGTAGTAGAGGTCGATGTGGTCGACCCCGAGCCGGCGCAGCGACGCCTCGCATGCCTGCTGCACGTAGGCGGCGTCGCCGCGGATCCGGGTGGGCTCACCCAGGCGGTTGGCGAACCCGAACTTCGTGGCCAGCACCACCTCGTCGCGGCGCCCAGCGATGGCCCGTCCGATCAGTTGCTCGTTGTGCCCGGCGCCGTAGAAGTCGGAGGTGTCCAGAAAGGTCACGCCGAGGTCGAGGGCGTGGCGCAGCGTGGCGATCGACTGCACGTCGTCGGCGGCGCCGTAGGCGTGGCTCATGCCCATGCACCCCAGGCCCTGCGCGGAGACCGCCAGTTCGCCTAGGTGCCGGGTGGGGACGTCGGTCATGCTGCTGCCTCCTGGTCTCGGAACCGTCCGCCCAGACGCTAGGGGTTGGAGCGCGCTCCAAGTCAACCGGGCGCGAACGTCATCACCGGCCGCTTTGTGGCGCAGGCGCGTTGTCCGGGCAGGCTCGGCGTCACGCTCGATCGTCCTGTTGGCGGGGCGGATCAGCAGCGCATCTGTGAAGAGGCTCACCTCGACCGCGCGACCCACATATTCGAGAGGAACGGCTGATGTCGGCACACAACAGGTGGAAGTCGATTAGGGCAGCTCGGCTGTGCGAAGACGTACGGTACGTGGCCATGCCTCAGCCGCCGCCGTGTCCTCCCAGAGAGTGACCCACGCCGGCCTGCACTCCCGCGCTTCCGATGGCACGATCCGTGGGCTAGTGGTCGTTGACGCCATTGCTCGGGCGGCCAGAGGGTGGAGGTGTGCAACAGCGCCGCATCGTCTTCGTGATCTTCGACGGGTTCCAGTCCCTCGACCTAGTGGGCCCGCTCGAGGTGTTCCAGCACGCGGGCGGCTACCTCTGCCAGATCGTGGCCCCCCGCCCGGGCCCGGTGCGGGCCTGGAGCGGCCTCCCGGTGCACGCAGAACATGGCGTCACGGATCTCGACCCCACGGGCGTCGACACCCTCGTGGTGGCCGGTGGGACCGGAGTCGACCAAGCCCGGCACGATCCCATGCTGATCGCCTGGATCAGGGCGGCCGCCGCCGGGGCCCGCCGCGTCACCTCGGTGTGCAGTGGCGTGTTCCTGCTGGCCGCCGCGGGCCTGGTCGGCGGGCGGCGGGTCACGACCCACTGGGCTCGCGCGCGCCAGCTCGCCGAGGAGCATCCTGGCGTGCGGGTCGACACCGACCCGATCTTCATCAGGGACGGGAACGTGTGGTCGTCGGCCGGGGTGACCGCCGGCATGGATCTGGCACTCGCCCTGGTGGAGGACGACCTGGGCCAGGACGTCGCGCTGCGGGTGGCCCGCTACATGGTGTTGTTCCTCCGCAGGCCCGGGGACCAGTCCCAGTTCAGCGTGGCGTTGTGGTCGGCGCAGCCGTCCAGCGACCCCATCCGCGCGGCGGTGGCCGCCGTCCACGCCGATCCAGGCGGCCGGCACGGCATCGCCGACCTGGCGGCGCAGGCCGGGCTGAGCCCGCGTCACCTGCAGCGCCGCTTCACCGCCGAACTGGGCGTGCCGCCCGGCGCCTACGTCGAGCGCGTACGGATGGAGGCGGCGCAGCGCCCGCCGGTGCGGCTTCGGCACCGCCGAGACGCTGCGCAAGACCTTCCACCGGCACTTGGGGGTCGCGCCATCCGACTATCGCGACCGTTTCCGTTCCACCATCAGAAAGTGAGAATTACCCGTGACCACCTATGGACTGTTGATCTTCGATGAGGCAGAGGAACTGGACTTCGTGGGTCCCTGGGAGGTGTTCACCTGCTCGTCGCAGGTGCGGGGCGGCGCCGACACGGCGGTCCTCGTTGCCGAACGGCCCGATCCGGTGCGCTGCGCCAAGGGCATGCGGGTCCTGCCCGATCACACCCTTGACGACCACCCGCCGCTGGACGTGCTGCTGGTGCCGGGCGGCCGGGGCGCACGCGAGGTCCAGGTGCACAACGAGGTGGTGAAGGGCTGGATCGCCAAGACCGCCGCGCATGCCACGTGGGTCAGCAGCGTGTGCACCGGCGCGCTGCTCGTGCACGCCGCCGGGCCGGGGCGCGGGCACCGCATGGCCACGCACTGGGCCTTCGAGGGCGCGCTGGAGGCGCGGGGCGAGGTCACGGTCGTCCGCGACGCGCGCTACGTCGTGGACGGGAACCTCGTCAGCAGCCAGGGCGTGTCGGCCGGGATCGACAGCGCGTTGTGGCTGATCGGACGGCTGCACGGGCGCGAACACGCCCGCGCGGTGCGCCGCCACCTCCAGTACGACCCCGCGCCCCCGTACCTGGCGGACGAGCCGAGCTAGTCGGCGAAGATGTCCTCGGGCAGGAACGCCGACACCAGGAAACTCGGCACGTCGACCAGCTGGCTGACCTTGAGGTCGACGGCGACGCTGCAGAGCGCGTACGCCTGCTGCGCGCTCCACCCCCGCTCCCCGAGATGGTCGATCATCTCGAGCAGCGCGTTACGTGCCGCCAGCGTCGCGTCCTCGGCCGCCACCTGCCCGTCCCGGCTCACCGACATCCCTGTGGTGGCGTAGAACCTGCGGGGCGCCGCGTACTCGGCGCTCACCCAGTAGTCGGTACGGGAGAACCGCGGCCCCCTGATCCCCTTCTCGGCCGCCTCCCCGGCGTGCACCGCGAAGCGAACCCGCAGCGTGGCGTTCATCTCGATGGCGGTCCCACAGGCCTCGCAGTCGCCCTGCGCGAAGTGCGCGTCCCCCGCCGAGAACAGCGCCCCCGGCGTGTCCACCGGCACGTACAGCCGGGTGCCCGCCCCGAGCTGCTTGATGTCCACGTTCCCAGCCTGCTCCCGCGGCGGGATCGTCCGCAGCCCCGCGGCACCGGCCTCTGCGGGCACCGCGCCGCCGGGCGACGGCGGCAGCACGAACCCGCCCCGCTCCAGCGCCGCCTGCTCACGAGCCGTGATCCTCGCCAGTGACGCGTGCCCGGGCGACAGGCCGATCGTGCCCATGAACGGCGCCGCCGGGATGCGTACGCCGGGCAGGTCGTCAGACGCCGCCCACCCGTCACCGAGCCGCCATCGCACCATGAACGGCTCGGGGAACACGTCCCGCAGGAACCCGAAGCCGGGGACCTGCACGGTGTATCCATAGGAGTCGGGGACGATCTCGAGGATCTCGATCTCCAGCAGGTCACCCGGCTGGGCACCCTCGACGTAGACCGGGCCGGTGAGCGGGTGGACGACGTCGAGGTCCGGCGCCTCGACTGTCTTCAGCGTCGCGTCCGGCCCCATCTGGCCGTCGAACGCGTCCCGCGTCTCCAAAATCACCTCATCGCCCGGCTCGCACCGCACGACGGGCGGGATGTCCGGATGCCAGCGGTTGTGCCCGGTCCCGGGCTCGTCGCGGAGGGGGAGGGCGGGATTGATGCGGATCTCATGTACGGCCATGGCGACCCCTTGCGTGACATGTGTGAGCGTCACGCTCTGCCCGTCGATCCCGCCTGTCAAGCCCGGGACCGGGTCCGCAAGCCGTCGGGAACTGGGCCCACAGAACTCAGGTCCTTTAGCAACTTGAGTTGACTAAGTTGAAATTAGTCAACTATGGTTGCTTACGGCTCGGGCGCGCGCCGTCGCCATGAATTCCGTACGCCACCCGAAAGGATTCGTTCTCATGCGGGCCATCACCACCCGTGTAGCCCTCGGCCTGCTCATCGCCGCGGGAACGCTTACCGCGAGCCCCGCGGCCGCCACCCCCACCGACCCACAGACCCGACGTGTGCTGGACCAGGCCGTCACGGCAGGAGGCATCCCAGGCATCCTCGCCGAGATACGCCAGGGCGGGCGTCGCTGGTTCCACACCGCCGGCGTGGCCGACACCGAGACCGGGCGAAAGCGCCAGGCTGGGCACCGGTTCCGGATCGGCAGCGCCACCAAGGCATTCGTGGCCACCGTGATGCTCCAACTCGTGGCCGAAGGCAAGATGGACCTCGCCGACCCCGTCGACAAGTGGCTGCCCGGCCTGGTCCGCGGCAACGGCCACGACGGAGCCGCGATCAGCATCCGGCAACTGCTCAACCACACCAGCGGCATCTTCGATTACCTGCAGGACCAGGAAGCGGTCAACCGTCACCCCGCACCCACCCCGCGGCAACTGGTCGAGGTCGCGATGGCCCACCCGCCCGCCTTCCAGCCTGGCCAGGGCTGGCAGTACTCACAGACCAACTACGCCCTGATCGGCATGATCATCGAGCGGGCGACCGGCGGCACTCTGACGGACGAGATCTCCAAGCGGATCACCCGTCCCCTCGAGCTGACCGGCACCTACCTCCCGCGCGGCGCCGACACCAAGATCCGGGGACCGCACTCACGGCACTACTCCAAGCTCCACCTGCCCGACCCCAACGCCAAGATCTACGACCTGACCGAGCTCAACCCGTCACCGTTCTGGGCCGCCGGCGGCATGATCTCCACAGTCGGAGACCTCAACCGCTTCTTCGGCGCCCTCCTGAGCGGCCGCCTCCTCCCGCCCAAGGTCCAGCGGGAGATGTTCATCACGGTCCCGACCAAGGACTGGGTCCCCAATGCGGCCTACGGCCTGGGGGTCTCCTCGGTGAAACTTTCGTGCCGGAGGACGGTCTGGGGGATGGGCGGCGCCATCTTCGGCTCGTGGTCGTACGCCTACGGCAGCCGTGACGGCAGGCACCTGGTGGCGATCAACGTCAACGCCGACTGGGCCGGCGGCCCGTGGAAGGACCCCATCGGGATCTTCACAGACGCCTTGGAAGCGGAGTACTGCTGATGGCAGTCGGGCCGCCGCGGGGCCGTTTCCTTTCATGAAGACCCCGGCAATGAAAGGATACGGATTATCCTTTCATTCAGACGGCCTAAGTGAAAGGATAATCCGGTGGCCGGATACGTTGAGGCGACGTGGCCCGCGGCGTGGGATGCTCCGAGCAAGAGGGATAGGCGTGGCGGCAGATACCACGCCTACCTGCCAGATCCTCTCGCCGGTGGCAGTCACGTCATCGCCCCTGACGTAGCCAGGGAAGCGTCCCGGGTGGAAGGCCTCGTCAGGCGGCTTACGGCGCATCCGGCTGGTGACGGTGTCGACGGGCTGGCTCGCTTTCTACTCAGGTCCGAGGCCATAGCTTCCTCGCGCATCGAGGGCCTGCAGGCTTCGCCTCAGCAAGTCGCCCTTGCCGAGCTCGCCGCCCACGAGATCGGGGTGACGAGGGGGTTCACGGCGACGGCCGCGCTGGTCGCCAACAATGTGACGGCGCTTCGGCGGGCCGTCACCGAACTCGTCTCAGCTGCGGTGCTCTCCACGGAGGACGTCGTCGCACTGCACACGGTGCTGCTTCCCGACGAGAAGCACCTCGGGCTGCGTGAGGTGCAGAACTGGGTGGGAGGCAGCGACTGGCATCCGCTGGACGCAGAGTTCGTCCCGCCCCCGCCCGAGCATGTCCGCCCGCTGATGGACGATCTCGTGTCGTACGCGAACAGCGCTGTACATGCACCGCTCATCCAGGCCGCTCTGGTGCATGCGCAGTTCGAAACCATTCACCCTTTCACGGATGGCAACGGCAGGGTCGGCCGAGCGTTGATCCACACGGTGCTAGGACGGCGAGGGCTGACGCCCAGCGCGATACTCCCCATCAGCTTGGTGCTGCTGACGCGCTCCGATGAGTACGTGGCCGGCCTCACGGCGTACCGGCACATCGGAGAAGGGGGATCGCCGGAGGCGCAGGAGGGTGTCAACGAGTGGCTGCGTGTCTTTCTCGAGGCGAGCGCAACGGCTGCTGAGCAGGCGGAGAGGTTTGCCGACGAGTTGCATGAGTTGCACGATGAATGGTTGCAACGGCATCGCGACTACCGGGAGGCACAAGGATTGCGACCGATGCCCCGAGCCGATTCGGCGGTAGCGCGCCTCCTCAATCTCCTGCCTGCCGCGCCGCTCGTCACCGCCCGAACCGTGCAGTGCCTGCTGTCCGTTACGCATCCTGCCGCGCGGCAGGCACTGGAGGAACTCGCGGGAGCCGGAATTCTTCATGCCAAGCAGATGGAGAGAAATACCAAGGGATACCTCGCATGGGACATCTTCGATCTCCTGACACTGACGGAACGTCGGCTGGCCAGTACGAGATGGAATACGCGCGAAAGTTCCACCCAAACGAGTGGTTTCGGCTCGTCCTCAACGGTGACGCCTGTTTAGCCCGGGTTGATCGGCTTCCGGCTTTCGGATAGCGAGGCTTGCAACGCTTCCTCGGCGGCGATCCTTTCCGCCAGCTCGACAAGGGTCCGCGCAAGGAGGCCGTAGGACAAGCCTTGGTCGTACTGGTCTTGGGTGTACTTCGCGCGCCGCGTGGCAGCGCAGCCACCACACCACGTCTCGATCACCCACGTGTGGCCGTACTCGGCGCTCAGCTCGTCGACGGTGGTCATGGCATAGCCGGAAGGAAGCCGGGAATCAAGGCGGCGGCTTTCGCCGGATGGCCTGAGGGGATTATGTAACGCTTGTCTGGCTTCACCTCGTTTTCCTCGCCGACTTGTGCGATGTCAACGATGTACGCCTTCGACCGTACGGAAATGCCGATCGTGGCGACTCGCCGGCCTTGAGGGCCGAACACTAGAAGCTCTGGGGCGTACCGGTCCAACGTCCAGTCCGAGGGGCGGTGATAGCCGCCGGATTGCAGCGTGATCTTGAGCCATCCGACTGCGCGCGCGTGCATGCCGCGATCAACCAGCAGAGCCCGAAGCCTGGCCAGGATCTTGTCATGCTCGGCTGCCGTCTTGTCGGAGATGCGCTCATGGGCACCTGTCGTTTCGGCCATCCGCTCCAGCAGTTCATAAGTTTGCATGTCACCAGCCCTGATCGCTCTGGACAGCGGCCCGCGTCGCAACAGGGTCAGAGTTGCCCTGTTCTGCACTACTGGACTGCCGTCGTTTGTGTCCCGAGAGGTATTCCAAGAATGCTCTTGACTGGCTACCTTCGGGGGCAGGAGAGCAGCAACTCATCCGAACAATGCTGTTGTGAGGTCTGTTGCTACTGCTCGCAACTCCTGCTACCCCGCCCAAAAGGAGAGCCGAAATGCCAGCCAAGTCGGATCTGCCCCCCGCCCTATCCCCAGAGGTTGCCTTTGGCCGCGAGCTGCGTAGATTGCGCAACGCTCAGGGCTGGTCGCTGGACGCTTTCGGGGCCAGGGTCGGCTATTCGGGGACGATGGTTGGCTACTTCGAGCGGGCGAAGCGGCCGGTGCCAGAAGCGTTCGTCACCAGCGCTGAGGAGGTTCTAGGGCTCAACGGCGAGTTGGTGGCTCTCTGGAAGGAGATCAACCCGAAGATCGCACCGAAGTGGTTCCGCCAGTGGCCGAAGATTGAGGCGGCGGCGATCATGATCCGTAGCTGGGAACCGCTCATCGTGCCGGGTCTGCTCCAGACTGCCGGCTACGCTCGCGCCGTGTTGCGCGGTGTGCCAGGCGCGACCGATGAGGAGGTAGATCAGGCGCTTGAGGCGCGGCTTCAGCGGCAAACCATCTTCAACGGGCCGTCGTCTCCGATCTTCGCGGCCGTGATGGACGAGGGCGTTTTGCATCGTCCTATTGGCGGCAAGAAGATCATGCGCGAACAGCTTGAACACCTCGCAACCTTGATGGATCACCCCAAGATCACTCTTCAGGTGGTGCCGCTTGAGGCAGGCGCAACTACTGGGCTGCTGGGCGGGTTCGCCATCGCTCAGCTTCCCGAAGCGCGGGACTGGGCTTACCTGGAGTCCGCTAGCAACGGCCGAGTAACCGATCGTTTGGACGAGATTCAGGGCATTAGCCTGAGATACGACACGATCCGCGCATGGGCGCACCCCCTACATGTGACCAAGGACGTGATTCGCGAGATGCAAGCGAGGTATGAGGATGAGTGAGGGCCTGTCCGACGAACTGGCCCGCGCCGAGTGGCGCAAGGCCAAGGCGTCGGGTGCGAACAACGGCAACTGCCTGGAGGTTGCCTCCCTGTCTGACGGACGTGTGGGCATCCGCGACACGGAGGCACCTGGCCAGGCCCCGTTCGTCGTCAGAGGCTCCGTGTGGGCAGCCTTCATAGACGGCGCAAAAAAGGGCGAATTCGACTTCTAGAATGTCGCAAAGCCCTCGATGTTGCATTACATCAGGGGCTTTACTGCTTCTGCGTTCCTGTTTGTTTCGCCACAAACAACGGCCACATGTGGCCTTCATTGTCGGGTGAATCTAGCGTCAGGTTGAGACGAGTTCCCTACGTGGAGGCTTCAAATGACCTTGACGCAAGATCATCCCGCGCGGCCATGGGGTTTGGGTCGAATGACCCAGCCATCCCCAGCGTGCCCGACAGCGTACGCGACCATCGAGTTCGACCCCGAGACGCAGCTCACGCAGTTCTATGACGCCGGCGGCGCGATCGTGGACATGCAGCGCGGAACGGTAACCGTGTCGGATGAAAACAGCGGCTCGGACGGCTCCGGTAGCGGCCAGCAGGTCGCGGACGATTCCAACGACTGACATGCCGCCAACGCCACAAACCGTGTTGGTTGTCACGTCATTGATTGACGAGACAGCCAACATGGTTATTAGAGCCTTGCGCGAGCGCCAGGTACAGGTAGCCCGAGTTGATCCTGCCGACATCGGTACAGCGTTGACATTCAGCGCCCATATCGGCAACGGTCGTGACTCATGGGGCGGCCGGCTTCGCACGCCGAGCCGTGACGTCGCCATAGAGGAGATCGGCGCGGCGTACTATCGTCGCCCCAGCCCTTGGCGCAGCAACGCCGCTGGCGAACAGGCCCGAAGGTTCGCAATCACCGAGGCACGTCATGGGCTCAGGGGGCTGCTGAGGACCCTGCCGAACTGCCGTTACGTCAACCATCCCGCCGCGACCGAAAGGGCAGACTTCAAGGTCGCGCAGTTGGAGGTGGCTGCCCGAGTAGGGATGAAGATTCCGAAGACGCTGGTCACCAACGATCTCGAAGCAGCCCGGAAATTCGCCCTTGAGCACGAACAAGTCATCTACAAGTCCTTCCGGGGAGTCCCGGCCGCCACAGACGGCCGCGTGGGCGCGATTTGGACACAGCGGATAAGTCTTGACGAGTTGGACGAATCACTGTCCATGACCGCACACATGTTTCAGGAGGAAATATCAAAGACCGCTGACGCGAGGGTGACTGTGGTTGGCCGCAAGGTATTTGCGAGCAGAATAACCACCCCAGACAGCTCGCTTGACTGGCGGTGCGGAGATTGGAACGCACTCGTTCATGAGTCCATCAACGTGCCGGAAGCGATCACAAAGGCCCTATACGCCTACCTCGACTTCTTCGGCCTTGTATTCGGATGTTTCGACTTCACCCTGGAAGAAGGCGGAGCGGATCGCCATCAATCCTCGGAAATGTGGACATTCATCGAATGCAACCCGAACGGGCAATGGGGATGGCTGCCGGACTTCGATGCGATAGCGCACGCCTTCGCTGACGTACTACTGGAAGGATGGTGGCCATGAGCGACACGGCCTCAAGGCTCCGCCTCGAACTGGCGGAGAAAATAGGATCGGCCCGCTGGCGAAAGGCGCTTGACTTGGTGCCTCGCGAGCGGTTCCTAGGGGAGGCCGTATACCAGTGCGATAAGACCCGCGGCGACCTGTGGGCGCCTCTCCGGCGTGCCAACATGCCCGAGGACGAATGGCTTGCCCTGGCCTATGCCGACGAGACATGGGTGACACAGGTAGCGGGGGTAATGGCCGAAGGCGCTACGGGGACCGTGACCGGGCAGCCCGGGTCATCGTCCACCCTCCCGAGCCTGGTCATTCGGATGCTTGAAGCCGCCGAGATCGAAGAAGGGGACAAGGTTCTAGAGATCGGCACGGGCACGGGCTACTCAACGACGCTGATGTGTCAGCGGCTCGGAAATGAAGCGGTCACCTCGATCGAGTATGACTCGGTAGTCGCTGCTCGTGCCCGTGATGCGATCATCGGAGCAGGCTACGCCCCCACGCTGGCGGTGGGCGACGGGTTGTACGGGTGCGAAGAGAACGCTCCTTATGACCGGCTCATAGCCACCTGCTCGGTTCGCACGATCCCTCACGCTTGGATGCAACAGGTCCGTGCGGGTGGGACCATCACGGTCCCGATATGGGGCTGGATGGGCGGCGTGGCGTTCGCTCACCTCCGCATGGCTGGGGACGGCACCGCGACCGGTCCTTTCCTCGAAGACAGCCTGTACTTTATGACCGCGCGCTCGCACCTGCCTCCTCCGCGCCCTCCGCTGGTTAGAGGCATTGGGGACGCGCGCAAGACCAGAATCGACCCGTCGATCCTTCAGGGCGGAGCGGCCCGGTGGGTCGCCCAGCTCGCCGTTCCACAAGCGCAAGTTTCTTGGGGCGCAGACGCCACGTTCCTGGTCGATGTCGGCACGGGTTCACGGGCTGAAGCTCAGGCAGATCCGGCAGGCGGATGGAGGGTGTTGCAGCACGGTCGGGTCAGGCTGTGGGATGCGGTGGAAGAAGCCATTGAGACGTGGCAGGAAGCCGGGCAGCCTCACCAATCCGGCTTCGGGCTCACCGTGACGCCTGAGGGGCAATCGGTATGGCTCGGCACGCCTGACGGGCCTACCTGGGAGCTTCCCGCTTAGCGCCCGCAGAACGGCTTACACGTGGTCGAACATCCCGAGTACGCGCAGGCGGGGCTGGATCTGCGGCTGGGCGACATGGTGCGGGCGCGGCGGATCGAGTTGGGCCTGTCTCAGGCTGAGGTGGCGCAGCGTGCGCAGATCAGCCAGCCCGCTCTGTCCCGGATCGAGGGCGGCGGTGGTGTGCCGACGCTTGCCATGCTGGATCGGCTGGCCCGGGCAATGGGTACGACGTTCACCATCACCGTTGGACAGGATGCGGCCTGAAACCCGGCTTGGTTCATACGCCAGCGAACGGGGGACAAGGTGCGGAGGATGGTTGTCCTGTGGTGAAGATTCGGCAGGTTCACCGGCTTGCCGGCGCAGGCCGGGATGAGCACGCCCGAGCGTCAGCGAGGACAGCTCAGGGCGGGTTCTCGCCAGCCCACCGGGTAATCGGGCAAGGGGTGGGTGCTTTTCGGGGGTCGAAGGGGGCGGAGCCCCCTGGGAGGCGCTGTCTGGAATCCCGTGCGCGAAGCGCCTCCCGCGAAGGCCTTGCAGTTAGCCCTTGATGGCCCCCACGATCACGCCCTTGGTGAAGTGGCGTTGGACGAAGGGGTAGATGATCAAGGCGGGTATGACGGCGATCACGACGATCGCCATCTTGATCGCCAAGGTCGGGGGTGCGTCGCCCGTCACCCCCGCCGTAGCCGCCGGCAGCGGGTTCGAGTCCACCACGTACTGCCGCAGGATCAGCGCCAGGGGCCATTTACGCGTGTCGTCGATGTACAGCATCGCGTTGAACCAGGCGTTCCAGTAGCCCACCGCGTAGAACATCGCCACAACGGCCGTGACCGCCTTCGACATGGGCAACACGATGCGCCACAGGATGCGGAACTCCCCGGCCCCGTCGATGCGGGCGCTGTCCAGGACCTCCCCGGGGATGTTCATGAAGAACGAGCGCAGCACCACCACGTTGAACGCGGAGACGGCGGTCGGGAGGATCAGCGACCAGTAGCTGTCCTTCAGGCCGAGGCCGCTCACCATCAAGTAGACCGGGATGATCCCCGGGAAGAAGACGAACATCAGCAGGACGCTGAACAGCAGCGGCCGGTGCAGGAACGAGCCGGGGCGCGACAGCGAGTACGCCCCCAGGATGCTCACCGCGGTGCTGATCAGCGTCCCCACGAGGGTCACTCCGGTGCTGACCAGCACGGCCCTGCTGACCACGGTGTCGGAGAAGATCTGCCGGTATGCCTCGAACGTGATCCCCTCCGGCACCAGCACCAGCCCGCCGGCGCGGTTGACCGTGGCGGCCGAGCTGAGGCTGGTCAGGACGATCGTGTAGAGGGGGCCGAGCACGGCCAGGACGATCACGGTCACCAGCGTGCCCTTGCCCGCCTGGCCGACCGGCGAACGCCGCTCCTCCCAGGGGGCCAGCTTCGACGGTTTCCTGGACGTCAGAGCTGTCATGATCGCGAATACACCCCTCGCTCGCCCATCGCGTGCGCGACCCGGTTGGCCGCCACGATCAGCAGCAGCCCGACCAGGCCCTTGAACAACCCGGCCGCCGCCCCGTACCCGAGGTCACCGGTACGCAGGCCGGACCAGTAGACGAACGTGTCGAACACTTCGGACACCTCGCTGCCGACGGCGCTGCGTTGCAGCATGAACTGCTCGAACCCGACGTTCAGCGCGTCGCCCAGGCGCAGGATCAGCAGCAGCACGATCACCGGACGGAGCCCGGGCAGCGTGATGTGCCACATGCGCCGCCATCTGCGGGCGCCGTCCACGGCGGCGGCCTCGTACAGGTTGGGGTCGATGGTGCTCAGCGCGGCCAGGAAGATGATCGCGCCCCAGCCGGCGTCCTTCCAGATGGTCTGGCTGGTGATGAGCAGGATGAACGTGTCGGAGTTCGTCATCCAGTCGACACCCTCGTAACCGCGCTCGCGCAGCAGCTGCGCGAGCAGGCCGGCCCCGCCGAACATCTGCTGGAAGATGGCCACGACCAGCACCCAGGAGAAGAAGAACGGCATGTAGACCACGCCCTGCACGAACGCCCTCAGCCTGGCCGAGACGATGCTGTTGAGCAGGAGCGCCAGCATGATCGGCACGGGGAAGTAGAAGACGAGCTGGAAGGCCGTGATCGACAGCGTGTTCAGCATCGCGCGCAGGAACTGGGGGTCCTGGAAGAGCAGCGCGAAGTTGGTGAAGCCGATGATCGGGCTGCCGGTGATGCCGCCGGTGTAGGGGTTGTAGTCCTGGAAGGCGATGACGTTGCCGAGCGCCGGGATCCACCAGAAGCCGAGGACCACCAGGAGCATCGGCAGGTTCATCACCAACAGCGGCCAGTCCCTGCGCAGCTTGGCCTGCCAGGTCAGTTTCACCTGTTCAGTGGGGGCCGTGCCAGGCTTGACCGGCCGCTTGGCCGTGACTACCCCCATGACGTGTTCCTCACAGCCTGCCGTTCTCCCGCGCGACCTTCATGTAGAACTCGCGTGCCTCGTTGCCGCCGCCGTTCTGCCACTCCTTGACGATCTTCGCCCACTCGGAGACCGGCCGCTTGCCGCGGAAGATCTCCTGCATCTTGTCCTCGGTGGGCTGCGCAAGCCCCGCCATCTTGGAGGGCACTTCCACCCGGATGCCCACGAACGGGTCGTTGTCCAGGATCTTCGACGCCTGCGTCTGCCAGTCGTACAGGGCTTGGACGAGGCCCTCGTACTGGCTCTTCTCGTTGGCCGGCGGCCGGCCCGACAGGAACATGTACGTGGGCGCGACCTCCTTGCGCCCCAGTGCGGTCTGCTCGATCTTGCCGTCCTTGACGTTGTAGTGCTTGCCCTCGACGCCGTTGAAGACCAGGTCGTACTCCTGCGTGCCGTACGGTGCCGACGTCCAGTTGGACAGCGCGAGCAGCTCGCGGGTGCGGGCGTCGCCGAGGCCCTTTTTGATGAAGACGAACATGCCGGCGGGCTCGTTGCGCCACATGATCGTCTTGCCGCCGGGCTTGGCCGGGTAGGGGACGACGGCCTGCATGTTGAACTTGGGGTTGTCGGCCTGGAAGCGGCCGAGGTTCTCGTGCCAGGCGCCCAGCCCGTCCCGGTAGATGATCATCTGGCCGCTACCGAAGACGCCCTTCATGTCGGCGTCCTTGTTGGCCACGAGGTCCGGATGCATGTAGCCGGCCTCGAAGAGCTTGACCATGAACTCGATGTGAGCGGCCCACTCGGGGGTCTCGTACTTGTACTCGAGCGTGCCGTCGCTCTTCTTGCGCCACTCGCGCGGCGCGCCGAAGGCCCGCTGCATCTCCTGCTCCATGCCGCCGCCGAAGGCCCACCGCTTCTTCTTCGCGTCGGTGATGGCCTTGCCGAGCACGAGCAGGTCGTCGCCGCTCTTGGGGTGCTGCAGGCCCAGCTCCTCCATGATGTCCTGGCGGACGAAGGTGGCGAACGGGAACGGCTCGTTCTGCCAGGGGATGCCCTGCAGCATGCCGCCGAAGACACCGTACTGCCAGGCCGCGGTGTCGTAGTTGGCCAGCAGGGGGAACTCCTTGGCCTTGTCCCCGGCCAGGTAGGGCCCCAGATCGGCGAAGAGCTTGTTGGCCGCCTCGGTGAAGTGGCCGATCTTGATGAGCTCCCAGCCCGGGACCATGGTCATCTCGGGTACGTCGCCGCTGGCCAGGAGGGTGGACAGCTTCTGCCCGTAGGTGTTGCCGTCCGAGATGTTGAAGCGGACGGTGCCGCCCAGGCGCTCGTTCATGTACTCGTAGTAGGAGTTGTCGCCCAGTCCAGGCGGCACGGTCCCCCACAGCGGCGTCATCGCGGTCACTTCCTTGCCGCTGGTCAGCGGCTTGGTGGTGACAGCCTGCACCATGTTGGCCGGGCGCGTCAGGAAGCCGGGGGCGACGAACTCGCTGCCGGGCAGGTCCGGCTTGAGCCCCGGGATCTCGAACGGGATCCGGGTCGGGACCAGGCTCTTGAGCTTGTCGGCCGCCACGGCGGTGCCCTTGGAGGTCGCTTTCTTCTCGGCGCAGCCCGCCACCAGAACGCTTGCGCCTACCAGGCCGAGGAACCCGCGGCGAGTCGTGTTGGTCGCCATGGATCTCTCCCTTCTCCGAGTGGGGGATGGCCTACTAAAATTAGTTGGTATTGCGACCAAACAAATTAGTAGAGTGTTGTCCTGACCACAAGGGATCGCTACGGTCACAGGTTGGTGAAGGAGGCCCGGGAATGCGGCATGCTGGGGTCGTCTCTTGGCGGGAACGGGGCTGATATTGATCACTTCTACGACCGGCCCGCAGCCGGCCGACTTCGCCGACGTACGGGCCACCAACCTAGCGGTCGTGCTGCGGTTCGTCCGCGAGCACGCCCCCTGCTCGCGTGCCGACATCGCGGCCTCCACCGGCCTCAACAAGGCCACCGTGTCGAGCCTGGTCGCCGACCTCATCGACCGACGGCTGGTCCGCGAGACCGGCCTGACGGAAAACCGCGTGGGCAGGCCGGCCACGATGCTCGTCCTGGACGGCTCGCCGTACGCCGCCATCGGGGTCGAGATCAACGTCGACCACGTGTCGGCCGTGGCCACCGACCTCGCCGGGGAGCGGCTGCTGACCTGGCGGCGCTCGTTCTCGGCCGGCGACTCGGTCAACCAGGGCGTGGCCAGCGTCGGGGCGATCATCCGGCGGGTGGTCAACCGCATGGCCAAGGAGGAGCGTCAGGTGCTCGGCCTGGCCGTGGCCGTGCCGGGGCTGGTCGACGTGCAGGGCACCGTACGCCTGGCGCCCAACCTCGGCTGGCGGGACGCCGACATCGGCGGGGACCTGGCCAAGGCGCTGCGCGATCCCGGCTTCCCCATCCAGGTGGACAACGACGCCAACCTCGCGGCCCTGGCCGAGCAGCGTTGGGGCGCCCATGCCGGCGCCTCCGACCTGGTCTACCTGACCGGCGAGATCGGTGTGGGCGCGGGCATCATCCTCGACGGGCGGCTGCGCCGCGGCGGCCTCGGCTACAGCGGCGAGATCGGCCACGTGCAGCTCGACCCGGAGGGCCCCGAGTGTCACTGTGGCCGACGCGGCTGCCTGGAGGCCATGGCGGGGATCGGCGCCGTGCTGCGTAAGATTCCCTCACCCGCCGAGATCCAGATCGAGATCGAGGAGTCGGTGCGCCTGGCCCGCTCTGGCGACCCCGGCACCCTGGCCGCGCTGGATTCGGTCGGCCGGAGCCTGGGCCGAGGTGTGTCCATTCTGGCCAACCTGCTCAACCCTGAGGTGGTGATCCTCGGTGGTTACTACGTGCCGCTCGCACCCTGGTTGTTGCCCGCGGTTCACGACGAGCTGAGCGACCGCGTCATCGCCGCCGAAGCCGGAGGATGCCAGGTTGTGGCCTCGACGCTGGACCACGACGCGGCCGCGCTCGGTGGCGCGGCAAGGGTCCTGGATTCCATAGATTCGGGAAGATTGCCCGGGGGATTGTCGCGAATCCCTTGACCTCGGTCATCGGGAAGTGCACCCTTCAGTCAACCCACCGAAATGTCCGCGTAACTTCCCCAGGCCGGTCGTCGAAGCGCTTCGACACTCTCAGAGGGATGACCATGCACGAACCCCCCTTCCGCGACCCGTCGGTCCCCCTGGCCGATCGGATCGACGACCTGGTGCGCCGGCTCACGCTCGAGGAGAAGGTCGGGCTGCTGCACCAGTACCAGGCGCCGGTCGAGCGGCTGGGCCTCGGCGCGTTCCGCACCGGCACCGAGGCGCTGCACGGCCTGGCCTGGCTGGGCCCGGCCACCGTGTTCCCCCAGGCCGTCGGGCTGGCCTCGACCTGGGACCTCGATCTCGTGAGACGAGTCGGCGAGGCCACGAGTGACGAGGTACTGGCCTTCCACCACAAGGATCCGGCCGGGGCGGGGCTCAACGTGTGGGCGCCCGTGGTCAACCCGCTGCGTGACCCGCGCTGGGGGCGCAACGAGGAGGGCTACTCCGAAGATCCATGGCTGACTGGAGTCATGGCGACCGCCTACGCGCGCGGACTGCGTGGGAGCGCTCCCGAAATGCTCAAGACCGCCCCCACGCTCAAACACTTCCTCGCCTACAACAACGAGACCGACCGCTGCACGACCTCGAGCAGCATGCCGCCGCGGGTGCTGCACGAGCATGAGCTGCCCGCGTTCCGGCCGGCCATCGAGCAAGGTGCGGCCGTGGCCGTCATGCCCTCCTACAACCTGGTCAACGGCCGCCCCGCCCACCTCAGCCCGCTGATCAACAGTGTGCTGCGGGAGTGGGCGCCGGATGAGCTGCTGGTCGTCAGCGACGCGTACGCGCCGGGCAACCTCACCTCGCTGCAGGGCTACCACGACACGCTGCCGGAGGCGTACGCGCACGCGGTCAAGGCCGGGCTGGACAGCTTCACCCAGGACGATGACCGCAGCCAGGCCACGCTCGGGCATCTCCGGGAGGCGTTGGAGCAGGGCCTGCTGGCCGAGGAGGACGTCGACGCGGCCGTGCGGCACGCGTTGTCGATCCGGCTCAGGCTCGGCGAATTCGACCCGGCGACGCCGTACGACGACATCACCGACAGCGTGGTCAACTGCCCCGAGCACCAGGCTCTGGCCAGGGAGGCGGCGCGGCGCTCGTTCGTGTTGCTGAAGAACGAGGGCCTGCTGCCGCTGGCGGACGTGACCAGGATCGCGGTGATCGGGCAGCTCGGCGACACGCTCATGGAGGACTGGTACAGCGGCACCCTGCCCTACGCCGTGACTGCCCGCGCCGGGCTGGCCGAGCGGTGCGAGACGATCTTCTGCGAGGCCGTGGACCGGGTGACGCTGACCGCCGACGCCGGCCCGGTCGTCGCCGACCCCGCCGGCGGGCCGCTGCAGATCAAGGCGGCCGAGGCCGGCGCGTTCGACCTGTTCGACTGGGGCGGCGGCGCGTACGCGCTGCGCTCCGTGACGACCGGCCGGTTCGTGTCCGTGGAGGCCGGAACGCTGGTGAACGACCAGCCGGGACCGAACGGGTGGGAGGTGCGCGAGACCTTCCGGACGGAGGAGCGGCCCCGCGGCACGCTCGCGCTGCGCCACATCTCGACCGGCTGCTACGTCGGCGCAGGCGAGGACGGGGTGCTGCGCCTGGTCGACGATGCCGACCAGGCCGCGTGGCTGGCCATGGAGGTGGTCAGGAGCGGCACCGAGCAGGCCGCGCGGCTCGCCGCGGACGCCGACGTGGCGGTCGTGGTGGTCGGCGACCACCCGCTGGTGAACGGCCGCGAGACCGAGGACCGCATGACGCTGGCCCTCGCCTCCGCCCAGGACGCCGTGGTCGCCGCCGTGCGCAAGGCCAATCCCCGTACCGTCCTGGTCATCACCAGCGGCTACCCGCTCACGTGGACCGACGACGAGGTCCCCGCCGTGCTCTGGTCGGCCCACGGCGGTCAGGAGTACGGTCACGCCCTGGCCGAGGTGCTGTTCGGCGACGCCGACCCGGAGGGCCGGCTCACCCAGACGTGGTACCGCTCCGAGCAGGAGCTCCCCGACCTGCTCGACTACGACATCATCGCCTCGGACGCCACATACCTGTACTTCCGCGGCACCCCGCTGCACCCCTTCGGCCACGGCCTCAGCTACACCACCTTCGAGTACGCAGACCTGCGCGTGCGGATCGCGGACGGCGTGCTCACCGCCGAGGTCACGGTGACGAACACGGGGGACCGGCCGGGGGTCGAGGTCGTCCAGTTCTACACCCACCAGCAACGCTCCCGCGTCAAGCAGCCGCTGCGCCGCCTGCGCGGCTTCGAGAAGGCCCGCCTCGCGCCCGGCGAGAGCCGCACCGTCACCCTCACCCTGCCGGTGCCGGAGCTGGCCTTCTGGGACGTGACCAGGGACAGGTTCGTGGTGGAGAGCGCGCCGCACCAGCTCATGGTCGGCCGCAGCGCCACCGACCTGCGCCTGAGCGCCCGCTTCGAGGTCGAAGGGGAGATCATCCCGCCCCAGTCCGGGGTGTTGCGCGCGGCCGGCCACGACGAGTACGACGCGATCACGTTCGTGGACGAGACCAAGGCGGACGGCGACGCGGTGCGCTCGGACGCGGAAGGTGCCTGGATCCTCTTCAGGCAGGTGGACCTGACCGGCGCCACGACCTGCGTGGCCACGGCCGGCAGCGCCGAAGGAGGCATGATCACGATCCGCCGCGGCGACCCCCTCTACGGCCAGGCCGTGGCGACCGTCCCGGTGCCCAGGACGGACCGGTACGACTATCACGCCATCACGGCACCCCTTGCCACCGCCGACGGGGTGCACGATCTTTATGTGGTGTTCGAGAACGACGGCGTGACGCTGGTCCAGCTCGACTTCGGAGCCGGGGCTTGAGCCGGCGCACGGTCACGATCTCCGAGGTCGCCAAGCACGCGGGCGTGGCCGTCAGCACGGTCTCGTATGTGCTCAGCGGCAAGCGGACGATCTCGGCCGACACCAGGCGGCGGGTGCTCGACAGCATCAGCGCGCTCGGCTACCACCCCAACGCCGGAGCTCGGGCCCTGGCCAGCAAGCGCTCCAACGTGATCGCGCTGGTGCTGCCGCTGCGGGCGGGCATGCACGTGCCCGTGCTGATGCGCTTCGCCAGCGCCGTCGTCACGGCCGCCCGCCGCTTCGACCACGACGTGCTGCTGCTGACCGCCGACGAGGGCACCGCCGGCATCCGCCGGGTGGCCGCGAGCGCGCTGGTGGACGCCCTGGTCCTCATGGACGTGGAACTGGACGACCGCCGGGTGCCACTGCTGCGCGAGCTGGCCGAGCCGAGCGTGCTCATCGGCTTCCCCGCCCAGCCGGCCGGGCTGACCTGCGTCGACCTCGACTTCGCGGCCGCCGGGACCCGCTGCGTGGAGCATCTGGCCGAGCGCGGTCACGAGGAGATCGCCCTGCTCGGAGCCCCTTCCGTGGTGTACGACCGGGGCACGGGCTTCGCCACCCGCACCCGCGAGGGCTTCGAGGCCGCCATGGCCGACCATGGGCTCAAGGGGGTGGCGCTGCCCTGCGAGGAGACGTTCGACGAGGTCTACGAGACCGTACGCGACCTGCTCCTCGACCGTCCGAGCCTGTCCGGCCTGGTCGTGCACAACGAGGCCGCGGTCGGGCACGTGCTGGCGGCGCTGCGCCAGCTGGAGCGGCGGGTGCCGTACGACGTGGCCGTGGTGGCGATCTGCCCCGACGACGTGGCGGAGCGGGCCAGCCCGCCCCTGACCTCTGTGCTGATCCCGGCCGAAGAGGTCGGCAGGGAGGCGGTCCGCCTGGTCATGGACAAGCTCGAGGGCCGTACGGTGCCCGAGTCCACCCTCCTCGCCCCGCTGCTGGCCATCCGCAGCAGCACCTGACGGCCCTACAGGGCCCGTACGGCGATGCCGGGATAGTCCAGGACGAAACCGGCCTCGTCGTAGACGAGGCGGCAGGAGAAGCCGTCGGCCGGCGAGACGTAGTCGTAGCTGTCGTCGTCGACCCGGACGTACTGCTGTTCCAGCCGCTCGACGGCCAGGTCCAGGGAACGGACGTAGGCGGCGGGGGCTCCGGAGCCCGCGCCGACGGCCAGGCGCATGCGGTGCACGGGGAACGCGTTGGTCATCGCCGACGACTCCAGGTCGACGTCGAGGCAGCCGTCCAGGTGCGGGGCGGGGACGCCGTCGACCAGCCAATGGCCGTCCGCGTCACTCTCCAGCGTGGTGCGCCGGGACCCGGTGACCCACCGTCCCGTGACCTCGGCGCGTCTCGTGATCCACCGCGAGTCGACGTCGATGGCGTAGCCGACGATCCAGGTCCGGCCCGCTTCGACGCCCGTCGTACAACCCTCGATGCGATGCCAGTCGCCCAGCGGGCGGAAGTAGACCACCTCGAAGCCCGTTTGCACGTCGGCGTGCCGCCAGGCGGCGGTCTTCGGCGGAGGTGCGAAGGTCACTCCACCGATCCTGCCCGGGCGGCGGGTGTCTCATGCTCTCCGTCTGGCACGGTAGGCGCTGGCTTTGGCGCGGTTCTGGCAGGACAGGTCGCAGAAGCGGCGGGAAGCGTTGCGCGTGGTGTCGAAGAAGACCAGAGCACATTTGCCGGCCTGGCAGGCGCCGAGGCGGACGGACTGGCCGACGCCGATGACCATGGCCAACGCCGTGCCCATGTCCGCGGCCCAGGCGTCCACCAGACCCGCATCCGCCCGGTGGAAGGCCAGCACCGGGGGCCGGTCAGGATGGCCGTGCAGGTTGGCGACGGCCTTGTGGCGGATCAGGAGATCGTTGAGCTGCTCCACGACGGCGAGGATGCGATCGCCCGCGCCGAAGATCGGGCGTAGCTGACCGGCGACTTCCGCCAACCGGTCGGCGTCGGCGGCCGTGAGCGCGCTGGGCGGGCGACCGGCCGCGGCCAGCTCGGCGATGATCGCGGCGCGCCGTTGCTCCCCGGACTGCGGCGGCGTGACGGGCCTGCCATGTGCCGTGGTGACGGCCAGGCAGTTCACCAGGAGGACCGCCAGCTCGACCCGCCCTCCGACATAACTGTCTATTTCTGGTTGACCAGTGATGCGCCATGGATCTATCGTCACTGGCATAGTTTATATAGACAGTGAGGTGTGTGATGAGTTTCGGACCGCTCGCCCGGCAGATGTGGCATCAGATCGAGCCGGTGCACGCGACGCTCTACTTCAGCCCTGAGGCCTTCGAGGAGGCGGCGGCCCTCGGCTACGACGTCGCCTCACGCTGGCCGAGTTACTTCGCCTGGCGAACGGCGCCGCTCGGCGCCGCCGGCTCGAGGCTGGCCGCCGCCACCTACTACAGTTTCAGCCCTGCGATGATCGCCGACCATGTGCCCGCCATCTGGGCCACCGCGACGCCCCGGCAGGTGCTCGACGCCCGCCTGCGCGCGATGGACCGGACGATCCACGCGTTGCCCGGCGACCTGGCCGACCTGAAAGAGGCGGCTGAGCTGGCCGTCAGGGCCGCGGAGAGCATCCAGGTGGCCCATCGGCCGCTGGCCGCGGCCAATCTCGACCTGCCCTGGCCGGACGAGCCGCATCTGGCCCTGTGGCAGGCGTACACGGTGCTGCGCGAACATCGCGGCGACGGACACCTGACCGCGCTGCAGGCCGCCGGCCTGGACGCCTGCGAGGCCCTGGTCTCCTTCGCCTCCGTCGGGGCCGCGCCGGTCGCCAACTTCGCCGGACGGGGCTGGAGCCCCGAGGAATGGGCGGCCGCACGGGAACGACTCGCCGGTCGCGGCCTCATCGATGCCGAAGGATCGGCCACCGCGGCCGGGCAGGCCCTGCGCGACCAGGTCGAGCGGCTCACCGACGACCTGGCCGTCGAGCCGTGGCGAGCCCTCGGCGAGGCGAAGGCCGAGCGCCTGGCCGAGCTCAACCGGCCACTGCTCGGCGCGGTCTTCGAATCAGGCCTGCTGCCCGCGATAAGCACCCTGGGCATCGGCAAGGTACGGGTACCCGCATGAAGCTCGAACGACTCGCCGGGCCGGAGGCACTCGCCCACACCGCCCAACTGGTCGACATCTACCGCGCCGCGTTCAGCGGCCCCCCTTGGTATGAGGACGGGTACGGCGCAGCCGCCTTCGCCGAGCGCCTGACCGCGGACGTACGCCGCCCCGGCTTCGCGGCGGTTCTGGCCGGCCACGACGGTGTGCCCGCGGGACTGGGCACGGCATGGCCGACCCAGAGCCCCTTTCCCACGGGGCGCGCCTACGATCGGGTACGCGCGGAACTCGGCGACGAGGTGGAAACGCGCCTGGTCGGGACACTCGAGATCGACGAGCTGGCGGTGAGCCCGCACGCACGCGGCCACGGACTGGCGGGACGCATCCTCGACCTGCTGTGCGATGGCGCCGACGCCTGCTGGCTGCTCACCGCCCCGGCGGCGGTCGATGCGATCAGGCTCTACGAAAAGCTGGGCTGGCAGCGCCTGACCAGGCCGGAGGCCGGCATCGTGGTATTCACCCGCTCCACCTGATCAGGCCATTTCCGCGGTGATGGCCCAGCGCTCGTGGTCGCGCCACGCGCCGTCGATGAACTGGAAATTGGGGGAGTAGCCCTCGCGGTGGAACCCGACCCGCTTGATCAGGTTGAGCGAGGCGGTGTTGGAGGGCTGGATGTTCGCCTCCAAGCGGTGCAGCGCGAACTCGCCGAAGGCGTACTCGACGAGCAGTCGCAGGCCCTCGGTCATGTAGCCGCGGCCCGTCGTGGCCGCGTAGGCGTTGTAACCGAGGGTCCCGGCTTGATGGGTTCCCCGGACGATGTTGTTGATGTTGGCCCGCCCGGCGATCGCACCGGTGTCGAGACGGCAGATCAGGAACCCGTCGTGCGCGGGTCCGATGAAGCGCTCGATGTAGGCGTCGAAGGCCTCAGGTGTGGTGATGGGCGGGCCGGGCATCCACGGTGCGAGGAACTCCGCGCTCTCCCTGTTCAGGGCCAGGAACTCGGAGCGGTCCCGCCGGGAGACACGGCGGATGCCGACGTGGCTGCCGTGGGCCAGGTAGGTCATTCACGTGATCTTACGCCTGGCGAATTGCGCGGGTGATGGTCGGATTTCGCCGTGATTGCGATACTCGCTTCATGGATGAGGTGCTCCCCGCGACGCTGCAGCCCGTGCTCAGGGACCTCTACGCGACCTGCCGGGTACGCCCCACCGTCCGGTTCGCCGACGTGCGGAGTTGGGAGGAGCGGTTCCTTTGGCTGCACGCCCCGGACGGAAGCGGGCAGGGGATCCGCCTCCACGGCGATGGCGACGCTGCCTCTCAAACAGCGGACTTCGCTGATCAGGTTCAGGAGTGGGCGGTCGAAGCTCTGTGGCAGGAGGGTTTGCCGGCGGTGTGGCCGCACTGTCCGATGCATCCCGACACGCACCCGCTGAGCGCCGCAGTCGTCCAGGACAGCGCCGTGTGGTTGTGCCCCCACACCAAGAAGCTCATCGCCTCCATCGGGCGGCTCCAGGAGCAGGAAGGCTGAGCAACAAGAAGCGCTCCCCCGCGGGACCGGTCGTCCCAGGGAGAGCGCTTCTGGAAATGCTTGCTTACCAGTCGCCGCCGAAGTCTCCGCCTCCGAAGTCTCCGCCGCCGCCGAAGTCGCCCCAGCCGCCGCCGTCGCCACCGCCGAAGTCTCCGGCTCCGGCGTCAGCGGCACCCTCGGCATAACCGGCGCCGTAGCCGCCCATGCCCCAGCCGCCGCTCAGCATGCTGCCCATCATGGTGCCGATGAACATGCCGGTCATGATGTCGCCGAAGCCGCCGTAGTAGCCGTAGGCGTACGGCTGGTAGGCCGGGCCCGCGTCGTAGTAGGGCCGGCGCTGGCCGTCGACCATGACCTCGCGCATCTGCGGGTCGAAGCCGCGCTCCACGGCCTCGGCGTCCGCGCGGCAGGCGGGCACGTCGCGGACCGCGCCGCCGGGCGGGGCCCAGCGCACGTCACGGGCCGACGGGCCGTGCTGCGGGTTGAAGAAGCAGGGGGCGCGCCGCTCGGGGACCGGCTCGTCGTTGACCTTGGCCTTGACCACGGCGAGCGCGTAGC
The DNA here is from genome assembly GCF_052245915.1 of Nonomuraea sp. 10N515B. Classification (NCBI taxonomy): domain Bacteria; kingdom Bacillati; phylum Actinomycetota; class Actinomycetes; order Streptosporangiales; family Streptosporangiaceae; genus Nonomuraea; species Nonomuraea sp. 10N515B. The sequence continues at coordinate 95,024 of NZ_JBQQBQ010000005.1, forward strand.
GGCCGTCCTCGAGGGTCTGGGTGACCTCGCGGACCTGGTCGACACGCTGGATGGTGGCCAGCTGGGTCTTGGCCTTCTCGTAGGAGTCGAGTGCCGTCTGCCACTCGTCGATGTGCTTGCCGCCCTCGCCGGAGAGGGTGACGTCGGCGTCGACGGCGGTGATCTCCTCGCCGAGCTTGGTGACGTCCTCGTCCACGGTCTGCTTGACCGCGGCCAGGTCCTTGGCCTCCCGGATGGCGCGCTTCTTCTTCTTGTTGCTGGAGTAGAGGAAGTAACCGCCACCGCCGACCAGGGCCAGCACGCCCAGGCCGATCAGCGCGGCGGTGCCGCCGGCGCCCGGGTTGGCCTGGCTGCCGCTGTCGAGCGCCGTGCGCGTCTTGCCCGCGACGGCGGCGTCGACCCGGTTGGTGAAGTCCTTCATGCCATCGACGACGTCGGAGTTGGCGGTGACGGCGCGCTGCGCCAGCTCACCCGCGAGGCCGCTCCGGCGGATGGCGCTCGAAGCGGCGAACAACGTCTGGCCGTCGAGCACCGCGATGGTGGCGCGGGGGCGGCCCGCGTCGGCCAGCGCGGTGTTGAGCGAGGTCATGAACGGTGCAATGGTCGAGTTGTCCACTGTGCCGTCGGGGAGTGCCACAGCATAGATCTTGCTGTCCGCCCCCTTCAGCGCGTCACTGATCTCACTCTGCTGGTCCGACGTCAAGGGCGAGCCGGACACCACGTATAGCGGGTTGTTCTTCCAGTTGGACACCACCGACTGAGCGTCAGGGGGAGCCGCCGCCGCGTTGGCGGCAGGGGACAGCGCAAGAACGACGAATAGACCGGTGATCAGAGCCGCGATCGCGGCCCCTGCTCGGCGCAGCGAATGGGTCATTGGCAGCAAGCCTCCTTCGCCCTTGAGGACGAATGGGCGGTCGGCAAAGTTCCTCACTGCGCACGTTACCCGCCGGAAAGCGCGGAGGCGCACACCCTCGACGAAGATCCTGGGGCTGCGAATTCTCTTACTCGCCCCATTGACATCGAGTAAACGTCATGTGCGATCTGCTACGAGTCCTTGATCTCGCAGATCACCGCGCCTGACGTCACGGTCTGGCCCACGGCCGCCGTGAGACCGGTGATCGTGCCGGATTTGTGCGCGGCCAGCGGCTGCTCCATCTTCATGGCCTCCAGCACCACGACCGTGTCGCCTTCGGTCACCGTGTCCCCGTCGGCGGCCACGACCTTGACGATCGTGCCCTGCATCGGGCTCACCAGCGAGTCGCCGCCCGCCGCCGGCTTCTTCGCCGTGCCGCCGCCGCGCCGGTGCGGCGCCTTGTTCGCCGCAGGCGTAGCGGTGGAGGTGCCGAGGCCTGCGGGCAGGACCACTTCCAGGCGTTTGCCGCCGACCTCGACCGTCACTGTCTCGCGCGACGGGGCCTCGGCCACGGCCACGTCCTCGGCGTACGGCGGAATCGTGTTGTCCCACTCGGTCTCGATCCAGCGCGTGTGGATGGAGAACGGCGCCGAGGTGAAGGCCGGGTCGGTGACGATCGCCCGGTGGAACGGCAGCACCGTCGGCATTCCGGAGATCTCGAACTCGGCCAGCGCCCGCCGCGACCGCTCCAGCGCCTCCTGCCGGGTGCGCCCGGTCACGATCAGCTTGGCCACCAGCGAGTCGAAGGCGCCCGGCACCGTCTCGCCCTGCTCGTAGCCGGTGTCCAGGCGCACGCCTGGACCGGAGGGGGCGCGCCAGCCGGTGATGGTGCCGGGGGCGGGCAGGAAGCCTCGTCCCGCGTCCTCGGCGTTGATCCGGAACTCGAGGGAATGGCCGCGCAGGGCCGGGTCGTCGTAGCCCAGCGGCTCGCCGTCGGCGATGCGGAACATCTCCCTTACGAGGTCGATGCCGGAGACCTCCTCGGTCACCGGGTGCTCGACCTGCAGGCGGGTGTTGACCTCCAGGAAGGAGACCGTGCCGTCCTGGCCGACGAGGAACTCGCAGGTCCCTGCCCCGACATATCCGGCTTCGCGCAGGATGGCCTTGGAGCTGTCGCGCAGCAGCCGCTCCTGCTCGGCCGACAGGAACGGCGCGGGCGCCTCCTCGACCAGCTTCTGATGGCGGCGCTGCAGCGAGCAGTCGCGGGTGGAGACCACGACCACGGCACCGTGCGCGTCGGCCAGGCACTGGGTCTCCACGTGGCGGGGCCGGTCCAGATAACGCTCCACGAAGCACTCACCCCGGCCGAAGGCCGACACCGCCTCGCGCACCGCGCTGTCGTACAGGTCGGGGATCTCCTCCAGCGTCCTGGCGACCTTCAGCCCGCGCCCGCCGCCGCCGTACGCGGCCTTGATCGCGATCGGCAGCCCGTGCTCCTCGGCGAACGCCACCACCTCGTCGACCCCGGACACCGGGTCCTTGGTGCCCGCGACCAGCGGCGCGCCGACCTTCTGCGCGATGTGCCTGGCCTGCACCTTGTCCCCGAGGGCGGCGATCGCGGCCGGGGGCGGTCCGATCCAGATCAGGCCCGCGTCCATGACGGCCTGGGCGAAGGCGGCGTTCTCGGCCAGGAATCCGTATCCGGGATGCACGGCGTCGGCACCGGAGCGGGCGGCCACGTCCAGCAGTTTGGCGATGTCGAGGTAGGTCTCCGCAGGGGACTGCCCGGCCAGTGCGTACGCCTCGTCGGCCACCCTGACGTGCAGTGCGTCGAGGTCCTGGTCGGCGTAGACGGCCACGCTCGCGATACCGGCGTCCTTGCACGCGCGGGCCACCCGTACGGCGATCTCGCCACGGTTGGCGATCAGAACCTTCCGCACCGATGTCCGTCCTTCCTGTGAGAGTCAGCGGCCCAGGTAAGCGCCGCCATTGACATGGAGCACCTGCCCGGTGACGTGCCCTGCTCCCGCGGAGGCCAGGTACAGAACGGTATCCGCGACGTCGGACGGGGTGCCAGGGCGGCCGTTGCGCGTGTTCTCCACACGAGCTCTGATGCCCTGCTGGGTGAGGCGGCCGCGGAAGAACTCGGTGTCCAGCACCAGGCCGGGGGAGACGACGTTCGCGGTAATGCCCCTGGGGCCCAGCTCGGCGGCCACGTCGGCGGTCCAGGACTCGATGGCGGCTTTGGCGGCGCCGTACGAGCCGGAGCCGGTGCCGCGGGCGGCGATCGAGCCGAGCGAGACGATCCTGCCGCCGTCGTTCATCCGCGGCGCCAGCGCGGCCGTGACGAGCACGGCGGACATCAGGTTGGCGTTGAGGTTGGCCCACCACGCCTCGGCCACGTCCGTCAGGTCGTCCGACTGCCTGCGGTCCAGGTTGGTGTTTCCGCCGGCGTTGTTGACCAGCACGTCCACCCGCGACGGCAGGCTGTCGAGCGCGTCCTTGACGGCGACGGGGCTCGCGGCGTCGAAGGCCATGTAGGCCGCCCCCAGGCGTTCGGCGGCTTCCTTCAGCACCTGCTCGCGGCGGCCGGTGATCGTGACGTGGTCGCCCAGCGAGGCGAACGCCGCGGCGATCGCGTATCCGATCCCGGTGCCGCCGCCGGTCACCACAACCTCGCGCATGTCCGGACAGCTCCCGTCAAATCCCGAATCTTCCTCTGGAAGACCATAGCCGCTCGGTATAACCACGACGACGCCCGGTGCACCCCCTTTAGTGTGATGGCGCTTTCACACGGTCAGGAGGTATGCATGAGCCAGAGTATGCTCGGCGGCGATCCCGCAGAAATGCAGCAGATGGCGACCCAGTTCACGCAGCAGTCGGAGGCGGTCCGCACCACGATGACCGCGCTCGACCGTGAGGCCGCCAAGGTCGGCACGGCGTGGACGGGCCCCGGAGCCCAGCGTTTCCAGCAGGCCTGGCAGAACTACCGCACGGCTTTTCAGCGGATGACCGAGGAGCTACAGGAGGCCTCTCGCGTCATCGGCACCTACCGGCAGAACATCGAGTCTGCCACGAAGTGAGCAACGGAACGGGGCCCTGGCGTCGCGCCGCTGGGGCTTCATTCCGTTGAACCGGGCCAGGGACCGAATCGGGCAAGCTACGCTTTTTCGCCATGATTGGTCGCGCCTTCCTGGCGAGCCTCCTTGCCCTGCAAGTCCCGCTGGCGCCCGCGGCCGCCCGTGAGGCCTGCGATCCGCCCCGGGGGGTCATGCAGAGCGGTGAGTCCTGGGCGCAGAAAAGGCTGGACCCCAAACGGGTCTGGTCGCTGTCCACGGGCGCGGGCGTGCGCGTGGCGATCATCGATAGCGGCGTCGACCTGCAGCATCCGCAGATCCGCCTGGCGGGCAGAGCCGATCTCACCGGCACCGGCTACCGCGACTGCCTGGGGCACGGGACCGCGGTGGCGGGCATCATCGGCGCCCAGTACATGCAGGGCGTGCTCTTCTACGGCATGGCGCCGGGCGCGCGGCTGCTGTCGTACAAGCAGACGAACGCCGAGCGGTCCGACGGTCTCGACCTGCTGGTCAGGGCCATCAAGTCCGCCGCCGACCAGGGGTCCAAGGTCATCAACGTGTCGATCGCGACGAGCGACCAGCCCGCGCTCAAGGCGGCCGTGGAGTACGCGCTCGCCAAGGACGTGGTCATCGTGGCCGCCGCGGGCAACGTCAAGGACGAGGACGGCACCCCCTTGCCCGACTACCCGGCGTCCTACGAGGGCGTCCTGGCCGTGGGCGCGGCCGGGCCGAACGGCCTCCTGTCCGAATTCTCCAACCCCAAGTCGTCTGTCGCCGTGCTCGGCCCAGGCCAGGGTGTCACCTCGACCTGGCCGGGGGGCTCCTATTACAAGGACCTCAGGGGGACCAGCTACGCGGCCCCGTACGTGTCCGGGGTCGCGGCGCTCGTCCGTGCCCGCTTCCCCACTCTGGACCAGGCTCAGGTCCGGCAGCGCATCATCGCGACGGCCGACGGCGCCACCGGCGTGGGAAAGGGGGCCGGGATGGTCAACCCCATGCAGGCGGTCAGCGCGGTCCTTCCCTTCGAGCCCGCCGGCGCTCCCGTGGTCGCCCCGCCACCGGCCAGCCCGCTCCCGCCGGGCACCGTGGCCAAGGCGCCGCCCGTGGACCGGGACGCGATCGACCTCGCCCTGATCATCGCCGGGTCGGCGCTGGGGCTGGCGCTGCTCGTGGCGGTCGCCCGCGTCATGATCCCCATGGGGCGGCGCAGGGGATGGCGGCCCGGGCGGGCGGAGTGACCGGCCTCACAGCGTCTGCAAGGAAACGGGACTGTGAATTGTCGGATAGATCAGTAAACCTCTGATGCTTATGTGACAGATCTGGTTCAATGTGACGAGATCATGCTTTGCTGTGAAAGGTCTGGTCATGAACCCTTTGCGCCCCGGTGATCCAGAGCGGATCGGCGAGTACGCCATCGTCGGTCTCCTGGGAGAGGGGCCGCGGGGCGAGGTGTTCCTCGGACGGGAATCCGAGGACGCGCCTATCGTCGCCATCAAGCTGCTCCCGGCCGAGCCCCAGCCCGGCCCGGACGCGCTGGGCACCTACCTGGGCGCCAAGCGGATCTCGAGTTCCTACGTGGCCAGAGTGCTGGACACGGGGTTGCTGGAGGAACGTCCGTACGTCGTCCGCGAATACGTCGAGGGCAAGAGCCTGGCCCAGGTGGTGGCCGACGACGGGCCGCTGAGCGGGGACGCGCTCGAGCGGGTCGCGGTCGGGGTGCTGACCGCGCTGTCGGCCGTACACCTCGCGGGGCTGTCGCACAGATCGCTCACGCCGCACAATGTGATCCTCGGCGCCGACGGCCCGAGAGTGACCGACGCCGCGCTCGGCGAGCCCGTGGGCGAGGTCGCCTTCCAGGCTCCCGAGCAGGTCGCCGGCCTGCAGTACGGCCCGTACGCGGACGTGTTCGCGTGGGCCGCGACGATCGTGTTCGCGGGCTCGGGCACGCCGCCGTTCGACGGGCGGGAGGCGGTGCTGAACGCCGAGCCTGAGGTGGGCATCGAGGCCGAGCCGATGCGCAGGGTGCTGCTGTCCGCGCTGGCCAAGGAGGTCGGGCGGCGGCCGACCACGTACAGCGCGCTCATGCAGGTGCTCGGTGACACGAGCGCGGCGCGGCCGCCGGCCGGGCCGGAGGCGGTGATCGAAGGCGTTCCCGTCCAGGGTCCGCCCACGTTCAGCGAGGGTGCTCCGCCGATCCACATCCCGCTGGCGCAGGGCCCGGTCCAGGGCCCGCCGCCGCAGGTGCCACTCCAAGGCCCGCCGGTGCAGGGCCCGCCGCTGCAAGTGCCGCTGCAAGTGCCGCTCCAAGGCCCGCCGCCGGAGGGCCCGCCGGTGCAGGGCCCGCTGCAGGGTCCGCCGCCGCAGGGTGTGCCAGTGCAGGGTGTGCCCGTGCAGGGGCCACCGCCCGTGTCAGGGCCGCCCGTTCAGGGGCCGCTCGCGCCAGGGCAGCTGCCCGTGCAAGGCCCGCCCGTGGAAGGGCCGCCGCTTCAAGGCCCGATGCCCGTGCAGGGCATGGCCGTGCCGCCCCCGGTGCCGCAGCAGCCGCAGGCGCCCATGTGGGGCCCGCCGGAGCCGGACCCGCAGCCGCCGCACCAGATCAGGCTGGAGGCGATGCCCGCCAGGCCCGGTGCTCAGACGCCGCGCCGGGGTTTCCCCATGGCGCTGGTCGCCGGCGTCGGAGTGGTGGTGCTCCTGTCCGTCCTGGGCCTGTGGGGCGCCAACAGGTACGTGGAACTGCAGCCGATCAACCCGGCCTCCGCGGCCCAGGCCAACGCGGACCAGGTCCCGGTGCCCGCCGGCACGTCGGCGGCTCCGGTGCCGCAGGGCTCCTACCCCGTCGGCGGCGACCCGCAGCAGGCGCAGACCGACGTCCCGGTTCCGTGGGGCACTACGGGCACTCCTGACGATTCAGGCATCGGCCCGATGATCCTGCCGACCGACTCGGCCTCGCCCCCGGTGCCTGAGCTGACGACCATGCCCACGACGCCGGCCCCGGTCCCCACGCAGCCGATCCCGACCACGCAGCCCACCGCGACGAGTTCGGCCCCGGCGCGGGCGACGCCCACGAAGAAGCGCAAGAACTCGCCCACGGCCACCGTCACCAAGACAGTGGAGCCGAGCAAGACCCCGACCAAGGAGCCCACGCCGACCGAGGAGCCGGAGCCGACGCCGACCAAGACGACGGCCAAGCCGACCCCGACCAAGACGACCGCCAAGCCCACGCCGACCAAGACGACCGCCAAGCCGACGCCCACCAAGACGACGGCGAAGCCCACGCCGACCAAGACCACGCAGCCACCACCGGCCAAGAACCCCTACACGCCTCAGCAGGTGTGCGGGTCCGGCTTCTCCATCCAGCGTTCCAAGGCGTTCACCGGCGGCACCACGTTCCAGTTGTGGAACAACAGCACTGGCCAGAACTGCGTGGTCACCATGAAGTCTGCGGACGTGGGTAAGAAGACCCCGGTCAGCGCCACGCTGGACGTCCAGGGCGGCGGCTCGGACACCGACCAGGGCAACTACGAGTACTACGCGGGACCGGTCAAGCTGCCCGCGAAGGGCAAGTGCGTGAAGTTCTCCGGCAGCGTCGGCTCGCAGAGCACCAGCGTCGGCTGGGCCAACTGCGGCTGAGCCGCCCGCCAGGGCCCGGATGCCGGGCCCTGGCGCCGTCAGTAGCCGACGTAGTCCAGGCCGTTCTTGCTGTTGACCACGCCGGGCACGTTCGACACCGAGCCGTAGCGTGAGATCGCGTACCGCACACCCGCGATGATGTTGTCGACGGGATCGTAGATGTCGCCGTGCCCAGGCAGCTTGTGGGCGTTGAACGTGGGGTCGATGGTCTGCATGAGGCCCTTGGACGGCGTGCCGCGGTCCGCGTTCGAGTCCCAGTTGTTGATCGCGTGGGGGTTCCCGCCGGACTCATGCTGGATGATCATCCAGATGTCGTTGGCGTTCATCTTCGAGACCGGCACGCCCTGCCTGGCGAGGATCGCGATGGCCTCCTCGATCCACTCCTTGACCCGGCCCGTCGGCGCGGGCCCGCCGCCGGGCGGGGGAGGACCGCTCGGTCCGTACCCGGCGGAGCCGCCCGTCGAGCCGCCTGAGGAGCCGCTGTGGCTCTGGACAGACGTGCTGTCCCGGGTCTGGTAGCCGGGGTCACGCTGCCATTCGATCGTCCGGCCGGGCGCCGGCGTGAACTCCTCGAGCACCACGTCCGGGATCTGATGGAAGAGCAGCGCGCGTTCGTTCAGGAACCGGTTGATGTCGCCCTGGGCCTTGTGCACGGCGCTCTTCGCCTTGTTCAGCCACGGCCGGGCCTCGCCGAGCGCCTCGTTCGCCATCCTGCGCAGCTCCGGCTTCACGTCCTCCTCGGTCGCGTCGGAGTTGTGGGCGAAGTAGCGGGTCTCGTAGTTGCGGGCGTTGGTGTCCAGGTCCCTGCGGATGGCGGCGATCTCGGTCTGCGCCTCGCGCAGCGCGGTCGCGACGTCGTCCATCGAGGACGCGGAGCTGGACAGGGCCAGCTGCAGCTCTTCGGCGGCCCTGCCGTACTTGCGCATGTAGGTGTCGAACTGGTCGGCCGAGCGCCCCTTCCAGGCGTCGTCCACCACCTCGACCGCCGCCCCCAGTGCCCCGGCGAACTCGTTGAGGTCGCCGGACACGCTGCGCCACTGGCGGGCCAGTGAGGTGATCTTGTCCGGGTCGCCGGTCACCTTCCTGAGCATCTCGGTGAGCCGGGTGTATTCGGGCAGGCTGGAGATGCTCACGAGGTGCCCCGGTGCGCGGCGCGGATGTTCTCCTCGACGCTGCTCAGGCCGCGTTCGGTCCCGTCGAGCTTGCGGTAGGCCTGGTCCATCTCCCTGGCCACCGCCGTCCAGACGTTGTCCGCGGCCGTGGCCAGCAGGCCGGAGTCGGGCAGGTCGCCGAAGATCTCCTCGTTGACCGGGGTGCGGTTGTTGCGCAGGTTGCCGTGCTCGTCGTAGGCCTGCCGGCCCGGGTTGCGCTCGCGCAGGGTGTCCTCGTACTGGCCGGCTGCCTTGTTGATGGCCTCACGGCATCTGTCCAGCGCAGAGAGGTGAATGTCAAGATCCGCCACGTTCGCCTCCCGTCGGTTCGGCGTCCAGGTACGCGGTCTGCATCAGGCGTGCGCCGGATCGCCTGTCCACGAGGTAACCGCGCCCCTGCGGCAAGGTCTGGGGGCGCACGTTGCCGAAGAGGAAGCCTTCCTCCTTGCTGCCGGACATGAGCAGCGCCGGCGTGGCCATGTCCTTCATCCGCTGGATCACCGGGTCGAACATGGCGCGTCCCGCGCCGCCCATCTGGCGGGCCAGCACCAGGTGCAGACCGATGTCGCGGGCCTGCGGCAGCAGCTCGACGAGCGGCAGCAGCGGGTTGGACGAGGTCGCGACCAGGTCGTAGTCGTCGACGATGATGTACAGGTCCGAGCCCTGCCACCAGCTGCGATCGCGGAGCTGCTCGGATGTCAGGTTCGCCGGCGGCAGGCGGCTCAGCAGCGCGCCTCTGGCGTCGTTGATCAGCTCGGTGGCGGCTGTGCTGGAGGCCGCGTAGCCGATGCGGTGCTCGGTCGCCGCCGAGTCCAGCAGCGACCTGCGGTAGTCGATCACGATCATCATGGCCTGGCTGGGCTGCTTCCTGCCCACCAGCCCCTCGGCGATGAGGCGCAGCAGGTTCGACTTGCCGCTCTCGTTCTCGCCGAACACCACGAAGTGCGGGTCGGCGTCGAAGTCCAGCGCCACGGGCGACAGTGAGGCCTCGTCGATGCCGATCGGGATGCGATCGGGGTCGTCCGGCAGCGCGGAGACGGCCAGCACCGGGGGGAGCAGCCGGACCGGCGGCGCCGCCGGTCCGTGCCAGGAGTCGCGGACGGCCTGCACCAGGCCGCGGGCGCCGGCCGCCAGGTCCGCCGCGTTCTGCACGCCGTCGATCCTGGGCAGCGCGGACAGGAAGTGGAAGCCGTCCTTCGTCAACCCGCGCCCCGGCGCGGCCTCGGGCACGGCAAGCGCCTTCTTCCTGCTGACCTCCGACTCGTAGGCGTCGCCGAGCTTGAGCTCGATCTTGGTGCCGAGCAGGTCGCGGATGCTCGGCCGGAACTCCGACCACTTGTTGGTCGCCGCGACGAGGTGGATGCCGTAGCCGAGCCCGCGTGCCGCGATGTCGGTGATGGTCGGCTCCAGCGAGTCGAACTCCTGCCTGAGCGTCAGCCACCCGTCCACGACCAGGAACACGTCGCCCCAGCCGTCGCCCTCGATGGCGCCCTCCTGGCGCAGCCGCCGGTACGTCGTGATCGACTCGATGCCGTGCTCGCCGAAGTCCCGCTCGCGCTGCTCCAGGATCGCGCCGACCTCGGCCACTGTGCGGCGCACCCGCTCGGCGTCGAGCCGGCTGGCCACGCCGCCCACGTGCGGCAGCCCCTCCAGCGAGGCCAGCGCGCCGCCACCGAAGTCCAGGCAGTAGAACTGGACCTCGCGCGGCGTGTGCGTGAGCGCCATGCTCGCGACCAGCGTCCGCATCACGGTGCTCTTGCCGCTCTGCGTGCCGCCGGCCACGCCCACATGGCCCGCGCTGCCGGACACGTCCAGCCAGAAGGGGTCGCGCCGCTGCTCGAAGGGCTTGTCGACGATCCCGACGACCGCGTGCAGCTTGCCCCGGCCGGCCCAGCCCGCCGTGGTCAGGCCGTGCTCTTGCGTGACCGACAGCGGCGGCATGAGGTGGGCCAGGGTGGCCGACTCGGACAGCGGCGGCAGCCAGATGCGGTGGGCCGGCGGCCCGTGCCCGGCCAGCCGGCCGACCACGACGTCGAGCAGACTGCGCTGGTTGCCGCTCGCGGACTCGCCCTCCGGCTGCGGCGTGGTAGGGACAGGGCCGGTGATCTCGGGCAGCGGCATGTACGCGGGCCCGTACTCGACGACCTCGCGCAACGCCGTCTGGCCGTCCACGGCGACGGCCTGGGCCGGGTCCTCGTGGTGGGCGCCGGAGACGTAGGCGGCCTTGAACCTGGTCATGCCGGTGGTGTCGTACTTCAGATAGCCGTTGCCCGGCGAGGACGGCAGCTCGTAGGCGTCGGCCACGCCGAGCACGACCCGGCTCTCCATGGCGGAGAACGTGCGCAGGCCGATCCGGTACGACAGATGCGTGTCCAGACCGCGCAGCCGCCCCTCCTCCAGCCGCTGCGAGGCCAGCAGCAGGTGCACGCCGAGCGAGCGGCCCAGCCGGCCGATCATGACGAACAGATCGATGAACTCCGGCTTGGCGGCCAGCAGCTCGCTGAACTCGTCGAGCACGATGAACAACGTCGGCATCGGCTGCAGGTCCGCGCCCTGTTCGCGGGCCCGCTCGTAGTCGCGCAGCGAGGCGTAGTTGCCGGCCGCGCGCAGCAGCTCCTGCCTGCGCACCATCTCGCCGTGCAGCGCGTCGTGCATGCGGTCGACCAGGGGGAGCTCGTCCTCCAGGTTGGTGATCACGGCGGAGACGTGCGACAGCGTGTCCAGGCCGAGGAACGTCGCGCCACCCTTGAAGTCGACCAGGACGAAGTTGAGGATCTCGGACGAGTGGGTGATCGCGAGCCCGAGGACGAGCGTGCGCAGCAGCTCCGACTTGCCGGAGCCGGTCGCGCCGATGACCAGCCCGTGCGGGCCCATGCCACCCTGCGCCGACTCCTTGATGTCCAGCTCGACCACCCGGCCGTCGCCGCCCAGGCCGATCGGCACCCGGAACCTGTTGCGCCCGGCCCTGGGCTGCCAGGTGACGGCGGGCTGGAGCCTGCCGGGGTCGCCGACGCCGAGCAGGTCGGTCAGCGTGGTGTTGGTGCTCAGCAGGTCCTGCGACTCGCCGCCTGAGCCTGCCGAGGCCCGAAGGGGCGCGAGCTGCCTGGCCAGACCCTCGGCCCGGGCGTAGTCGAGCGTGTCGGGGTCGCCCAGCCGGTTCGTGGAGCGCTTGCCCGCGTGGTCAATCTTGACCATGTGGAATCCGTCGGGCCGGATCTCCAGCCTCAGCGTGGCGGACTCCTCGACCGGCCCGGTCGCGTCCGACAGGTCGATCACCGTGACGCCCTGGATGGCGTCCGTGCCGAGCTGGGAATCGTGCGGCACGTGCCCGCCGTCCACGATCACTATGTGGTACGGCAGCGCGTCCGTGCCCGGCCGGAACCTGGCTCGTTCCTTCAGCTCGTCGCCCACCAGCTGGTCGAGCTGCGCCAGGTTCTCGCCCATCAGCCGGACCTGCCCGGCCGCGTCCACCTCCTCGGGATGCAGGGCGTGCGGCAGCCACTTCACCCAGTCCCAGTGCGGCATCCACTCCCTGCTCGCGCACACGAGGATGCGCATGTCGTCGGGGGAGTGGAAGGTGGCAAGCTGGGCGATCATCGCCCTGACCAGGCCGCGGACGGCCCGGGGGTCGCCGCTGAGGCGGATCCGCGCGAAGGAGTTGAGCGCGACCGCGACCGGCAACCCCGACACCGTGGAGTGAGCCCTGACGAACCTGCGCAGCGCGCCCGCCGTCAACGCGTCGAGGTCCTCGACCGGCTTGGAGTCGGGCGGGATGAGCTGTACGGCGAGCTTCTGCACGCCCGTGCCCAGGCGTACGGTGCCGAAGTCGTCGTCGCGGGGCCGGCGCTCCCACAGCCGCGGCCCCATGGCCACCCACCACAGGGTGTCGGGGGCGGGGCCGCTCCACTCGAGGGCCTCGCGTTGCTGGACGGCGGCCTTGCGGACCCGCTTGCGGATCTGGGCGAGGTAGCGGAAGTAGTCCCGGCGCAGGCCGTTGAGCCGGTTCTTGCGCTCGCCGGCGTTGCGGCCGAACTGGCCGGCGGTCATGCCCAGCATGGAGATGGCGAACAGGCCGCTGGCCACGTACATGATCGGGCTGGCGTGGCCGCCCGCGGTGAACATCAAGCCCATCGCCGCCCCGCCGGCCAGCATCGGGACGTACATGAGGACGCCACCGAGCCCCGCGGGCTGGACCTCGGGGATCTCCGGCGGAGACTCCAGCAGGATCTCCCCGCGCGGAGGTTGGGGGCTCGGACGGCGCTCAGGACGCCGGACGACAACAATGCTCACTGACGGAACAACCCTCCTGTCACCTGAAACACTTTCTTACCAGACGCGCCATCCTTATATGTGGTCGTCCCTATATGTTCGCCATGTCGGTCGTGTCGTTTTAAGCCAGCCGGATCTGGAGTGGTCGTGACCTCGCTCGCCCATCCGCCCATGCAGCCCATGCAACCCATGCCGCCGGGGCCGCCGGTGCCGCAGGGTGCGCCGGGGCGGGCGCCGCAGGCGTCGCTGTGCCACGTCACGATCGTCGCCCCGCGCCGCCGGGTGGATCTGGCGCTGCCTGCCGACATCCCGCTGCCTCACGTGCTTCCAGGGCTGCTGCGCGCGGTCGGCGAGGCGGGCGGCGACGCGGCGAGCGCGCCCGGCTGGGTGCTCCAGCGGCTCGGCGGCCGGCCGTTCGACCTGGGACAGACGCTCGCCTCCCTCGGGGTGCTGGATGGGGAGCTCCTCTACCTGCGGCCCCGCGAATTCACGCTGCCGCCCGCGCTGTACGACGACGTGGCCGACGTCGTGGCCACCGGCGTGAAGCAGAGCACCGGCAAGTGGGAATCCCGCCACACCAAGGCCATGGGCACGGCCGCGGCGGCCATCCTGCTCGCGCTCGGCGCGCCCGCGCTGGTCCTGTCCGGCAGCGCGCCGCTGGGCGTGGCCGTCGTCGCGGGCATGCTCGCGCTGCTGCTGCTCGGCGTCAGCGCGGCCCTGTCCAGGGCGGTCGGCGACTCCTCGGCCGGCGCCCTCATCGGCTACGCCGCCCTGCCGTACGCCTTCCTGGCCGGCCTGTACGGCCTGGTCAGCGGCTCGACCCTGGCCGGGATCGGCGCCCCTCACCTGCTGGCGGCGCTCACCTGCACCGCACTGGTCGCCACGATCGGCGGCACCCTGGTCGCGGACGGGGTGGCGGGCTTCCTGGGCACGGCCATCGCGACGGTAGCGGGCGCGCTGGCCGCGGCCGTGGTCATGGTCTTCGGCGTGCCCGCCGCGGGCGTCGCCGCCATGACGGTCACGATCCTGATCTCGCTCAGCCCGCTGATCCCGTCCTTGTCGTTCAGGATCGCCCGGGTGCCGCTGCCCGCTCTGCCCACCAACGCCGAGGAACTGCGTGCGGACAACCAGCGGCTGGACAGCGACGCCGTGCTCGGCCGGACGGCCCAGGCCGGCCGGTACGCCACCGGCATGATCGTCGGGATCACGCTGACCGCCATCGGGGCGCTGGCCTACCTGATGACGACCGCCACCTGGATGGCGGTCTCCATGGCCATCGTGCTCTCCCTGGTGCTGCTGCTGCGCGCCCGCGTCTTCCATGGGCTCGGCCAGCGGCTCTGGCTGCTGAGCACGGGGCTGGCCGGGCTGGTGGGGGTGGCGATCGCGCTGGCCGCGGGCGCGGGGACGGTGGCCGCCGCGGCCGTGGTGATGGGGCTGCTCTGGCTGGCCATGCTGGTCGTCGGACTCGGGCTGTGGTTGCCGTCCGGGCGGCTGTCGCCGTTCTGGGCGCGTGCGGGTGAGGTGGTGGACGTCATCCTGCTCATCGCGCTCTTCCCGCTGGCGCTCGGCGTGCTCGACGTCTACACCTGGATCAGGGGCCTGTCCGGCTAGCCCGTCCGGAGGTCAGCGCCTGATGACCCCGGGATGCGCGGCGTCGAACTCGGCGAGCCCTTCAGGGGTGAGCCTCAGGTAGAGGCCCTTGTCGACGTCTATCACCAGAGGCCTGCCCTCGCCATAGAGCACGACGGAGATGTCCACTTCGAGGTACGTGTTCTCGTGCTGCTTCTCCAGGAAGTTGCGTTCGACGATGTCGGCGCTCCGCGACGCGGCCTCGTCCGCCGTCTTCGTGCTGCCGCCGATGCCGCCGAAGCCCAGGTTCCCTTCGCCGGTCGATCCATCGGACCCGCCCGCTCGGGCGGCCCGGCCCCGGCCTTGCTCCTGGCCGTGCCCTGTTGTGCTCATGGTCTGCGCGTAGACGCGTTGCTTGACCAGCGCGCTGGTGATCTCGCGGGCCCCGTTGACGTCGATCCCCACCTTGCCGACCCCTGGGATCTCGTAGTCATGCGCGAGCAACTGCTCGAGATGCGCGCGCATGGTCCTTTCCTTGGCGGCCTCGGCCAGGGACATGCCGGCGGGGCGAGAGAGCTCGAATCCGCCCGGCCGGTTGTCCAGCGAGGGCACCTCCTCCCGGAGCTTCGGCGGCACCGCGGCCACCGGCGCCCATTGCTCCACCATCGTGGCGGCCGGGAACGCGACCTGGCTGACGTCTCCCTTGGGGACGCCCCTCCCGAGCGTGGTGGTCATGGTGCTGGGCCCGGCCGGCTCCGCCCATCGCGGGTCCGCGGCGGCGACCGGCGTACGCGCCGTGACCGGGGTGCCTTGCGGGACCTCCATGGTGAGGTGTCCCGGGACCAAGACGCCGAGTTCGCCGTCCGTGACCGCTCTGGAAGTCGAGGTGACCCCGACATGTCTGTCGAAGAGCCGCACGGCCCCGTCACGTCCGGTCACCTCGCCCACCTTGAGCAGCATGCTGCGGGCCGCGCTCTGCATGGGTTCCAGGACAGGGCGGACCTGGGCGCGCTCGAGCGTGATCTCGTACGTGACCGGGTGCTTGAACTCCTGCGGGGCCTCCCGCGTCTGGTAACGGTTGATGTCTTTCCCATTCGTCCCGCGCGCGTCCACGGTGTGGGAGTCGCGGAAGGTCGCGTACCCCGCTTCGGCTCCCCTGAGCTGGCCGTCCGAAGACTCGGAGTAGCGTGCGAGCAACTCCCCGCCGTGGTCCGACCCCCGCTCACGCACGCTCAGGTCGCCGCTGAGGCGCTCGCTGCGGAGCATGAGGCCGGTGTCAGAACGCTCACCGACGTGCACCCCGTCGTCGATATCGGCCGTGACCCGGATACCCACGCGTTCGGTGACCCGGCCGTGTTCGTCTGTGACGAACAACCAGGAGGACACTCCGTTTCCGCGGAGCTCCCCCAATTTCGTGGCGAGCGTGTCCTGGCCGTAGTGGCCGCGCAGGTGCTCGGCCACCGGGTGGTTCGTGAACTCCTGGTCCGGGAAGAACAGTTTCTCGTCGCGAAGCTTCTCGAGGATCTTCGGGAGTACGGTCTGCGCGTCGAGATGCTGAACGGAGGCGGTGCTCATCGCCGCCTCGGGCGCGGAATAGGCGCGGGTCGTGTCCCCCGCCTGCTTGGCGGGCTCCACGCCCTCCGGGCCGTCCAGAGCGTGACGGCGTGCCACCTCGTCAGGAAGGACGAGGTCCATGATCTCGCCCACCCGGACGTAGGTGGTCGGGCCCCGTTCGACCGTTTCCCCGTCGGTTCTGGACGGCGTCACCTCCAGGACGAGGTCTCCGCGATACCAGTGCGAGGGGCTCCCGTCCGAGTAGGTGACCCGGGCGACGTCGCTGCCGCCCAGGTAGGAGCTTTCCTGGGTCATCCGCTTCGCGGCGCCGTGCAACCCCGCTCGCGCCACGACCTTTCGCTCGTTTCCTGTGGATTCCTCGTCCCCTCTCGGGTGACCCGACGTCTCACCGCCGTGCTCGCCGTCGCGGCCGAAGGTGACGCGCAGGCCGGTCCGGGCGTGCCCGCCCAGGGCCTGTCTGCTGCGCTCGCTGTCCGTCATCTTCGAGTTGCTGTTGGAGTAGATTTCGTGCTCTACCCCGGTCTCCGACTTGACGTGCTTCAACCCGGCCACGTCGGCCTTCACATGCACGTCGTGCCGCCATCCCCCTTGGTCGGACACGGTGTAGTGCAGGCCGTCGGGGTGAGATGTGATCATGGTTTCCATCTTGATCACGTCGGTGGCGGTCTCGAACACCATCGGCACGTCCAGCCGCTCCGCGGGCAGCGGCAGTCCCGCCCAGTCGGCGTGCGCCCTGGCCACCGTCTGAGCCAGGTCAGGCATGGCGCCCAGGCGGACGGTGGCGTGCAGTCGGTCGTCATGAGCCCATACGTCACCGGGCGGCCTGGTCGACGACTCGATACGACCCACATGCGCGACGTCCTGCGCGAGCACCGGCGTCTCCGGCAGGTGGGTATTCGGCAGGAGGATCTCCGCCTTGCTGCCGTGCACCTCCCATGACGTGTTCGTCACCTCTGTGCCGTTGCGCGAGACCCTCATCCTGACATCGAAGGAGAGATCCCGCGTGATGGTGAAGCCGCCGCTGGTCTCCGTGCGGTCGTACCTCGTGTGACCGGCGGAGAAGCCGACACTCTCCGCCTTTGTGCCGCTCCTGGTGACCGCCAGGTTCGCGGGGTCGATCTTGAGCCCTTCGTTCACCTCAAGGCGCGCGACGGCGCGCACCTCCGCACGGCCTCCGACGGAGGTCTCCCGCTGGCTGGTGTCGATCCGCGAGGTGATCCTGCGCTCGTTCACCGTCATGTCGGTCGAGCCGACCTCGTGCCGCCGGCCGAGAGTGCCCTCGGCCAGGATCTCGAAGGTGTAGCCGCCGATCGTCTTGTCGTACCTGATCCCGTGCAGGGCATGCGTCAGGTCGGCTTCCAGGGCCACGCCCCCGAAGCGGCTCTCGATGTCCCGTGCGACCTGGCGCCTGATCCCCGGCGGGAGGTCGGGCAGTGCCTGATCGACGGTCTGGCGGATCTCCGTGCTGAGGAGCGTCTCCGAGTGGACGCGGATGCCGCTGCCCAGTCCTGTCCCCCGCCCGGCGGCGAGTGTCTCCGGCTCCAGGGCGTGAGGGTCGTAGCCGCGGTTCGGGTGCTCGCCCCTGGCCGGGTATTCACCGACCGGTTCGCTGCGCACGAACTCCTCACGTACGTTGTCGATTTCCCGGTGGAGGTCGGCGAGTTTCTGCCGGATCTCGTTGAATTCCCCTCGCGGCCGGAGATCGTGGCCGAAGATGTCCTGCTCCATCCGGGGCGCGTCCCGAGCCGGCACGGTCAGCTCGGCCTTCACCTCCACCTCGAAGGTGCCCAGCTTCTCGGTCTCGACCTGCAGCCGCATGTGGGCGTCGTACATGGTGACGTCATCGAGCCTGGTCAGGACGGTGTGGTTGCCGTGTGCTCTGTTGGTGGTCGTCACATGGTCGGATCCGAAGCCGAACCCGCCGATGGCACGTCCGATGACCTCCGCCCTGTCGCCCAAGGTCAGGCCGATCTTGCCGCCCACGTGAACGTTGAGGCTCGCGCCCTGCCGATGTGTCGTCCCCTCGCTCTCGCGCCGCCCCATGTCGTCCCGGAACATCGTCTCGATCGGTGGCCGCCCGCTTCCGTCGATGGGCTCGATCCGGGTGATCCGGCTGGTGACCTCGATGGAGTCCTCCGCCGACCTCAGTGCGGAGCTCTTGTACCGGACCGCCTCGGAGCCGGCCCCGCTCGACAGCAACGACTGGCTGCGGTTCTTCATCCCCTGCTCGCTGAGCACGGTGGACGTGAGGTGCTCAACGATCCTGACCACCTCACCCGCGGGCACGCCCGCCGACAACGCCCGGCGCTGCACCTCCAGCACCAAAGGCGTGACGTCCATCCCGGTGATGGCGATCCCGTGATCACGGAACTTGTGCTCGGCTCCGGGCGGGACCTCGTGGCGAGGCAGCGCCGGTGGGTGGTCGGCGGCCAGCAGCGGCCCTTCACGGGTGAACTGCTTGGGGAAGGGGAGGGTCACGGACAGCTCGGGGACTGCGGCGGTTTCGGTGACCTTCTCGCCGTTGCGGTACACCTCCAGCGAGATGTCGGTGACGAAATAGTCGTGCGCCGGGGAAACGGCCTTGTGGCCGCTGATCACCTCGATGCCGTTCGTGTGGGTCGTGCGCAACGTGTTGCTGATGCCCGTACGGGGCAGGGCGCTCGCCTCGGCCTCGTCCGACGAGTGGTTCAGCGCGCGAATCATCCCCGCGGTCCGCTCCAGGGAGGAGGCCTGCGAGGACTTGCCCTCCACACCGTCCCCGCCGAACGCGACCGGCTTCTCCGGCGCCAGGCTCGGGTGCTCCACGTGGGTGAACTCGCTCGGCGTCAGCTTGAGGTAGATCACCTTGTCTCCGACGCTGAGTGCCACGCCCCTTTGGAGATGGTTGGTCCAGGTGTCGCGGTTGCCGTCGGAGAGCGCCTCCGCAAGCCACTCGCGGATCGCGCGTCGTTCCCGCGGGGTGACACCCGTGATGCCGTCGGTCAGAGCCCGAGCCGCCGCCGTCGCGTTTTCCGGCACCTTGACGTCGTGTACGGCCGTTTCGCCCAGGGCGCCGATCTCGACGGTGCGAGGTGGAAGCCTTTCGGGCGGTGGAAGGATGTCGGGCTTGTCCTTCCAGGCCACCGGGCCGTCCGGTCGGGACGGCGTAGCGGCGCTCGCCACTGTGTCCGGGTTTTTGCTGTTGACCGACTGTGAAGCGGTATCCGGCCGTGAAGTCGGCTCGGCACCCTTGCTTTCGATAGTCCCCTCGGGCCGAGCCGTCCGACTCGGGTCCGCCGACATCTCCGAAACACCTCGGTCAGCCGACTGCGAGCCAGCCTCAGATCTCGCCGCCAGAAGGACTTGAGCGTTGTGCATGGCGCCCTTCGCTGACTGAATGAGCGCCTCACGCGGCTTCCAGGCCGGCGGGCCATCGGGCCGGGCCGCTGCCCCGTCCACTGACTGCGCGGGCAGCGCGGCGTTCCTCACCGCCGGCGAACCATCTGGCCGCGTGAGCGCCTCAGCGCTCTTCCACACCGGCGGGCCATCGGGCCGGGCCGCGGCGACTTCGGCCTGCTGGGACGGCACGTCGGGGCTCTTCCATACAGACGGCCCGTCAGCCCCGGCGTTGATGGTGGTCCGCTGGTTATGGTTCGCCGCCGCCGACAGGGTCGTTTCACCGTTGGTCTCGGGTACGCGCGCGCCGCCAGTGTCCGGGCCGGATGGAGGGCGTCCGGAGGACGGAGGTTTTCCGGACGGCGAAGGATCCCCGGACGGAGCGGCCGGGCCGGGCGTGGGCGAGCCGTCGGCGCCATGGGGCAGGGTCGTGACGAAGTGCTGCCCGTCCGCCCCGAGCGCACTGGACGTGATGCCCTTGGCCAGCATGTCCCAGGTGAAGTGCCCTTGGGCCAGCAAGGTTCCCGCGGTCGTGATGCCGCCGGTCAGGGCATACTGCGCGGCCTGCCCGTACAACGACGAGCTGGCCGCGGCCAGCAGCTTCTCGGCCGTGGACATCTCCGCCTTGGTCAGACCGGCCCGCAGGGCCGGCGTGGCCAGGCGGCTTAGCCCGCCGGAGAGCAGTCCCATGAGCCCGCCCATGGCGCCTCCGGCCGCCGCTGAGATCGCGACCTGCTGGACGTCGATCTCGTCTCTGCGGCCCTTCGCCATCTGCAGGATCTGGATGCCCAGGTCCATGCCGGCCACGATCCCGGCGAACAGCGCTATGTTGCGCAGGCACGTCTTGGCGATCTGCGTGACCGTCATCCGTGCCAGCTGCAGACGTGGTGGGATGAGCGCCAGACTCGCCCCGCCGCTGGCCAGGGCCATGGCCAGCAGATACGCCAGCTGTGCGATCAGCAGCCAGACGGTGGCCTCGATCATGTACTTGGCGTACTGGATCTGCACTCCCACGCCGTTGAGCGCGACAGCGGTGTCCACGAGCCGCTTGACCACGGCGGCGAGCTGACCGCCGACCACCGCCTCGACATGGGCGGCGAAGGCGAGATGTGCCTCCCCATCCCAGGCGGAGCCGATATTGGACGCACTCCCCGGCTGGTCGGCGGCTGTGCCCTCGACGAGCCGGTGCGCGGCGGTCACGCAGGCGTCGGCCAGCCGGAAGCAGCCGGACTCGTCCCCTTCCGGCCAGTCCATGCCGACCACCCAGCCGATGTACGGCTTGGCGAATTCGGGCACGAGGAACCCGTCGAAGCCCATGGGCGATCAGCGACGCTCGACGGGGGGCTGCTCCGCAGCCTCGTAGTTGCGGGCGCTGACGTTCAGGCCCGAGGCGAGGCGCTCGAGCTCGTCCATGTGCGCCTTCAGGGCGTCGAAGATGCCGCGTTCGATTCCGGGCATGTTCTTGGCCAGTTCGGCGCCGTACTCGTCGTTGCCGAGCGTGTTCCTGTCCCGGTCGAAGGCGGCGCGGAGTTCGTCACGCGCCTCTTTCGCGTTGCGCTCGAGCTCGTCGTAGACCCTGGCCTCACGGCGCAGTGCCTTCCGTTCCACGTAGTAGCCGGTCACGGGGTCGGCTCCACAGGGCTGGGGAAGAACGCGTCGAGCGTGGCGTGCTCGCCGAAGACCTCCTCATGCGGCACGCCCTCCGGCATGAGGGGCTTCAAGAGCTCCTTGCTCTGCTCGGAGACCGCGGCGGTGGCCTTGTCGGCCTGTTGCATGATCGCCTCGGCCAGCTGCGAGGGGGACAGGGTGCGATACACCCGAGGGTTCAGCTCGATGGCGCGCATCTGACCGTGCCGGCCGACGGTCACGCTCACCATCCCGTCCGCGGAACGTGCTGTGTGCTCCAGAACGGAGAGTTCTCCGTACGCCTCGCGAACGCGGGCGATCTGCTGGTTGATCTCGCCCGCGAGCTCCCTGATCTCCGCCTCGAACGCATCCGCCACAGATGCACCTTTCGTACGTTCAACACCAACAGGCATCTTACGTCGCCTTTTTTACCGCGCTTCTATGGATCTGTAACGTTCGCCTGCTGTTAACAGAGCCGTCAGACGGGGCATCGGCCGGGAACGGCGGCCCACCAACCCTGAGGATAGGGTTGTGAGTAAAGCGTCTTTTGTGGCATGTGGGGTAGGCGGATGATCGAGCGGGAGTTCGGCGCACTGGATTTCGACAGGATTCTCAAGAACGCCGACGAGCAGATGTCACGCGTCGCCGAGCTGCGGAACTCCATAACCGAGCTGGTCGGCCGGGCCGAGGACGAGGACGGACTCGTCGCCGTCGAGTTCTCCGGCGGCGGGATCAAGGAGCTCGTCCTCCACCCGAAGGCCATGCGCCTGACCTCGGGCGAGCTCGCCGAGCGCATCAAGCTCACCGTCGCCGAGGCCGCCGCAGATCTGCGGCGGCAGATGGGCGAGGTGATGGAGGAGGCCTTCGGCGAGGACAACCCGATGCGCTTCGGCACCGACGCCGACGCCGCCATGGAGCAGGTACGCCAGGCGCAGGCCGCCTACAACCGCACCTTCGAGGACCTCATGGGGCAGCTCGACCGGATCCGGCAGCGCATGGAAGGCTGAGCGGCCGGCCCCGATCCCGCCCCGGGGCCGGCCTCGCCCGGGTCAGCCGATCTTCTCTGGGCTCGTCTCATGGGAGACCGACCAGATGCCGGGCTCCGGGTCGTAGATCTCGCGGGTGCGCTCGTCGCCCTCGCTGCCGACCGCCCCCATGCCCGCTCCCGGCGGGTAGGCCATGAAACCCGAGCCCGGAGTGGCGGCCCCGCCCCTGAGCACGGCCGGGGTGGCCGCCGGAGCCGTGCCGCTCGTGCCGTACCAGGTGCCCGCGCCCGGCTGGCCGGCCGCATACGGGTTGGGGGTGGTCGCCGGAGGCTGGGTGGTCGTGGGGATGACCGTTGCGTTCGGCGTCGTCTGGTACGGGTTCGTGGTCGTGCCGGGCGGCGTGGTGGTGGTCGGGTTGCCGGCGTCCGCGAGCTGGGTCTGGTCCCTGTTGTCGGCGCCGATGACCGCGGGCACGTCCTGCTGCCGGTCGGCGCCGTCCTGGCCCGGGTTCTGGCCGGTCGGCTGTGGGTCTTCGCCGCGGCCGGGCTGCTCCGGCGTGGACGGATCCCGCGGGTCCGTGGACGGGTCGTCCGTGGAGGGGTCGTCCCGGCCCTGCTCGGGATCCGTCCGGCCGGGGTCCTGCGGGGTGTCTCCCCGGCTGTCCGAGCCGTTTCCGGTGTCGCCGCCGCCGGTAACGCCTGATCCCGGGCCGCCGCCGTCCGAGCCGCCGCCGTTCCAGTACGTGGTCGTACCCGTGGGCGTCCTGGTCCCGCTGCCGGGGTCGAGCTTGCTCTGCTTCTCGAGCTCCACCTCCAGAGGGGCGATGTCGGGCATCTGGAAGGCGAGACCCTCGGCCAGCTGGCGGTTCAGGCTGTCGATCTTGATGTTGAGGGCTTCCAGGTCCCTCCTCGCCTGCGCGTCCGCCTGGAGCGCCGGCGGGAGCAACGGAGTGTTCGACAGGTCGCCGTTGCCGGTGATCAGCGGCGGGGTGTAGCCGGTCTGACCCGTTCCCAGGCCCGAGCCGCCGTACGCGCCGTAGTTGCCGCCGTTCGTGTAGAGCCGGCCGGTGTCGTTGTAGAGCAGGGAGCCGTTGTTCGCCGGGGCCGAGGCCACCTTCTCGCGGGTGGTCCTGACCTCTCTGGCGTAGTCGGTCATCGGCTGGCCGGTGTCGTGCATGGCGTCGGCGAGCGCGCCCGCGCTGGCGTACAGCAGCCGCAGCGCCTTCAGCGCCTTGGTGGCGCTCTCGCCCCGCCACACGCGCGCCAGCCCGCTGGCCGCGTCCATGATGGCGTCCTGGACGCCGCCCTCGTCCCGGATCAGCTTGGCGGCCTCCACGTAGCCCTGGCCGGCGGACTCGATCCGGTCCGGATTGGTGCTCTCCAGCCACGTGACGATCTGCTGCTTGGTGGTGTCGCAGTTGGGTGCGGTGACTTCGACCTCATAGACCCTGATCGGTTCCCAGTGATCGGCCATCGCTCATCCCTGCCCGTTCTTACGCACTGCTGTCCTGATGGAATCTCTCGTAGTTGGCGATAGCCCGCTCCACCGCGTTGGCCCACTTCTCGACGTGCTCGATGAGCAGCGCGTAGCTGGGGTCGAACGCGTTGTAGGCGAAGTGGATGTTGTTGCCGAAGGCCGAGGCGGCCTCCCACTGCCCGGCCTCCTCCGGCCCCACGTTGCCCTCGTAGGACACCTGGTTGACGGTGCCGGGCCCGGTCCAGGTGGCGCTCATGTTCGGCACCGTTTCGCCGCGCAGCGCGCCGAGGCTCGTGCGCAGGGCCTTGATGACGTTCCTGACCTCATGGTGGTCGATGAAGGGACCGCTGCCGTCGTCCTCGCCGAGCCCGGGGAAGTCGGTGGGCAGCTTCAGCTCCGGCGGCGGGGTGCCGCCATCCGCGGGGCGGCTCATGCCTTGCCCTTCGCATCACCACGGAGGTAGGGATTCGTGGTCGCCTCGTCGCTCATGAAATAGTCCTCGTCCTCGAGAAGCCAGGTGGTCCGGGTCGACTCCTGACTCTCCTGCTGGCCGCCTCGGCCTGCCGGCGGGATCATCGGAATCATCGGGGACCTGTTGCCCATGCCGCGCATGGCGGCGGCCGCGTTCGCGGCGCTCGCCATTGCGTTGCCCGGGCCTGTGCCGCCACCGCCGTACGGGCTGCCGATGCCACTGGTGTTCTGCGGGTTCGGCAGGTTCGCGGCGGACGGGGTGGCAGAGGTGGCGGGGGTGGGCAGGGCCGTCGACGGGTCGGGCAGGCCCGCCAGCGAGGTCCGCGGGGCGTTCACGTCAGTGTTGGGGGCGTCGGGCGTGTTCGCCGAGGAGGGGTCGAGGTTCGGGCCGTCGGGCATGCCTGTGCCGCTCAGGTCCGTGCTCGGGTCCGGGATCGCGCCCATGCCGGGGCCGTTCGGAAACCTGCTGCCCGGGTCGGTGGTGCCCAGGCTGGGGATCTGGTGCAGGCTCGGATCCCGCAGGCCGTCCTGGTTCGGCTGGCCCAGGCCGTCCAGGTTGGCGTTCGGGGAGGCGATGGACTGGTTGAGGCCGGTCGGCACCGTGCCGTCGAACCTGTCGCCGCCGTTGAACGGGATCTCCGGGATCTTCGGGGCGAGGGGATCGAACTGCGGGATGTCGGTCTGGAGACTGGCCGGGAACGCCCGGTTGTTCTGCTCGGTCGCCTCGGTCAGCAGCCGGATGTGCTCCTTGGCTGCTTTCCTGTCCTGCTCCTCTTTGGAATCGCCGATGATGTTGGCGAAGGGGCCGTCGGTGAACAGGGCGGTGACGCCTCCGGCCAGCGTGCCGACGACGGCGCCGATCACCATTCCTGGCGGGCCCCCGATGAGTCCGCCTCCGATGGTGCCGGCCACGCCGCCCTGGAAGGCCCCCTCGAGGAAGTTGACATCCGAGTCCGCGGACTCCGGCACGTTCTTGCCGCTGAACGCCGACAACGTGTGGGCCTGCAGGAGGAGCGCGGGAGCGACGCCACTCGGGTTGGCGAGGCACTGCTTCGCGTCGGGGTCCAGGGTCTGCTCGCTGATCGTGGTGGACACGTCCGCGGCGGACTCCCGCAACCTGCGAAGCCCGGCCTTGACTGTCCTGGCGTCCTCGCCCACGGTCCAGTGCTGGTCCAGCTCCCTCAGATGCCGGTCGATCACTCCCACCAGGTTGTCGAGGCGGCGTTTGGCCGTGAGGAGCTCAGAGGCCGCGTTGCGCAACAACTCGGGCTTGTTGTTGGCCAGATCTTCCCGCAGGATCTCGAGGTTCGCGTCCTCGACCTCCTCGGTGTTGATCGGCACCCTGATCTCATGTGATTCCTGAGCCATCAGACCCGCACCTGACCGGATCGGTCCTCACTGCCCACTTCGACCCCGTCGTAGTTGCGCAACGCCTGGTCGAACAGCTCGAGGAGGGTCTGCACCTGCAGGACGATGCTGTTGTACGACGTGGTCACGGCCCTGATGCCGTTGCCCGCGCTCTTGTGGAAGTCCATGGCGGCCGGCCACGTGAAGCCGATGGCCGAGAAGTCGTTGGACAACTCGGTCGCCACGCCCTCCGGTTTGAGCACAGGGGTGGCGGTGCCGCCGTTCTCCCTGTCAGGGCTCAGGAGCGCGAGCGCCTCCGCCAGGTCGTTCCTGGCGGTCTGGATGGCTCGCCTGCTGAGGTCCACCCCACGATCGGTGCCCATGCTCCCCCTTCGCTGTCAGGGCTCCGGCGGTCTCGCCTCGTCTGTCCTACCTGCCGTCGAAGATCTGCGCGTTGATCCTCTCGACCTGCTGCATGTTCATGTTCGTGATGTTGATGTTCTGCTTCATCAGGTCGATGAACTGCGACATGTCGTTGGCCTCGCGCTTCCAGAGCTCGCGGACCTCGTCGAAGACGGTCTTGGCCTCGCCCTGCCAGATCGCGCTCTTGGCCAGCAGGTCCCGCTCCAGGGTGTCCAGAGTGGTGACCATGTCGTTGAACGCCCTGGCGAAGGCGTCCTCACCTTCGCCGAGACCGGCGAAGTTGACCTTGGTGATATCGAAGATGTCTTCCGCGGGCATCGCGGCCTCCTGTGCTGCTCGTTAGATCCGGGACTGCGGCGCGGCGTTGATCATCGCGGCGATCTGGTTGATCGCCTCGGTCCGCTCCTGGTTGAACGCGGCGTAGTTGGTGTTGCTCGTCCCGATGTTCTGCGCCAGGCGCGCCAGGCTGCCCATCACGACGTCCATCCGCTCGTGCCACTTCTTGTGCACGGCGTCGAACGCGGCCTCCGACTGGCCCACCCAGTGGGCCTTGAGCGTCACACCCGCGGTGTCGAGGTTCCTCTGGATGCCGCGCAGTCTCTCGGCGGCGTCCTCGATGAGCATGATCGCGGACTTGAGATCGGATTCGCTTACTTGCGCCTGCGGTTGGGTCCCCACAGGGTCTCCCTCCCCTTGCTGGTCGGCTGACTCAGGCCGACAGCGAAGTGTCGTCCTGATTGGTCACATTAGTGAACATCTGTCGCTAGCGTCGCACGTGATCCAGTTAATTTTCCATATCCTTCGGGCAGATCGTAGGTGTATCGCCAGAACAGGGGCTCTGATTCGGGTGCGTCCGTAATGTGAGCTGGCGTAGCGTATGTGGCGTACGTGACAAGGGGGGCGCATGTCCAACTCATCCTCGTCCAGCGGCGATCCCTTCGCCGGCGCCTACGGCAACCTCGGAGCCGGTAATCTCGGCGTTGGTCTCGATCCGCGGTCCATCGACCCGAAGTTCAAGATGCGCCGCTCCAGCGTCAGGACACTGGGCACGAACGTGGGCGGCTACGGCCAGGACCTGACGGAGATGAGCGACAACACCAGGGCCATCGACATCCATGTCATGGCTTTCGGCGCGATCGGCGGCGGCCTGAACGTGGCGCACCGCTCGGTGCGGGACGGCGCGGCCGATGCGCTCAAGCAGGCCAAGGACGTGCTCGACTCCTGGAAGACGGCGCTCAACACGGCCGCCGACAACACCGAGGCGGCCGAGGAGGCGGGCAAGGGGCCGGGCACCGGCCCCGGAGGGCCAGGTGGCCTCCCGACGGGCAAGATGCCGAAGACCGGCCCCCTGGGCGGTCCCGGCGTCGATCCGAGTGACCTGGGGACCGGCCGCCCGCCGACCATCCCCCAGCCGGACCCGGGCGACATCAAGCAGCCGGACCTGACCACCCCCGATCCGGGAGACACCAAGCAGCCGGACCTGACCACGCCGGACCCCGGCGATCTCCAGCGGCCCGATCTCAACACCCCGGGCGTCAACACCCCGGGCCTCAACACCCCCGGCGTCAACACCCCTGACCTCAACACTCCGGGCGCGAAGACCCCCGACCTGAGCGGCGTCAGCAAGCCGAACACCGACCTGGCCTCGGCGAACCCCAACCTGCCGTCGGCGAACCCCAACCTGCCCACCTCCACCACCCCCCCGTCGATCCGCACGCCGGACGCCCCGGCGTTCGACCCGCGTGCCTCCATGCCCCGCACGGGCTATCCGGAGGGTGGTCCGGTGGCGGGAGGGGCGATGCCGCCAGGTAGCGCGGCGCCGGGGAGCATCGCCCGCGCGCTCAACACCGGGATACCGCCGATGTACCCCCCTCCCGGCATGGGCGGGATGGGGGCGAACAACGGGGACAAGGACCGCGAACGCGGCCCGCACCTCGCCGAGGACGAGGGCGTCTGGGGAACGGACGAGGACTACGCGCCGGCGGTGCTCGGCAAGGAAGAGGCATAGGGCAGCCGGATGGCGGATTACGAGAATGATTTCGACGGCTTCGTCACCGCTGTGGGCCTCGCGACCGCGGCAGCCGTGGTCATGCCGTACGCCTGGCCCCTCGTCGGGCTCATGGGGTTGATGGTCGCCGACCCGTTCGCGCAGGACCAGGGGGCCGACCAGTGGCTCAACCCCCACTCCGTGAACATCTCTGCTGCCTCGGCGTCGCCGCTCATCACGGGCGGCGGGCAGCAGGAGTGGCGCCCGCCGATGGCGGCGCCCGCCGGCAGCGACATCGCCTTCCTCCGCGGCGAGCTGCAGCGGCTGACCAGGGAGATCGGTCAGGGCGAGGATTGGGAGGGCCGGGCTTACCAGTCGTTCAAGGACAAGGTCGAGGTCCTCGACGGGCATCTCGCCACGCTCGACGAGAACAGGGTCGGTTGTGGGAACACCCTCAGATGCACGGCACAGGGGTATCACGTGCTGATGTCCGTCTGCATCATCGTCGCGGCCTTCCTGGATGCGCTGGCGGTGTTCGTCGTGGCGTGCAGGATGTCGGTGGCGGGCGCGCTGCAGGGCGAGGCGTCGGCGATGCGCGCGGTGGTGGGGCTGCACGAGTCGGTGTCCACGGTGTTCAAGAGCCACTGGAAGCTCGTGCTGAAGGCCACCGGCATCCTGGGGGTCGCGGGCATCGCCTACAACCAGTTCGCCCAGGACCTGCCGGGCCTGCAGGCGGTGTCAGCGAGCAAGCCGAACCTGATGGAGGCGAGCGCCATCTACGATCCCTCCTCGGTGGACATCGTCGACAACCCGAAGAGCGAGTTCGACCTGGAGCAGCCGTCGCTCATGCCGGAGATGGGCTGGTAGCCGTCACCTGGTTCGCCGGTGCTCCCGCTTCCCCGCACTCACGCTGGGTAGAGGAGTTGCATCGGACGGTGATGGGCAGGGGACCTGATGTCCGCTTCAGGGGAACCGGTGTGGGAGGCGATCTACGCTCTCTCGCGCTTCGCGGCGCTGGCGGCCGTGGCCGAGCTCGGCTGCGCCGATCATCTCGTGGACGGCCCTCGCAGCGCAGACGAACTGGCTGACCTGTGCGGGGCGGACGCGCCATCGTTGCGCCGCGCCTTGCGTGAGGTGGCGAGCATGGGAATCGTGCACTCCACTCCCGACGGCTATGAGCTCACCGAGCACGGAATGACTCTCCGCTCCGGAGCACCCGGGTCGCTGCGTCCCGTCGTGCGGGTGATCGCTCACGAGGGGCTCTGGTACGCGATAGGCGCCCTGACCCGGACGGTGCGGACCGGCAGGAGCGCGTTCGCCGAGCGGTACGGGAGCTTCTACGACTACCTCGACCGCGATCCAACGCTCAGGACGCTCTTCGATGAGTACATGATCGCGCGTACGCGGCCGTGCATCGGGACGATGGCCCAGAGTTATGACTTCTCCAGATTCCACACCCTTGTCGATGTCGGAGGCGGGAGAGGGCATCTGCTGGCCGCGGTGTTGGCCGGGCACCCGCGGCTCAAGGGTGTGCTCCTCGACCTCGAGCATGTCGTACCGGGCGCTGCCCACGCCCTGGGCGAGCGCGGCGTGGCGGACCGATGCCGGCTCGTGGCGGGAGACTTCTTCGACGGTGTGCCGCCGGGCGCCGATGCCTACCTGCTGGCCAACGTCCTGCACAACTGGTCGGACGAGGACGCCGTACGGATCCTCCGCAACGTCCGGTCGGCGATGAGCCCAGGCGGGACGCTGTTCGTGCTGGAAATGGTGCTGCCGGACGACGATGCCCCGCATCCTGGCAAGGACATGGACATCAGGATGCTCGCCCTGTTCGACGGCGGGATGGAGCGCACGCGCCAGGAATACACCACGTTGCTGCGGGCGGCCGGCTTCCGGTTCGCCGAGATCATCCCCCTGCCCGGGAGCTTCGAGCTCATCGTGGCCGACGGCGCCTGATCAGGGCCTCACCTGCCGGCTACCGTCAGCGGCACCATCGCGGCCGCCGGGTCGAGCGCCGGGCCCTGCGGGATGGCGTGCATGATGCTCGCCGGCACCGGAGCGATGTCGGCGGCGTCATACCCGAGCTTGGCGAGCACGTCCGCCGACGGCACCGGATAGCGCACACCCTGGTCGCTGATCAGCGACAGCGTGCCCGCCACCGCGCTGAGCTGGCCCTCGCCGGGCAGCACGCCGGCCACCACGGCGCTCCCCGGAGGGAGCAGGACCTGGTCGAAGCGGTTCTGGACGCCTGCGTTCGCCGGGGCCGGTATGGCGATCCTGCTGCCGACCGTCACCTTCGCCGCGACCGAGCCCGCCATCGTGTTCGCGTACACCGAGCAGAGCGGCACCGAGCCCGACACGGTGATCACGTTCGGCATGGCCGTCGGCAGGGTGGTGTCCATGACGTTCTGGCGTGACGGTGCCGCGTTGGCCGACGCGGCGTCGATCTGGATGGGCTGCACCGGGCGGTTGCCGTACGCCTTCTTGCTGGCCGGATCCTCAAGCAGCAGCCTGGCCTGGACGGCGGTGATGGGGGCCAGGCCGTCGTCGAGCAGGACGTACCAGCGCGCGGCGGTGCCCGGCAGGGCCGGCACCGTGAAGACCTGCCCGACCATCGCCGCGGTGGCCTGGCCGCCGGTGCGGACTTTCTTGCCCCGGTTCGCCACGTCGGGGCCCTTGAAGTCGTGACCGGCCGGCAGCGCGGTCAGCCAGGCGGTGGGCACCTTCCTGGGCTGGGCGTTGAGCGCGCGCACGCCCGGCTCGCCCACGCGCATGCGCCGGTCTCCCCAGATGACCCAGTTCTGCTGCCCGTCGGAGACCACCATCGCGCTCGTGCCCACCGGCTTCCCGCCGACGTCAGTCCCTCCGACCAGCGTCGTGTACGGCCTGCGCCCGCCGGCGTTGTCGGGCCCGTCCGCCACGCAC
Source organism: Nonomuraea sp. 10N515B (assembly GCF_052245915.1). Taxonomy (NCBI): domain Bacteria; kingdom Bacillati; phylum Actinomycetota; class Actinomycetes; order Streptosporangiales; family Streptosporangiaceae; genus Nonomuraea; species Nonomuraea sp. 10N515B. The sequence goes on from NZ_JBQQBQ010000005.1 coordinate 125,764, forward strand.
ACCGACCACGGGGCCTTGACCAGCTTCTCCCTAACGGGCAGCGAGTCGGGCGCGCCGGAGATCCCGATGAGCGGCCCACGGGTGAATCCCGCCAGGGACGCGGCGGTCACGCTCCGCGTCGTGATCTCCCCGCCGTCCAGGACCAGCCGCGCGGACACGTAGTTCGCCACCGGCAACAGCCGCTGCCGCTGCTGGCTGTAGACGAACTTGGCCCCGCTCTCCTCCTCGACGAGCAGTTGCCCCGGGTCGGTCAGCTTGGTGGCGTTGCCCGGCTTCACCAGGCCCCAGATCCCGAACACCGCCATCACCAGGACTCCGACCAGGATCCCGCCGAACGTGGCCACGTTCTGCCGCCGCATAGGAGACTCGGGCACGTCCGGCTCGGCCTGCAGGAGCGCCATCCCGAGCCGCTGCTGCATCAAGCGGTGGGCCTGATAGAGGTCCTTCTTGGTCTGCACAGCCCCTCCCGCGCGTCACAGCCCGCGCATCAGCATAAACGCCCAGCTTTCCCAAACGTCCCTAAAGAACCATATCCACCTCTGGCCCCGCGATCGCCGGATCACGGGGCCAGAGGCGCATCGCCGCGACAACCGTCAGCCGCAGTGCTCCAAGGGGCTGTCGTACCTGACGGAGCCGATGGCGCCGCCCCACTTGATGCAGACGTGGGCGGCCTTGGCCCGGATCGGACCCGCGTAGTACTGGAAGCTGCCCGCGCCCGTCTTCCTCGGCTGGTCTTTGAGCTCCAGATACGCCCGCATGGCGACCTTGCCGGAGACGTTGTTCCGCAGGGTGACGACGCAGTTCTGGCCGCTGGAGGCCGAGTAGAGCAGCACCACGCGCCCCTGAGTGCCGAGAGCGGCCGAGTCGATCTGCTTGAAGCCCGAGCCGCAGACCTGCGTGGCCGAGTACGGGTTCTTCGTGCCGCCCGTGGCGGGTGGCGGCGTGGTGGCCTGGCCGCTCCCGCAGTTCTTCGAGGTCAGCGTCTGGTTCGGGTAGCGGAACCTGGTGCCGTTGAACGTGGCCGGGACGATCGTCCCCGAGGAGGTGCGCTGCTCGTAGTGGAGGTGGGCGAGCATTTTGTACTTCTTCGACGTCTTGCCCACGGTGCCGATCTTCTGGCCCTGCCGGACCGTCGCGCCCTTGCTGACCAGCAGGTCGTTCAGGTGGGCGTACAGCGTGACGGAGCCGTCGGAATGCCGGATCTTGATGACTTTGCCGAAGCCGTCCGCGGTCCGGAACTCCGACATCACCACCGTGCCCGCGGCCGCCGCCACGACAGTCCTGCCCAGGTCGCCGTTGCCGTCGCCGGCGCTCCCGTTGAAGTCGACCTCGTACCCAGCGGTGTGCGCTGGGCTCTTGCTACTGCCGACCCAGGTCTCTCCACAGGGGAACGGGAGCTGGAACATGGGTCCGGCCGATACCGCCGAGGCGCTCGCCGCGTTCACGCCACCAAGGGAAAGCGCGGCAACGCCGCATAGGCCGGCTAAAAGGGTCTTGATCCGCATGGAGGGAAGGGTGCCATTTGGATCATCAACGCGTCTAGATCTTCGCGAACTATTCATAAACAGTACGTTCACCCCACGCCCCACCAAAGGCCCGCCGCATGGACGTCACCTTCTCCGGACGGTGAGGGCGGCCGTGGCCGTCATTCGTGGTCGGGGAGAGCCGCTTGGATGGGGGTGATGACGCCGGTCGTCACGAGGATCCCTCGCCCGGGCGGGCCTCCGGTTGCCCCACGGGGCAGCCGAATCGTGAAGAGGTCGCCGTCGGTCTGCCCTTGGACCGCCAGGAGCACACCCGTACGGGCCTTGCGGGTCTCCGCCACGAACCCGCGGTAGGCGACGGCCAGATCCCCCGTCGTGCCGGCGATCAGCAGCGCATGATCGCCGTCTCTCCCCGTCTTGAGCACCTCCTCCAGCGCCGTTCCCAGCGGGCCGTCCGCGTTGATCAGCTCGGCGTCGTCGACCAGCACGACATAGTGGTGCAGGTCCGCGACGAGCTCGGCCAGGTTCGTGGCGTTGGCGTCCAGCACGGCGTGTGCTCCGGCCAGCTCTCTCAAGGGGCTGCGTCTCGGCGCGACGACGATGACGGGCGTGCCCTGGGCGAGCAGCGAATGGGCCGCCGACAGCAGCGTCGACGAACGGCCGGAACGCGCGGGGCCGGCGATCACGGCGCCAGGCCCGTGAGCCAGCAGGTCGAGCCCGAGCGGCGCGAGCGCGTCGCCGCCCGCACCCACCAGCGCCCAGAGCGGCGAGGGAGGACTGAAGGCCGGGTCCAGCGCGAGCGACTGGCCGGCGGTGATGCGCATCGGCAGGGCGTCCACCCGCAAGGGCGGCTCCCCGTGCCAATGCCAGCCTTGTGGACCGGCCGCCGGCGGCTGCGCTTGAGCCGGCCCGGCGGCGGCGCGGGCCACGGCCTGAAGGGCCGCCACCTGCGCGGGGCCGGCCGGATCGGAGGAGAGCAGGGCGATGTGATGCTCGACGATGCCGTGATCGCCCATGGACAGGGCGCGGCCCGGGGGCATGGAGGCAGGCAGGCCCTTGAGCGGGAACCCGGCCAGGCCGAAGTCGGAGGAGTCGGACAGGCGCAGGATCAAGCGGTCGTCGAACACCGTGGACACCTGGCCGAGCAGCCCCGACCGGTCACTGGTGATCACTGCCCTGAACCCCACAGCCGCCCCTTCGCGCAGCAGCTGGAGCAACGACTCGATGAGGCGGCCGTAGTCGTAGCTCTCGAACGCGGCCACGAAGCCTTCCCACCGGTCGAGCATGAACACCAGCCAGGGAAGCCGATGGCCCGCCTGGCGGTATTCGGCCAGCGACGCGTGCCCGGCCTCGGCCAGCAGCTGCTGACGGCGGCCTATCTCGACCCGGAGCCGGGTGAGCAGGCGTTCCACCCGGTCGAGCTGGTCACGGGTCACCACCGCCCCGCAGTGCGGCATCGACACCAGGGGCAGCAGCGCACCCGAGCCGCAGTCGACCGCATGAAGGTGCACGTCGCCGGGGGATGCATGGGCCGCTATCGATCCCGCGATCGTCCGCAACGCCGTCGACCTCCCGCTGCGCGCGGAGCCCGCGATGAGCAGGTGCCCACCGTGGGCCAGGTCCAGCGCGAGAGGCAGCCGGTCCTGCGCCCACGGACGATCCGTCAGACCGAAGGGCAGCGGCGTGACCTCCACGAACGGGTCGTATTCCGGCGGCGGCAGGGGCGCGGCCGTCGGGCTCGATGCCGAAGCTCCGTCCGGTCCCAACGCCGGCTGGCTGAAGCCTTTCACCCGCGCCTGGATCGGGTTGCCGCGGAAGGGCACACCAGAGGCGTTGAGGGGCGGGGCGGACCCAGACCCGTCCGAGGTGGCGTGGAGGGAGGTGGGGAGGTCCAGGACGAAATGGGTGGGGAGGGGGTCCAGCCACGGGCTGGGCTGGGCCGGGACGCCGGTCAGCTGGGCGGCCTCGATGAGGGCGTCGGCCACCAACGTGAGGTCCGTGACCGTCGATTCCTCCTCCGGCTCGGGCGGGGAGGGGAGCGGTTTGCCCAGGGAGCGCCAGTTCACCTCGAGCACCCGGATGTTGCCGGTCGCCGCGCTGTGGGCGCCCGGCGATGATCCGACGAGGTCCTGCGGTGATCCCAGAGGTCTCGCCGGGCTGCGGCCCCCGACCCTGGCCGTCTGCACGGCGGTCGCCGCGCCCACACCCGAACGCACGTAGCAGCGGCCCGGTGTGGATTTGGAGATATGGGCCGCGTCGGGCAGGTCGATGACGTCGGCCGACTCGGCAGGCTCGGTCACGCGAAGCGCGATCCGCAGGGACGTGTTGGCCTGGATGTCGGCCGTCACCACGCCCGCCGGTCGCTGCGTGGCCAGGATCAGGTGGATGCCCAGCGAGCGACCTCTGCGGGCGATGTCCACGAGGCCGGTGACGAAGTCGGGCAACTCGGCGACTAGAGCGGCGAACTCGTCGATGATCAGCACCAGGCGCGGCAGCGGGACCGCGCCCGCGTAGTCGTCGATGTCCTTGGCCCCGGCCTTCAGCAGCAGGCGTTCCCTGCGGCGGATCTCCGCCGCCAGCGAGTCGAGCGCCCGTTGCGTCAGATGGCCGTCGAGGTCGCTGACCATGCCGACCGTGTGCGGCAGGCGTACACACTCCTTGAACGCGGCCCCGCCCTTGTAATCGATCAGCACGAACGTCAGCTGGTCGGGCCGGTTGGCCACCGCCAGCGCGCAGATCAGCGTCTGCAGCAGCTCGGACTTGCCCGCGCCCGTGGTGCCGGCGATCAGGCCGTGCGGGCCGTCGAGCTTGAGATCCACCGAGAACGGCCCCTCGGGCCCGACGCCGATCAGCGCGCTGGTGGTGCCACGGTCGCGCCATCGGGCGGCCAGCTCCTTGCCGGAGGGGTCGGGCATGCCCATCAGATCGAGCAGCCGGACCGCTCCGGGCAGGTTGCCCGCGGGGTCGTCCCTGCTGACGTCACGGATCGGAGCCAGGGACCTGGACAGGCGGTCGGACCAGGCGGCCGACACGAAGTCGCCCAGCACCGGGCCGATGACGTCGAGCCCGCCGCCCCGCAGGTGTACGAGGCCGTCGCCGCCGCACGCGGCCACCGTCTGGCACTCCTCCGGCAGCAGGCGCTGGTCATCGTCGATGGCGAGCGTGTAAACCCCGGAACGGGGTCCCTGGCGCAGCACCTGCGGCATGTTGGGCAGGCCGCGCAGCACCTGTGCCCCGTCGAGGATCACCAGCACGTCATAGGGGCGTACGTCATAGGAGGAGAACGTGGGCTTCTCTGGGCCGCCGAGGTCGTCCCACCCGCTGGGGATCTTGCCGAGCTCGGGGATCGCGGTGTTCTGGCGCTCGTCGATGAGGGCGGCGAGCTCGGAGACGCGGCGCGCCGCCGACTCGGGGTCGGTGCCGAACAGCGCAACACACTCCTCGCCTGCACGTGGCGCGCAGTGCGGCAGCCAGCGCATCCAGCCCCAGCGGCGCTCCGCGTCGGGATGCGCCGACACCACCACGATGGCCAGATCGCGCGGGCTGTGGAGGGTCGCGGCCTGGGCGATCAGCCAGCTCGCCAGGCTGGCCGCGACGGCGCGCGGGCCGGTGACGCCGGCCACGCCCAGCCGCCGCATCGGCAGCGCCACGGGCACGGAACGGCAGATCGGCGGATCGATGGGCCCGCCCTGCTCCTCCGACAGCTCCAGGTTGGCGGGCAGGTCGGCGAGCCCGACCCGCAGCCTGAGCGCGTCGGAGTCGTGGATCCTGCGCTCCCACAGCCGCCTGCGCGGCCCCGTGGCCGTGAGCAGCACCTGGGCCGGGTCCGGAGCGTCCGCCCTGCGGGCGGCCTCGTCGGCCATCCTGGCCTGCTCGACCGCCTCGTCGTACGCCTGGAGCCGCTCTTTCCACTCCTTGATCGCCTTCTTGTGCTGCTTCTTGCCGTGACGGCGGTCGCTCCACCACTGGCCGACCATCATGATCGGCGTCATCAGCGCGATGAGCAGGTAGTAAGGCTGCTTGAGCGCGAACGCCAGCGTCACCCCCAGCGCGGCAGGCAGGAACGCGGCCAGCAGTTGCAGGCGCAGGCCCTCGTTCCTGCTCGGCTCCTTCGGCCGGACGAACGTGCGCTCGGGCTCGGGACGCCGGAGCCTGGGCGGGCGGTTGTAGGACACGCCGCCCTCGCTCCTGGGCGCCAGGTGCGCGTCCTTGGGCTCGATCGACGTCAGCACGAAGACCGAGGAACCGCAGGTCAGCACCGCCTGATCGGTCCATTGGACGGGTTCGGTGAGCGGCCGGCCGTCGATCTGGGGCACCTCTTCGTAGCCGGCCGCGAACTCGGCCGCCTCCCGCTCGGCGACCCGCGCCGTCAGCTCCGCGACCTCGCCGGCCCAGCGGCCCTTGAGCTTGGGTTTGGGCGCCTGGCCCGGCTGCTGCCACGTGCGCTCCGCGGTGATCGCGTCCGGCGTCACCCGTACGGTCACCGCCTCCGGCGCGAGTGCCGGATCGGCGGCGGCGATCGCGCACATCGGATCGGAGCCGATGATGTAGGTGCCCAGCCCCAGCCGGTGCACCGCCCCAGCCGCCGGCCCGCCCACGACCCGCACCTCGGCCACCCCACCCGGCTCCTCGATGACCGTCGCCCGGGCCAGGCGGGACTCCAGCGTGACCTTGTCGCCGTCCCGCAGCACGGAGGTGGCGCGAGCTCGGGGGTCGAGGGGGCGGCCGTCACGCCACATGACCGGCTCCTGTCCGTCCGGCATGCCTGGCGTGCCGGCCCGTTCGGGCCCGCGCGGGCGGGGCACGTGGAGCCCGTCGTCGGGTGGAAGCCCACGGCCGGCGGACATGCCGTAGGGCGCTCGGGCTCTGGGCAGCCGGACGACCGTCGCCAGCGGCCCGGCGTCGCTGAGCGCTTCACTCACCCTGGCCACTGTGGTGCTGTCGTCGCCGTCGATCACGACGTCACGGTCGCCCTGCCCGCCGAGCACGGTGAGCATGATCCGCATGGTGCCGTCTCCTCGCTCGACTTCGGCCGCCAAGGTAGCGCCCGAAGCGCGGCCAGGCCGGTCGGTTGACATCAATGGCATGGCTGAGCGCGGGCGGTGCGGGGCCCATTGGTGGGTATAAATCCGTAGAACCGGTAATCGTGTGCCCCATGTGACTCAAGTGGCAAACAGGCGCGACTAGCCGGAAAAATCCCCACTCGTCAATGCGATAGAAACAATAAGCATTGATTATTTCCCATTGACATCCCGCTACCTGCGAAACAAGCATTGGTCCTCGCATTCGGCCCCCGCCATCCGAACAAGCCCCACATAATGGCGTGGATTCCGCAAATCACCTTGGGAGCCCCCCACCCATGAGGACCAGTGAAAAGCCTGCCGTCAACGCGGCGGCGGGGTTGTCCGGCCCGGCCTCGCGCAAGCTCCCCGTGCCACCCCGCGAACGCAAGCCGGCCCTGGCCGCGCTCGCCGTCCTGCTCATCCTCGGCGGCGCGCTGGCCACGACCCTGCTCGTGCTCAACAGTGGTAACCGCGTCTCCGCCATCAGGGTCACCCAGCAGATCGGCGCAGGTCAGAAGTTCCCGCCTGAGGCGCTCGAAGAAGTGAAGATCGCCGACACGGGCGTCGACTTCGTCAGTTGGTCGCAGCGCCAGCAGGTGGTCAACAGCTTCGCGGCCGTCACGATCCTGCCCGGAACCCTGCTGACGAACCAGATGGGCGTCCGGGCCAGCACCGAGCTCGGCGAGGGAAAGGCCACGGTCGGATTGGCGCTCAAGCCAGGACAAATGCCCGCCGGTATCCAACAGGGCGACCGCGTACAGGTGATATACGTCCCGAGCCGCTCGAGCCAGGGACAAACGCGCGTCCTGGCCTCCAGTGCGCTCGTCTTCGCCGCCGGTGACAAGTCCAGATCTGGAAATTCCGGCCAGATCACGGTGGTCGTGGATTCGGCGGCCGCGCCGGAAATAGCGGCGTTCGCCTCCAGCGGTGAGATCGCGGTGGCCGAGCTGCCGGGGGCACGCTGACGTGGGACTGATCGTGCTGGCCGCCGACAAGGGCGCGCCGGGGGTGACGACGGCCGCGACGGCCCTGGCCGCGGTGTGGCCGCGGCCGGTGCTGCTGGCCGAGTGCGACCCGGCGGGCGGCGACCTCGCCTACCGGCTGCCCGCCGCCGACGGCGGCGTGCTCAACCCGGGCAAGGGCCTGCTCACGCTGGGCGCGACCGCGAGGCGCGGCCTGGAGCCCGCCCAGATCCATCAGCACACGCAGAAGATCATCGGTGGTCTTGACGTGCTGGCCGGGCTCACCCACGGTGAGCAGGCCGCCGGCCTCACCTGGCTGTGGGGCCCGCTGGGCAGATCGCTCGCCGCGATCCCGAACGCCGACGTGATCGCCGACTGCGGCCGCCTCGGCGCGCACCCGCAGCTCGGCGACCTGCTGGCCGAGGCCGAGCAGGTCGTGCTGCTCACCAGAGCGACCCTCGACCATGTCGCCCACCTGCGCGAACGCCTCCAGGTCAGCAAGGCCCACGGCGTGGTGGTGATCGCCGACCCGCGTGCCTACCGCGCCTCGATCGAGGACGTCCGCAGGATCGTCGGCCCCAGCGTGCAGTTCGTCTACGGCCTCGCCTACGACCCCAAGGGCGCCGAGCTTCTGCGCGGCCAGTGGGGTGGCCGCCTGGACCGCTCGCTCCTCATCCGAACGGCCCGCGACCTGGCGACGAGGCTGGTGAACCACCGATGATCGATCACTCGCTGGTCAAGCGGTTCCGCCAGGAGGTCGGCGACCGCCTGGCCCACCAGCGCAGGCTCGACCAGGCCAACGGCCTGCCCGCGATGACCGGGGAGGACGAGCGCCAGTTCGCCAGGGCGCTGATCTCCCAGGTCCTCGAGGAACACGCGCGCAGTGAGATCGGCCTCGGCCGCACGCCTCCCACAGTGGAAGAGGAGGAGGCGCTCGCGGCCGGCATCCACGCCGCGCTGTTCGGCGTGGGCCGCCTGCAGCCGCTGCTCGACGACCCCGAGGTCGAGAACATCGACATCAACGGCTGCGACAGGGTCTTCGTCAGCTACGCCGACGGCCAGGAGCTCACGCAGGACCCGGTCGCCGAATCCGACGACGAACTGATCGAGCTGATCCAGATCCTGGCGGCGTACTCGGGCCTGTCGAGCAGGCCGTTCGACACCGCGAACCCGCAGCTCGACCTGCGCCTTCCCGACGGCTCCCGGCTGAGCGCGGTCATGGACGTCACGGTACGGCCGGCGGTCTCGATCCGCCGCGCCCGCTTGGGCAAGGTCTTCATGTCCGATCTAGTCGGCAACGGCACGATAAGTCAGGACGTGGGGAGGTTCTTGAGCGCGGCCGTCGCCGCCCGCAAGAACCTCATGATCGCCGGCTCGACCAACGCCGGCAAGACCACCCTGCTGCGGGCCCTGGCCAACGAGATCCCGCCCAGCGAGCGCCTCATCACCGTCGAACGCGCCCTCGAGCTCGGCCTCGACCAGTTCCCCGAGCTCCATCCCAACGTCGTCGCCTTCGAGCAGCGCCTGCCCAACTCCGAGGGCCAGGGCGAGATCTCCATGGCCGAGCTGGTCAGGCGCTCGCTCCGGATGAACCCCAGCCGCGTCATCGTCGGCGAGGTCCTCGGCGACGAGATCGTCACCATGCTCAACGCCATGACCCAGGGCAACGACGGCTCCCTGTCGACCATCCACGCCAACTCCAGCATGGAGGTCTTCAACCGGATCGCCACCTACGCCCTGCAGGCCAGCGAGCGCCTGCCCATCGACGCGACCCACATGCTCATCGCGGGCGCCATCGACTTCGTGATCTTCATCGAGAAACGCAACGACTACCACCGCGGCGGCACCCTGCGCCGCTACGTCTCCAGCATCCGCGAGGTCAACGGCTGCGACGGCCGTGTCCTGTCGAGCGAGGTGTTCATCCCGGGACCCGATGGCGCCGCCGTCCCGCACGCGCCGGTCTCCTGCCTGGACGAGCTCATGGCGCACGGCTACACGCCAGGGGGGTGGTGACGGATGGCGCTCACGTTCGACCCGCTCGCTCTGCTGGCCGGCGCCGTGGCCGGCGGCGGCCTGTTCCTGTTCGTCCTGTCCCTGTACGGCCTGCGCCCCCGCCCACCGCAGCCCAAGCGGCACCTGGTCAAGATGCTGACCACGCGCGCCGCGATCGCCGCCGTGGCCGCCACCATCGTCCTGGTGATCACCCGCTGGCCGGTCATGGCGGCGGGCACGGTGCTGCTCGTGTTCGCCTGGCGCGGGCTGTCGGGCGGCGCGGCCGAGGAACGCACCGCGATGCGCCGCCTCGAAGGGTTGGCCGCCTGGACCGAGTCGCTGCGTGACACGATCGCCGGCGCGGCCGGGCTCGAACAGGCCATCCCGTCGTCCATCAGGGCCGCCGCGCCCACGCTCAGGCCCCACCTGCGGGCCATGATCGACCGGCTGCACACCAGGATGGCGCTGCCCGAGGCGCTCGCCCTCTTCGCCGACGAGCTCGACGACCCCTCAGCCGACCTGGTGGTGGCCGCGCTCATCCTCAACTCCAAGCTCCGCGGCCCCGGCCTGCGCGACGTGCTCGGCGCGCTGGCCGTCTCGGCCCGCGAGGAGCTCGACATGCGCCGCCGCGTCGAGGCCGAACGCCGCGCCACCAGGCGCAGCGTCCAGATCGTCGTGATCACCGCGCTGGGCTTCGCCGGGATCCTGGTGGTGTTCAACCCCTCCTACGTCGCCGAATACGAGGGCTTGCTCGGGCAGGCCGTGCTCGTGATCGTGGCCGGGCTGTTCGGCGCCGGGTTCGCCTGGATGAGGCGGCTGGCCAGGTTCGACAAGCCGACGCGGCTGCTGATGGGAGGGGGCGGCCATGGTTGAGGGCGCACTGGCGGGCGCCGTACTGGGACTCGGCCTGTTCGTGTTCTTGCGGGCCCTTTTCCCGGCCCGCCCCGGCCTGGTGGCGCGGCTGCTCGCGCTCGATGCCGTACGCGAGGACGCGGACGCCCCCCGCATCCAGCTCGTGCTGCCGGACGAGGAGGTCAGCGCGTTCCGCCGCGGCCTCGGCGTGCGACTGGCCCGCCTCTACGGGGCCCGCGGCTGGGAGGCGAGATCGGTCAAATCGGACCTGGCGCTGCTGGGGCGGTCGTTCGAGGCGTTCCTCGCGACCAAGGCGCTGCTGGCCGCCAGCGGCCTGCTGGCGTTCCCGCTGCTGCTCGGCTGGCTGGTGCTCATGGGGTGGGGCACCTCGCTCGCCATCCCGTTCTGGTCGTCCGTGCTCGTGGCGATCGTGTTCTTCTTCCTGCCCGATCTGCAGATCAGGAAGGAGGCGGCGGCCAAAAGACGCGACTTCCGCCACGCCGTGGGCGCGTTCCTCGACCTCGTCTCCATGAACCTGGCCGGCGGCCGCGGCGTGCCCGAGGCGCTCATGATGGCCGTCTCGGTCAGCGGCGAGCGCCCCAACTGGGCGATGGGCCGCATCCGCGACGCGCTGAGCGGCGCGAGGATCGTCGGCATCACCCCATGGCAGGCGCTCGGCCAGCTCGGCGAGGAGATCAACGTCGACGAGCTGCGCGACCTGTCCGCCGCGCTCGGCCTGGTCGCCGATGACGGCGCCAAAGTCCGCGCCTCGCTCACGGCCAGGGCCGCCACCCTGCGCCGCCGCGAGCTGGCGGAGATCGAGGGCCGGGCAGGCGAGCGCTCGCAGTCGATGCTCGTGGCCCAGCTCCTGCTCTGCGCCGGATTCGTGATTTTCCTCAGTTTTCCCGCCGCTATGAAGATGTTGGGGGTCTCGTGAACCATCCCTGGATCATTTACCTCACCGCGTGGCTGAGCTCGCGCATCCACCGCGCCCGCACGGCGCCCACCCGCGGCGCCTCCGCCGTGGAATGGGTGATCATCACTGCGATCATCGCCGGGGTGGCGCTCGGCCTGGCCACCTTGATCAGGACTCTTGTCGAGCAGCAACAGGAGCAGATCCGGTCGAACTTCGGCGGCGACGGTGGCGGCGGTGGCGGCGGTTAGGCCCCGCGACGGCGAACGCGGCGTGACCGCGATCGAGCTGGCCATCCTCATGCCGGTCGTCCTCGCGGTGTCGCTGCTCATCGTGCAGGTGGCGCTCTGGTTCCACGGGCGGCAGGTGGCCGAGGCGGCCGCCAGGGAAGGTGCCCGCGTCGCCAGGGCGGCGCCCATCGACTCCGGCGACTGGCCGGGCGCGGCCACGGCCAAGGCCACCGAGATCGTCCGGGCCATCGGGCCGCAGCTGCTCGGCAACGCCACCGCCACGACGTCCGAGAAGGAGCCCGACGAGCGCTTCGTCACGGTGACCGGCAGCGCCGTGCAGGTCATCCCGCTGCTGCCGCCGCTGACGTTCACGATCACCGCGACCGCGGGCGGGCCCGTCGAGTGCTTCCGCCCCGACGACGGCGGCGAGGACTGCGGATGACCAGAGATCCCGAGCGCGGCTCCATGGCCGTGGAGACGGTCATGCTGGCCCCGCTCTTCCTGCTGTTCCTCATGTTCCTCGCCGGTGCCGGTGTGCTGGTGGAGTCGCAGGGGCGGGTCAACGGGGCGGCCAGGGACGCCGCCAGGGCCGCGTCGGTGCAACGTACGTTCGACGAGGCCGAGGCGGCGGCCGAGGCGATCGCCGAGAGCGCGCTCACCGGCCCCTGCGGCTCGCCGTCGGTGTCGCTGGACGGCTCGGAGTGGGAGCAGGGCGGCCAGGTCCAGGCCGAGGTGACCTGCGAGCTGGACCTCGCCTTCCTCGGGTTCGGCGGCACCACGCGGATGACCGGCACGGCCGTGGTGCCTCTGGAGCAGTTCAGGAGGATCGATGAGTGAACGCGGCTCGATGTCGGTGTTCACCGTGCTGTTCTCCGTGGCCGTGTTCCTGCTGGCCGGGCTGCTGGTGGACGGCGGGGCGGCGATCAACGCCCGGCTGCGTGCCGCGGACGTGGCCGAGCAGGCCGCGCGGGCCGGCGCCGACCAGATCGACGTCGACCACCTTCGCGCCACGGGGGAGACCCGGCTGCTCGGCGACGATCAGGTGTGCGCCCGGGCCGACGAGATCGTCGCGGCCCAGGGTGGCGACGACGTGACCAGCGGCGAGTGCTCGGTGGGGCAGGGGCAGGCGCTGGTGACGGTCAGCGTGAGGGTGCGGTGGGAGGCGTTCTTCCTCGGCGCGATCGGTTTCCCCGGCGATGAGGCGATCGGCGAGGCCACGGCCGCGCCCGAAGCGAGATAGACCGAATCTCTTCACTCGATGGATTGCGGAACGCACGAGGCAACACGCTGGACGAGAGACCCCAGGGGCACGGAGCCCCGAGGTAAAGGAGACGGAGAGGCGATGCCGACGCGAGAGCCCGCGCGTCCCACGGGGCGTCACACGTCCGCGCGCATGCCGGCCAGGCGCAGCGCCGGCGACGTGCTCGCCGGGCTAGCGGCGCTGGTGGTGCTGGTCGCGCTCGTGGGCGGGGTGCCTTACGCGCTGCTCACGTTCGTCGGTCCGCCGCTCAGACCTGAGCTGCTCGACCTCGAAACGCTCACCAGCCGCGTCGGCCCCAGCACGATCGTGGCGGTGCTGGTGCTGCTGGTGTGGCTGGCCTGGTTCCAGCTGTTCGCGTGTGTGCTCGTCGAGGTGTACGCCGGGGTCCGCCGGGTGGGCATGCCCGCCCGCGTACCGTTCTCCGGCGGCACCCAGGTCTTGGCCAACAAGCTCGTCGGCGCCGTGCTGCTGCTGTTCACGACCGGGGCCATGCTCGCGCCCATCGCCAAGCTGACGCCCACGCCCGCCGCCCCGCCCGTGACGGCGGTGGCGTACTCCGCGCCGATCGTCGAGAAGACGCTGGAGACGAACAAGACCAAGAAGGTCTACGTCGTCCAGCCGCCGCACGGCCGCCACCACGAAAGCCTGTGGGAGATCGCCGAGAAGTGCCTCGGCGACGGCCGCCGCTACCACGAGATCTACCGGCTCAACCAGGCGAAGGTCCAGCCGGACGGCACCCGGCTGAAGATGGCCGACCTGATCAGGCCCGGCTGGGTGCTCGACATGCCGGATGACGCGAGGAACGCCCACATCGTCCCCACCGACCAGCCGCGCGAGGAGACGCTGCGCGAGCACCCGGGCCGGGCGCAGGTGCCCGACGACGGCAGGGCCCACGGCGAGGTCAAGAAGGAGAAGAAGGGCGAGGCCAAGCACCGCCTGCCGGAGCAGCAGGACCAGCGGCGTCAGGAGCCCGAGCAGCAGCAGCCGGCCGTCCGCGAGAGCCAGGGCAACGAGCTGGTCGAATACCTGGCCGGCGCCTCGCTGGCCGCGGCCGGGCTGCTGCTCGTGCTGGCCAGGCGGCGCCGCGAGCAGCTCTGGGGCCGGATGTTCGGCCGCAGGCTCGCCCGGCCACGCGGCGACGCCGCCGAGGCCGAGGTCGCGCTCCGGCTGGGCGGGGACGCGCCGGGCGCCCGCATCCTGGACGTCGGCTTGCGGGTGCTCGGCGCCGAGCTGGCGAGGCAGAACCGCACCCCGCCCATCGTGTACGCGGCCCATCTGTCGCCGCGCACGCTCGACCTGTGGGTGCATCCGCCGGACCCCGACCCGCCCGCGCCCTGGACGGCCGAGGACAGCGGCCAGGTGTGGCGGCTGCCGGCACACGAGGGCCGGCTGCTGCCGGACCGGACGAGCCCGTGGGGGGCACGAGCCGGCCACCACGAGCCCCACCAGCCGGGCGGGGCGCCGTACCCCGGACTGGTCTCGATCGGCACGAACGTGCACGGGCGGGTGCTCATCGACCTGGAAGCCGCACAGGGCCTGATCAACGTACGCGGCGCGCAGACCACGGCCGCGCTGGCCGCCCTCGCCGTCGAGCTGGCCACCAACCGCTGGTCCGACGGCATGCGCGTCACGCTCGTCGGCTTCGGCGAGGAGCTGACCGCGATCGCACCCGACCGCATCAGGGCCGTCGGCGGTCTGGCCGAGGTGCTCCCCGAGCTGGAAGCCGCCGCGGCACCGCGCAGAGAGGTGCTGACCGGGCGCATCAGCGGCAGCCCGCGCGATGCCCACTACCTGCTGTCCGCGGTCGCGCCCACGCATGAGGAGGCGCGCCGGCTGGCGCTGCTGGCCCGCAGGGACACCGCCGGATACGTGGTCGCGGGCGACGTCCCGCACGCCACATGGACGCTGGAGATCACCGACGACGGCAAGGCCAAGATCGCCGAACTGGGGTTCGAGGTGGACGCCCAGCTCCTGCCCCGCCGCCACTACCGTGCGCTCGTCGACCTGTTCCGCACCGCCGGGCGGCTCGACGGCGAGGCCATCCCCGAGGCGGAGCCGCTGCCGGGGCTGCACCCGCCGGCCGTCGAGATCAGGATGCTCGGCCCCATCGAGGCGCTCGGCCTCAGCCCGCTGGAGGAAGGCCGGCTGGCGCTGGCCACGGAGCTGCTGATCTACCTGGCCACGCACCCGGGCGGCGTGCATCCCGTGGTGCTCGGCGGGGTGTTGTGGCCGCGCGGCGTGCAGGACATGGTCAGGGATGCCACGATCGCCAGGGTCGCCGACTGGCTGGGCCCCCAGCACCTGCTCACCGACGAGGTCGGCCGGCTGCGGCTGGGGCCCGAGGTGCGTACGGACTGGGCGTTGTTCCGCGAGCTCGTCCGCCGCTCGCACGGCGACCCGTCGGCCAGGGCCGTGCTGCTGGAGAAGGCGCTCGGCCTGGTCAGGGGCCCGCTGCTGACCGGCAGGCCGCCCGGCAGGTATGCGTGGCTGGCGGCCGAGGACCTGGAGTACGACGTGGCCGCCGAGGTCGCCGACGCGGCACACCAGCTCTGCGAGATCAGGCTCGCGCAGGACCAGCCGGACGCCGCGGTGGCCGCCGTACGCGCGGCGCTGCTGCTGTCGGCCGACGACGAGGGCCTGTGGCGCGACCTGCTGCGGGCCACGCGCGCGACCGAGGACGTCGTCCGCCTGCGCGCCGTCGTCGAGGGCCTGACCAGAAGGGCCGCCTCGCACCCGTACGGCGGCGGGATGGCCCCGGAGACCGAGGCGTTGATCGAGGAACTGCTGCCCACGTGGCGCATTCACGTCGTGAAGGAGTCGTCGGCATGAGACGAACGGCGATGGCGATGGTGCTGTGCCTGCTGGTCATGGCGGGATGCGGCCAGCAGGAACGCCCGTACGCGCCGCTGGAGGCACCCACGCCCGCCGGGAGTGATCCGGTGCAGGCGGAACCCACGGAGAGCAGCCCTGTACAGGAGGAGCCGCCGCCCTCCGGCACTCAGACCATCGACATCGCCGAAGGCATGCGGGTGCGCGTGGAGTGGCCCGCGAACCCCGACCCGCTGCTGAAGGTCATGGTCGACCAGTACGTCGGCACCCGCAAGGCCGTTGTCGAGGGAACGCGCGTCTACAAGCGCAACCTCGAGATCGATGCCGTGTTCCAGGCGACCAAGTGGGTGCAAGAGCTCATCGACCAGGGACACTCGATGCGCGGAACGGGCCGTATCTACAACTTGCGGGTCAGCGCGCGCATGGGCAGCGGGGCGCAGATCGACGCATGCGTGGACGAGTCGAAAGTGCGCCTGATCTCCTCGCGCACCGGGGAGGTCATCTCCCCCCATCCTGATTGGACCCGCCCCTACGCCGAGAGCGTGGCCGCGCACCGTGGTGACGACGGGGTGTGGCGCATCAGGTCCTACCTCACTCCCAGAGAAGGATGCACCCGATGAAAGCGTTGATCTCGTTCGTGACGGCGGGACTGCTGCTCCTGCCCTCTTTGAGCGCCCAGGATCCGGGGCGGGAAGGTGACACGTCGGCCCGTGGCTCCCAGACCGGGAAATCTGGGAGAAACCTATTCGCCGAAATCGAGTCGAGACGGGTCAAAGTCCACGGCAACGGTACCAAGGGCGGCAAGGGTGACGGCTTCCGGATGAAGCGGCCGTGCTGGTACGAGCCTTTCCTGAACGCCGACGACGCCGTCGACTTCTTCACCAAGGGCCGGGACTCGGCCAACCGACACCGGATCGACGAGGAGAGCCGCCGGGATTTTGAGCAGCCGTTCGTGGACAGGCGGGGTCAGGAAGGGATGTGGTGGACGCCCGGCTACAACAGGGGTGATCCCGCAGGCGCGGCCTGCTGGGCGACGCTCCAGCAGTTCCTGTTCGTGCCGCCTGGGGTCACGCCGCCCTCGGGGATCACACTCGAGCAGCTGGCCGAGATCGCCAGGGCCTCGATGACCGTGCCCGAGCAGACCGTCAAACTCAATCCCGACGCCAAGAGCTTCGTGAACCTGCCCACCCACGTCTGGCTGGAAGGAATAGGCGAGACCAGCCGTTCCGTCACCGCTGAGATCCCGGGCGTCATGAGCGTGACACTGGTGGCCACGCTCCAGGACATCAAGATCGATCCCGGCACCACTAAGGAACGCGCGGAGGTGACTGAGAGCGGTTGCGGCACGGCCGGGAAGCCGTACGTCAGAGGCGGCGAGTTCGCCTGCGGCGTGCGTTACCTGCGTTCGTCGATCGACCAGCCGCGCGAGACGTACCCGCTGACCGTCACGGCTGTCTGGCCAGTGGCGGTGCAGGGCAACGTCGTCCCGTTCCAGTTCGCGCCGGTGGAGCTCGGTGTGACCCGGGACGTGCCGGTCGGCGAGATCCAGAGCAACGTCAAGCCACCCAACTGAGGGGCGCGGTGGGGCTGATGGTGACCGGAGTGGCAGGGATCCAATCCCGCCGCCTCGCACCAGCCTGAACACGGGCGAGGGCTGGCACGGAGCCGTGCCAGCCCTCGTCAGCTCAGTTCGACTGCTCTCTGGCGCTGTTAGGTGCGAGGGCGTTGATGTAGGGGTGGAACAGGTCCTCAACGCGGTCGGCCGTAGCGGCCTCATAGATCCAGTGCTGGAGAAGCTCAAGGTCGTCGCAGCGGGTGAGGCGTTCTCGTGCGTGGTTGGGCACGTCAACGTTGCGCGCCGCCAGAATTATTTTGAGGGCCCTGGCCAGGCCCAAGCCGAACCACTCGCGAAGTGGCTCGCTCCTGGGCCGGGTCCATCCATCGACTATCGAGTTTCTCGACAACCAGGGGGCTATCGAGTCTCTACACGAACAGGTCATCGGCGTTCGTGGCCGTGGCGGCCTTGCGGACCCAGGATCTGAGGATGTCCAGGTCCGTGCACTCGGTGATGCGCTTTCGTGTCTCGTCGGGCACGGGAATGCCACGCGCCTCCAGGAACAGGAGGATGGACTCGGCCTCGCCTTCGGCCTTCCCCTTGGCCGTCCCCTCAGCCATCCCCTTGGCCGTCCCCTCAGCCATCCCCTTGGCCATCCCCTTGGCCGTCCCCTCAGCCATCCCCTTGGCCATCCCCTTGGCCATCCCCTTGGCCTCTCCTTCGGCGACCCACTCGAGAAAGAACTCGATTCTGGACTCGGCTGCCATGGTCATCACGACCTCCCTAACCTTGGCGATCATGGACTGGGGGAGACACGCGAACGCAAGCTCAGCATAGCCTTTCAGCTCCTTGGGCCCGCGTGTGACTGCGTAGAGGAGTGTGAGGACCACCTTCAGGCCGGACTCGGTGCGGCCGTGCAGGATGGCCGAAATGGTGGCGAGCTCGGGTTGTTCGATGGCCTGGCCGATGTCGGTGATCATCGGGATTCCGTCCGGGCCGATGACGATCGGGTACAGCACCCACCCGGGATGCCCCATGTCGATGGCCTTCGCGCAGTCCTGGGCTGTTTTCGCGTCCTCGCAGAAGACCAGGAGTAGCACTGGGCACTTAATGTGAGACCGGAGGGTGGCCACGTATACCGGCCAGCTCCACTGTTTGTCTGGGTCGGTCTGTCGCTGAACCTCCAGCACGATCGCCGACACCGGCTTGTTCTCGTTCCTCAGCACGACGACCGAATCCGCCCGGAATTCAGCGGGTGCCCATTGGTTGAAGTCGACGGTGCCCAGATGGGCCTCTTCGAAGGGGGATACGGAGACGCCCGCCTGTGCCAGCAGGGTGGCGGCCAGAGATGGGCGTCTCCGAACGAGCTCCAGAAGGAACTCGTGTCGCAGAGTTGGCATGGCGAACACATTACCGAATGCATCCGAGTCATTACTATAGGTGAGCAATTTCTCCGGATTCGTGGGCAAGCAGCCACTCTTTGACTGGTACGCCGTAGTAATACCCGCCATATCCCCCACCGGCAGGCAGCACTCGGTGGCACGGGACGAACGGTGCGATCAGGTTCTGGGCGCACGCCGAGCCGGCCGCCCGGGCCGCCGTCCTCGGCAGTCCCGCCCGTTCGGCCAGCTCCGCGTACGAGACGGTGGTCCCCGCCTTCACCTCACGCAACGCCGCGTGCAGCCGATTGCGGGTCGGGCTGCCGGGCTGGGAGACCGGGATGGCGTCCAGGGCGGCCAGGTCGCCCGCCAGGTACGCGCGGACGGCCTCCGACGCCGCCCCCAGGTCGTCCACCACCTCCAGGCCCTCCGCCTGGAGGGCGGGCGTGAGGCGGGCGTACATCTCCTTCGGGTCGGCGGTGAAGCCGGCCGCGACCAGGATTCCCTCGCGGGACAGCAGGGACAGAGGCCCCATGGGGGTCGGGATGAGCTGTGCAGCGATCATGATGAGCTCCAGAGGTGCAGCGCGGCGTAGGCCCGCCAGGGCCGCCACCGCTCGATGTGGTCGTCAGTGATGCCCAGGGCGGCCATGCGCTTCTTGAGCACGAGGTCGCCCGCGGGCCAGGCGTCGGGGTCGCGCAGCGCCCGCAACGCGACGTAGCTGGCCGTCCACGGGCCGATGCCGGGCACTTCGAGCAGTCCCGTCACCGCTTCCGCGGGGTCCTGGCCGCCGTCCAGGTCGATCTGGCCCTCGGCCAGGCGCGCGGCCAGGTCCTTGAGGGTCTCGATCCGGCGGTTGGTCAGGCCCAGGCCGGTGAGGTCGGTCTCCAGGAGGTGGGCCGGCGTGGGGAAGAGGCCGCCAGGTGCGGCGGCTCTGGCGACGATGCGGCCGAGCAGGGTACGGGCGCCCGCCACCGAGATCTGCTGGCCCACGACCGCCCGCACCGCCAGCTCGAACCCGTCGAACGTCCCCGGCACGCGCAATCCCGGCCGGGCCGACACGAGGGGTCCGAGCGAGGTCTGGCCGAGGATCTCGGCAATGGCGTCCGGGTCGGCGTCCAGGTCGAGGAGGCGGCGGCAGCGGGCTACGACGCGGGCGAGCTGCCGCGTGTCGTCCACCGCCACATCCAGGGCGATGTGGTCCGGCCGCGGGGTGAGCGTGATCGTCCCGCCCGGCACGGCCCGCGAGTACGACGTCCGGTCCGCCACCTCCAGGCCCGGAATCGCCCGGGAGGCCAGGAACGCGAAGACCCCCTCCACGTCGTATGGCTCCCGCCGGTGCAGCCGCAGCCTGAGCGTCGCGTCGGAAACCCGCGGTCCGGCCGTGGCCCGCAGCTCGCTGGGCGTGAAGCCGTACGTCTCCCGCATCGTTGCGTTGAACTGCCGCACGCTCCCGAACCCGGCCGCGAACGCCACCTCCGTCACCGGCAGCCCCGTCTCGGTCAGGAGCTGCTTGGCCAGCAGCAGCCGCTTCGTCCGCGCCACCGCCAGCGGCCCGACACCCAGCTCGGCCACGAACAGCCGGTGCAGGTGCCGCTCGGTGATGTGCAGCCGCCTGGCCAGCCCCACGACGCCCTGCTCGTCGGCCCCGCCGTCGTCGATCAGGCGCAAAGCCCGGCCGACGAGGTCGCCGCGGACGTCCCAGCCGGGATCCCCGGGGGAGAGCTCGGGACGGCAACGCTTGCACGGGCGGAACCCGGCTGCCTCGGCTGAGGCCGCGTGCCGGTAGAAACGCACGTTGCGCGAGGCCGGCGTACGGGCGGGGCAGATCGGGCGGCAGTAGATGCGCGTCGTCGTCACCGCCGTGTAGAAGCGCCCGTCGAACCGGGCGTCCCTGGCCGAGACGGCCCGGTAGCAGGAGTCGAAGTCGAGCTCTAGTGGTGACATGTCTTCGACGGTATGCGCTTGTGAGGGTGTTGACTGGCGGAAATCGGACGCCACCGTCAAAGGGCAGGTCAGCAGGTCGTAGCCGCTGACCGGCAGGAATCGGACATGGAATCTCAGGGGTGTCGGCGGAGCGGGGAGAAGAAGATCGGGATCCAGCTCATCGCCATGATCAGGGCGCCCAGCCACAGCGCGGAGCGCACGCCCCAGACCTCGCCGAGCGCGCCCGCCAGCAGACCGCCCAGGCCGAGCGCGCCCATGAGCAGCAGCCGCATCGTGGCCGTCATCCGGCCCAGCATGGCGTCCGGCGTGACGCGTTGCCGCAGGCTGACGAGCAGCACGTTGTTGACCCCGGTGCGGAACGTCAGCACGAACCAGGCGGCCGCCCCCGCCCACAACCACGGCCCTCGGTCCAGGAACGGGATCACGGGCGAGGCAGGAGCCGTGGCCAGGCTGACGAGCCACGTTGCCCGGCCGGTGCCGAGGCGGCGGCCGATCAGGTGGGCGGACGACGAGCCCGCCAGTACGCCGAGCCCGCCGACCGCGAGGTACGTGCCCAGCACCCACTCCGGGTAGCCCAGCTCGCCGACGATGAGGACAGGCAGCAGTACCGAGCAGAGCGGGAATGCCAGGTTCGCCATCGCGCCCTGGACCAGGGCCGCCACGAGCACCGGCGCACCCGCGATCTGCACCAGCACCCCGGCCGCGCTCCGCCCAGCGACGTCCATCCCCGCGCCCATTCCCACGAGCAGCGAGTTCGCCGACGTCAACCGCTCGCGCCCCACCAGTCCAGGCACGAGGCTCATCGACGCCACGTCGAACACCAACGTGCCCGCCCCCACCAGCACCGCCACGGTGTACAGCTGCCCCATGGACAACCACCCGCCCCACCACGCGACCGGCACCGACAGCAGCGCCCCGGCCCGCAGCAGATCGGTGGCGATCATCACCGGCCGCCGCCGCACCCGGTCCACCCAGGCCCCGGCCGGCAGTCCCAGCAGGAGCACCGTCAGCGTGCCGAGCGCCGACAACACCCCCACCTCGCCGGCCCCCGCGCCCAGTGTGGTCACGGCCAGCAGGGGGAGCGCGACGTAGCTGATCTGACTGCCGAGCTGGCTGACCGCCCCGGCCACGAAGAGGTTGCGAAACCCGGGAAACCGCAGCAGCGGCTCGTCCACCGCAGTTGCCGACATGTCAGCCAGAGTGGCTGAGATGTCAGCCAACACCGCCATTGATTAAGTGACAGGCGAATCCAATGACCCTGGACCTGACGTTCACGGCCCACGACCTCGCCAACACCCGCTTCGCGATCTCACCGCTCGGCGAGGTCGTGGCCAGCGTCCGTGTGGTGAAGGACCCGCAGGCGCACCCGCTCCTGCGGCCCTGGGCCGACCAGGTGCGCCGGCGCGTCCAGGACGTCGACTGGAGCTTGCTGTCCGAGCTCGTCCCGGTGCCCACGATCACCATCGCGGGCTTCACCTGCACGCCGCCGTCCACGTCCATGCCGGACCTGGAGCTGGAACTCGCCACGATGCGGGGCGCGGCCGACCGGGTCCGCTCAGACCTGGACGAGATTCCAGGTCCGCGTACGAAACGCGTCCAAGCCCTCTACGACGACCCGGAGCGGGGCCTGGAACGTTTGGCCAAGGAGGTCGAGGCCTACTGGCGGGCCGCGATGGCGCCCTATTGGCCGCGGATCAGGTCGCTGCTGGAGGGCGAGATCCTCTACCGGGCCAAGCTGCTCGCCGAGGGCGGTGCCCAGCGCATGCTGGCGGACCTCGACGAGGCCGTCACCTGGGAGGACGGGACGCTGCGCATCAAGCATCGGTACGCGTCGGGAGTGCGCTCGCTGCGCGGGCTCGGGCTGCTGCTGGTGCCGTGCGTGTTCGTCGCGCCGCGGGTCTTCTCGGTCACCACGCCGCCGTACCAGCCCACCGTGCGCTACGCGCCGCGCGGCATCGCCACATTGTGGGAGCGCCGCGACCTGGAACCGCCCGAAGCGCTGGCCGCCGTGCTCGGCAGGACCCGCGCCCGGCTGCTGGCCGAGCTCGACCAGCCCGCCTCCACGCGCGACCTGGCCCGGCGCGCCGGGCTCTCCGAAGCCGGCGTCAACCAGCACCTCACCGCGCTCCGCAAGGCAGGATTGTGCTCGGCGCACCGTACGGGGCGATACGTGCTTTATGCCCGTACGGAGATCGCCGAGGCGCTACTTCGATGAGACCCCCACCCCCAGGTCGAACTCGCGGTAAACGCGCGCCCAGAACCCGTCACGCAGCCACACCCGGGCCTCGGGGAACGGCCGCAGCGAGTGGCCGAGCTCCTTCTCCGCCTCGATCAGCAGCTCCGTGTCGATCACGGTCGGCAGGATCGGCCCCGGCAGCAGGTCGCGGATGTTGTCGCGGCCACGGGTGAGGATCCACTTCTGCGCCACGTGCTCGCCCACGTCCTCCACGCGCGGCCGGCTCGGCCCGAGCTTGGCCACCTGCCCTGGCTTGGCGTGCGGCTTGGCGGGCGCGCGTCCGGCGAAGACCTGCGCGGGCGAGGGAGCGGCGGGCGGGGTGACGGGGACGGGCTGGGGAGCACGGCTGAAAAACGGCCTCAGGAAATCAGCAGAGATCACTTCTACGGTGTCGGACTCCCACACCAGGCGCTCGGCCTGGTTGGTGCCGTACGGCGGCTCGACGCCCCACAGGTGGATGCGCACGCCGTACGCCTGGGCGGCCTCCACCGCCGGGACCATGTCCTCGTCCCCTGCCAGCAGGATCGTGTCGGTGACCGCATGATGTCTCGCCAGGGCCTCCAGATCGCTCCTGATCTGCGCGTCCACGCCTTTCTGCTGGCCACGGGCGTTCAGGTTGCCAAGTCGCACCTTGACCCAAGGGAGCTGGGCGATGACCCGCTGGTCGACGGTGGGCACGCGGTCACGGGCGGCGTCATACCAATAGATCCGCAGAAGTTCGCCAGAAATACGTGCCTCTGCATGTTTCTGTAGACTCTGGATGAGCTCATCAGCGGCCACCCGATATTCCTTGCGCTCCTTGGCGCCGAGCAGCACTTCACCTGCCGCCGCGTACAGATAACCGACATCCACTAGGACGGCGTACTTGGCTGCCACAGGATGCGGCATGAGGTCTGGGATGGCCATGTCGTCCTCCAGGCCGCGGTGTTAGTTGATCGGCCGACTATATACGCCTACTTTCTCTAGATAGTCCCAACTCCCGGCGAGCTTGACACCCGTTTCCCAGGATCTATCTAAGGTAGAGCGCTCATCCGCCATGCCGACTTCCCGGGAAGGACAGGCTTACGCATGCCTCTGGCGGGGTTTCGCCATGTTTGCCGACGGGGTTGGGGAGGCGTTGACGGTTGGGCGTGTCGTGTGGCGAGCGCGGTCACCAACGCGGCGATCTCCTCGGGCGTGGCGTCGCCCCGGACAATACGCAGATGTGGCGTCATAGCGGGATGTTCCCATGCTTCTTCGGCGGGAGCGTGGCCCGCTTGTTCCGCAGCGCCCGCAGCGCCCTGACGACCTGGGGCCGGGTCTCGGACGGCCGGATCACCGCGTCCACGTAGCCGCGCTCCGCCGCGATGTACGGGTTGGCCAGTGTGTCCTCGTACTCGGTGACGAGCCTGGCCCGCTCGGTGTCAGAATCCTCGGCGGCGGCCAGCTCGCGCCGGTAAAGAATGTTGACCGCGCCCTGTGCGCCCATGACCGCGATCTGCGCGGTGGGCCAGGCCAGGTTGATGTCCGCGCCGAGGTGCTTGGACCCCATGACGTCGTACGCGCCGCCGTACGCCTTCCTGGTGATCACCGTGATCAGCGGCACGGTGGCCTCGGCGTAGGCGTAGAGGAGCTTGGCGCCGCGGCGGATGATTCCGTTCCATTCCTGATCCGTGCCGGGCAGGAAACCCGGTACATCAACGAAAGTCAGGATTGGAATATTAAAAGCATCACATGTTCGAATAAATCTCGCGGCCTTCTCGGATGCGTTGATATCCAGACACCCGGCGAAATGCATGGGCTGGTTCGCGACCACCCCGACCGGCTGGCCGTCCACCCGGCCGTACCCCACGACGACGTTCGGCGCGAACAATGCGTGCACTTCCAGGAACTCTCCGTCGTCGAGCACGTGCTCGATCACCCGGTGCATGTCGTACGGCTGGTTCGGCGAGTCCGGGATCACCTCGTCCAGCTCGGGATCCGGCTCCAGATCCGCGGCGGTCTCGAAGACCGGAGCCTCGTCGAGGTTGTTCGACGGCAGGTACGACAGCAGCGCCTTGACGTAGTCGAGCGCGTCCTCCTCGTCGGCGGCCTGGTAGTGTGCCACGCCCGACTTCGTGTTGTGCGTGCGGGCCCCGCCGAGCTCCTCGAACGTGACCTCCTCGCCCGTCACCGTCTTGATCACGTCCGGGCCCGTGATGAACATCTGCGACGTCTGGTCCACCATCACGACGAAGTCGGTCAGCGCGGGGGAGTAGACGTGCCCGCCGGCCGCGGCGCCCATGATGAGCGAGATCTGCGGGATCACGCCGGAGGCGTGCACGTTGCGCTTGAAGATCTCCGCGTAGAGGCCGAGTGCGACCACGCCCTCCTGGATCCGCGCGCCGCCGCCCTCGTTGATCCCGATGATCGGGCAGCCGGTCTTGAGTGCCATGTCGAGGACCTTGACGATCTTCTCGCCGTACACTTCGCCGAGCGAGCCGCCGAACACGGTCACGTCCTGCGAGAACACGCACACCTGCCGCCCGTCGACGGTGCCGTGCCCCGTGATCACCCCGTCGCCGTACGGCCGCCGCTTGTCCAGCCCGAACATGGTGGACCGGTGCCTGGCGAACTCGTCGAACTCCACGAACGAGCCCTCGTCCAGCAGCGTGAGCACCCGCTCCCTGGCCGTCATCTTGCCCTTGGCGTGCTGCTTCTCCACCGCCGCCGCGGACCCGGCGTGCACGGCCTCATCGAGGCGGCGCTCGAGGTCAGCGATCTTTCCGGCAGTCGTATGGATATCCGGCTTGTCCGGCATGGATTCCGCAGCTGCGCTCATACGCGCAAGGCTAGTCTCTCCTCATAGATTGGTTCCATGACGGATGCCGTTCGCACCCAGGGCCTGTTCAAGCGATACGGACAGCAGGTCGCGGTGGCCGGAGTCGATCTCGTCGTCCCCGCCGGCAGCTTCGCGGGCCTGGTCGGGCCCAACGGCGCGGGCAAGACGACCACGCTCAGCATGATCACCGGGTTGCTCCGGCCGGACGGCGGGTCGGCCGAGGTGGACGGGCTCCATGTGTGGCGCGATCCCGTCGAGGTCAAGGCCCGCATCGGGGTGCTGCCGGAGGGATTGCGGCTGTTCGAGCGGCTGTCGGGCCGCGAGCTGCTCCTCTACGCGGGGCGGTTGCGCGGCATCCCCAAAGGCGAGGTGGAGCAGCGGGCCGGCGAGCTGCTGCACCTGATGGACCTGGCCGGCGCCGCCGACAAGCTGGTCGTGGACTACTCCACCGGCATGCGCAAGAAGATCGGCCTGGCGGCCGCGTTATTGCACAACCCGTCGGTGTTGTTCCTGGACGAGCCGTTCGAGGGCGTCGATCCGGTCAGCGCCAACACGCTCACCGAGGTGCTCCAGCGCTTCACCGCCTCCGGCTCGACCGTCATCTTCTCCAGTCACGTGATGGACCTGGTCGAGCGGCTGTGCGACTGGGTGTCGGTGATGAATGCGGGACACATCGTGGCGCAGGGGTCACTGGAGCAGGTGCGCGGCGGCCGCAGCCTCAACCAGGCGTTCCTTGACCTGGTCGGCGGCTCGGCGCAGGGCCGCGAGGCCGGACTGACCTGGCTGGGCGCCAAGACCAAGGGAGCCCCATGAACACGGTGTCGTTGTTCGCGCGGCTGAAGCTCCGGCTGCTGGTCGGCAATCTGCGTGGCGACCTCCAGCGCAAGCTCGGGTTCATCTTCACCCTGATCATGGCCACCGGTCTGGCCGCGTTCGGCTTCCTCCTGATGAGCCTGCTCCGGTTGGCGCCCGGCGACATCAGGACCTCGCTCGTGATCGTGGCGTTCGCGTTCTTCCTGTTCGGCTGGATGATCGTGCCGCTGATGGCGTTCGGCCTGGACGACACGCTCGACCCGGCCAAGTTGTCGTTGTTCCCGCTGCGGACGCGCACGCTGGCGGTCGGCATGTTCACCGCGTCCGTGACGGGCGTCTGGCCGGCCGCGATGCTGATCGTCACGGTCGGCGCGCTGATCGCGCTGCCTGTCAACATCGGCGGCGTGCTGCTCGGTGTGCCGGCCGTGCTGCTGCAGTTCGCGCTCTGCGTGGTGACGTCACGGCTGATCACCACGTCGCTGTCGAGCGCGCTGCGCACCCGGCGCGGCCGTGACGTGCTGGCCGTGGCCGCCCTGCTCGTGGTGGTGCTCGCGCAGCTGCCCAACCTGGTGTTGAACCGCGGCTTCGGCGACCCGGAGGCGATGCTGCACCAGATGGCAGCCGTGCTCCGGTGGACCCCGCCGGGCATGGCCGCGCACGCGATCGCCGACGGCGGCCTGGTCGGGCTGGCCGAGCTCGCGTTCCTCGCGGTGCTCGTCGTGGCGCTCGCCTGGCTGTGGATCAAAGCACTGAGCCGTGCGCTGGTCACGCCGGACGTCTCCACCCAGGCGGCCTCCGTACGCAGGGAGAGCGGACTGGTGGACCGGATCTTGCCGGACGGGCCGCTGGCCGCTGTGGTTACCAAGGAGCTGAAGTACATCAGGCGCGAGCCGAGGTTCCGCGTGGGCTGGTTCAGCGCCGTCGTGGTCACGCTCGTGTTGTCGGTCTCGCTGAGCAACACGTCGGATGGGCCGCCGGGGCCGGGCCTGCCGATCGTGATCGCGACGGGCGGCGCCCTGATGATCGCGCTGCAGTCGGGCAACGCGTTCGGCATCGACGGGCGCTCGCTCTGGATGAACGCCGTGACGTTCGGCTCCGAGCGCAGCCTGGCCACGGACCTGGCCGGGCGCCACCTGGCCAACGCGCTGGTCGCGGTGCCGCTGCTCGCCGTGATCGCGGTCGGCGCGGGCCTGTTCGCCGGCCACCCGGCGGCGATCCTGCCGGCGATGCTGGCCGGCTGGGGCGCGCTCGGGATCGGCCTCGGCGTCGGCTCCGTGACCAGCGTCGTGCTGCCCTACTCCGTGCCCGAGCGGATGAACGCCTTCAGCGGCGCCGCTCCCGGGCAGGGCGGGCAGGCGTTCGCCTCCTCCATGGGCGCGATGCTCGGGATCGCGCTGCTGTCGCTGCCCTTCGTGGTGCCCCTCATCTTCGGGCTCCTGTGGGTCAGCGTGCTCGCGCCGTTCTACGGGCTGCTGGCCGAGGTGCTCGGCAGGCGGCTGGCCGCCAAGATCGGCTTCGGCCGGCTCCCCGAGCTGCTCGGGGCCGTGTCGAAGGCCTCCTGACCAGTGTCTATGGCCCCACTCCGTTCGGCGGCTCCAGGCGACGGCACTCCCTCGCAGTGGTCTAGTCCAATTGGTGAGACCGGTCTACGGGCACTTCGGGCGACTAGATACCCTTCGAGACATGATTGACCAGGGGCTCGAACATCGCAGCGCCGCAGTGACGGAGATGCCGGACGAGCTGCGCCACGACGTGCGGATGCTCGGCAAGCTGCTCGGCCAGGTGCTCGCCGAGCAGGGCGGCGAGGACCTGCTGGCCGACGTCGAACGGCTGCGCAAGGCCGTCATCGCGGCACGCAGGGGCGAGATCTCGGCCGATGTGATCACCGACATGGTCGCGGCGTGGGACATCGAGCGGGCGGTCCAGGTCGCCCGCGCGTTCACGTGTTATTTCCACCTGGCCAACCTGGCCGAGGAGCATTATCGGATCCGCACGCTGCGCGAGCGGGACGCCGAGGGCAGGGTCCAGCGGGAGTCGATGGCGCAGGCCGTCCACGAGCTGGGCCACGACCGGGTCGCCGAGCTGCTGGAAGGCCTGGAGCTGCACCCGGTGCTGACCGCGCACCCGACCGAGGCGCGCAGGCGCGCGGTCGTCACCGCCATCCAGCGGATCAGCGGCCAGCTCACCGAATACAACACCCCAGGTCGCGGGGCCTCCGAACGGGCCGAGAGCAAGCGGCGCCTGCTGGAGGAGATCGACCTGCTGTGGCGCACGGCCCAGCTGCGCTCGACCAAGCTCGACCCGCTCGACGAAGTGCGCACCGCCATGGCCGCCTTCGACGAGACGTTGTTCCGCATGGTGCCGCAGGTCTACCGCGCGCTGGACGCGGCACTCGACCCGGGCACTGGCACCCGCCCGCCGCAGGCGAGGCCATTCGTCAGATACGGCAGCTGGATCGGCGGCGACCGCGACGGCAACCCCAACGTCACGGCCAGGGTCACCCGCGAGACCATCCAGATCCAGTCCGAGCACGTGCTGGCCGCGCTGGAGGCCGCGTGCCTGCGCATCGCCCGCACGCTCACCGCCGCCGCCACGCTCGCCCCCTGCTCACCCGAGCTGAAGACGGCGCTGGCCGCGACCGTGGCCGCCCACCCCGGGGTCGTCTCCGAGCTGGCCACCCGGTCGCCGCGGGAGCCGCACCGGCAGTGGTTGCTGTTCGTGGCCGCGCGCATCGCCGCCACCCAGCGGCGCGACCTCGACCTGGCCTACCGCTCGCCCGCCGGCCTGCTGGCCGACCTGCGGCTGGCGCAGGAGTCGCTGGCCGCCACGGCGCCGCGGCAGGCGTACGGGGAGTTGCAGCACCTCATCTGGCAGGTGGAGACGTTCGGCTTCCACCTGGCCGAGCTGGAGGTGCGCCAGCACTCCCAGGTGCACGCGGCGGCGCTGGAGGAACTGCGGGCCGACGGTGAGCTGTCGGAGCGCACCGAGGAGGTCCTGGCCACGATCCGGGTGATCGGCTGGATCCAGGAGCGGTTCGGCGTCACCGCCTGCTCCCGTTACGTGGTCTCCTTCACCCGCTCCGCCAACGACGTCGCGGCCGTCTACGAGCTGGCCCGGCACGCGCTCGGCGACCGCGCGCCCGTCCTGGACGTGGTGCCGCTGTTCGAGTCCGGCCAGGACCTGGCCAACTCGCCGCGCGTGCTGAGCGGCATGCTGGAGATCCCGCAGATCCAGGAGCGCCTGGCGGCCACCGGCCGGCGCCTGGAGATCATGCTCGGCTACTCCGACTCCGCCAAGGAACTCGGCCCGGCCGCCGCCACGCTGCGCCTGTACGAGGCGCAGGAGGAGCTGACCGCCTGGGCCGCGAAGCACGACGTGAAGCTGCGCATGTTCCACGGCCGTGGCGGCGCGCTCGGCCGTGGTGGCGGCCCGGCCAACCGCGCGGTGCTGGCGCAGGCCCCCGGCTCGGTCGCGGGTCGTTTCAAGGTCACCGAGCAGGGCGAGGTCATCTTCGCCCGCTACGGTCACATCGCGATCGCCCGCCGCCACCTGGAACAGGTCACCAACGCCGTCCTGATGGCCTCCTCGCCCACGATCGGCGCCCGCACCGCGGCCGCGGCCGAGCGCTTCCGCGGCCTCGCCGAGCAGGTGGCGGTCGCGTCGGAGCAGGCGTACCGGGCGCTGACCGAGGCGCCGGGCTTCCCCGAGTGGTTCGGCCTGGTCAGCCCGCTGGAGGAGATCGGCACGCTGCGCCTGGGCTCCCGCCCGGCCCGCCGCGGCCTGGGCGCGCCGCGCTCGCTCGACGACCTGCGGGCGATCCCGTGGGTGTTCGCGTGGGCGCAGACCCGGGTCAACCTGCCCGGCTGGTACGGCCTGGGCACCGGACTGGCGTCGGTGGGCTCGCTGGAGGAGCTGCGGGCCGCGTACGCGGAGTGGCCGCTGTTCAACGCAATGCTGGACAACGCGGAGATGTCACTGGCCAAGACCGACCGCTCGATCGCCATGCGCTACCTGGCCCTGGGCGGCAGGGAGGACTTCACCCGGCAGGTCCTGGAGGAGTACGACCGGACCCGCGACCTGGTGCTGCGCGTCACCGGGCACACGAGGCTGCTGGAGAACCGCAAGGTGCTGTCGCGCGCCGTCCAGCTGCGCGACCCGTACGTGGACGCGCTGTCGCACCTCCAGCTGCGTGCCCTGCGCGCCCTGCGCACCGGCCAGCCGTCGGAGCAGGAACGCGATCGGCTGTCCACGCTCCTGCTCCTGTCGGTCAACGGGGTGGCGGCGGGCCTGCAGAACACCGGCTGATGCGCGACAACGGGGCTAGCGCAGGCCCGTGAAGAAGGCGATGACGTCGGAGGTGAGCGCCTCGGTCGCGGTGTGCGCGGTGTAGTGACCGTGGGCCGGGGCCGGCAGCGTCTTCCAGCTGACGATGTTGGCGTGGTCCCGGTCGGCGAAGCGGCGGATCGACTTGAAGTCGCCCTCGCCCATCGCCAGCGCCGTCGGCACGGTCGTGGGCTCCTTGGGCTGCTCGGCGCGCGCGTTCTCCCAGTAAAGGCGGATCGCGGAGCCGGCGGTCCCGGTGAACCAGTAGATTGCCGCGTTGGCCAGCACGAAGTCGTCGTCCAGGTCGTCGTCGAGGAGCTGGGCCAGCCAGCCGAGCAGGCCGGCGGGGGAGTCGGCGATGGCGTGGGCGAGCGTCTGTGGCTGCTGTGCGTGCAGCACGTTGAAGGCGCCCTTCTCCTTCCAGAACCACTCCAGCACCGCCAGCCCGGCCTGCTCCTCCTCGCTCAGCTCCGCGAACTCGGCGGGGTCGCCCGAGGGGAACGAGAACAGCTGCGTGACGTGCACGCCCACGACGTGGCCGGGATCGACGCGGCCGACCTCGGGCGAGATCATCGAGCCGGCGTCGTTGCCCACCGCGCCGTAGCGCTCATAGCCCAGCCGGGCCATCAGCTCGGCCCACGCGCGGGCGATGCGCGGGTTGTTCCAGCCCAGCTCCTTGGTGGGGCCGGAGAAGCCGTAGCCGGGCAGCGACGGGACGACCAGGTGGAAGTGGCGCGAGAGCGGCTCGATGGCGTCGAGGTATTCGACGATCGAGCCGGGCCAGCCGTGGGTGAGGATCAGCGCCAGGGCGTCGGGGTTGTCGCTGCGCACGTGGATGAAGTGGATGTTCTGCCCGTCGATCTCCGTGGTGAACTGCGGGTACGCGTTGAGCCTGGCCTCCTGGGCCCGCCAGTCGAAGCCGTCGCGCCAGTAGCCGACCAGGCGCTTGACCCGCTCGACGGTCACGCCCTGGTCGGCGCCGGGGATCTCGTCGGTGAAGCGGGTCATGGCGAGGCGGGCCTGGAGGTTGTCGAGGTCGGTCTGAGGAATCTCGACACGGAAGGGGTTCATGACGCATCCTCTCGGAACGGTTTGTTCTGTTCCAAGAATATCAGAACGGAATGCTTTATTCCATAACTATGGTCTGATCCGTTCCTGATCCGCGTACACGTTGCAGCGCTCCCCGCGCAGGAAGCCCACCAGCGTCATGCCGAACTCCCTGGCCAGCTCCACGGCGAGCGACGAGGGCGCCGACACCGCGCAGACCGCCGGGATCCCGGCGGCGAGGGCCTTCTGCATGATCTCGTAGCTGGCCCGGCCGCTGACCATGAGCACATGCTCGGCCAGCGGCAGCCGCTCCGCCATCGCGGCCCAGCCGACCAGCTTGTCCACCGCGTTGTGCCGCCCCACGTCCTCACGCAGCGCCACCAGCGTGCCGGTGGCCGAGAACAGCCCCGCGGCGTGCAGTCCGCCGGTCTTGCCGAACACACCCTGGGCGCTGCGGAGCGTGTCCGGCAGCCCGTACAGGATGTCGGGGGTGAGCCGCAGCGAGCCCTCCGGGAGGGGCGCGCAGCGGTCGCGCAGCGCGTCGAGGCTGGCCGAGCCGCAGACGCCGCACGCGCTGGAGGTGAGGAAGTGCCGGTCCAGCGCGGGCAGGTCGGGGATGGGGCCGCGCAGGCGTACGGTGACCGTGTTGTAGCGGGCCTCCGGCGGGAGGTCCTCGTCGGTGCAGTAGACGATGGCCGCGACGTCGCCGGGCCGCGCGAGCCCTTCGCCGTGCAGGAACCCGGCGGCCAGCTCGAAGTCGTGGCCCGGCGTGCGCATGGTGATGGCGACGGTCTTGCGCTCGCCGTCCGGCGCGGTGAGCCGGATCTCCAGCGGCTCCTCCGTGGCCAGGTCGTCGCGGCGGTCCCTGGCGACGGAGCCGTTGAGCTCCCGGATCCTGGCGCGGGTGGTGGGGCCGGGTCGCCTCTTCATAGCGGCCGCACGGTGACGAGGGCGTTGTAGTCGGGGATGCGCGCCTGGGGCGAGCGGCGGGACTCATCCAGCAGCACA
Organism: Nonomuraea sp. 10N515B; assembly: GCF_052245915.1. Classification (NCBI taxonomy): domain Bacteria; kingdom Bacillati; phylum Actinomycetota; class Actinomycetes; order Streptosporangiales; family Streptosporangiaceae; genus Nonomuraea; species Nonomuraea sp. 10N515B. The sequence continues at coordinate 158,458 of NZ_JBQQBQ010000005.1, forward strand.
TTGCCCTCCGGCCAGTGAATCTGCAGGTTGCCGGGCATGAGCGGGGCCCGCAGGACCCTGCCCTGGTATGTTCGCCCGCCCGAGCGTAGCTCGACTCTGGCGCCGTCGGGCAGGCCCAGGCGGTCGGCGTCGTACGCGCTCATCAGCACGGCCTCGCGCACCGCGTTGTTGAAGGCGTCGCGTCGCTCGTGGACCATACTGTTGAACTGCTTGCCGCGCCTGGTGGCCACCATGAAGGTCCCATCGGGGCGTTCCAGCGCGGGCGGCTCGACGGCGGAGAACCTGCCGAGCCCGTCCGGGGTCTGGAAGCGGCCGTCGGCGAACAGGTGGCGGCCGCCGTACTGGACGTTGTCTCCGAACTTCGACAGGCCGGCGATGCCCTCGTAGAAGGGGACGGCCTTCTCGATCTCGGCGCGGATCTGCGGTGTGCCGGTGAAGCGGATTTTTGCCGAAATTTCAGGGCGGGTGTGGGCGGCCAGCTCCGTGAAGATCTTCCACTCCGGCCACGCCTCGCCGATCCGCGATCCCTCCACCTCAGGCGAGAAGATGATCCGCCGCTCGGTGGAGGTCTCGGTCACGCCGCCGACCATCTCATAGCGGGTCTGGGCGGGCAGCAGCAGCACGTCGCCCTCGCCAGGCACGAGCATCTGCGACGACAACACGATGTCGATGTGCACCCGCAGCCGCAGCCGCGACAGGGCCTCACGGCAGTAGGCCGGGTCGGGGAGCACCTCCAGGAAGTTGCCGCCCGAGGAGACGAGCGCGTCGAGGTCCCCGCGGTGGGCGGCGTCGATCATGTCGGTGGCGGTCAGGCCGGGCGTGTCCGGCACCTCGAATCCCCACATGTCCGTAAATTTCGCGGCATTTTCTGGTGTGATCGGCAGCCCGCCCGGCAGCCCGGTCGCGTACGCGCCCATCTCCGCCCCGCCCTGCACACCGCTGTGCCCGCGGATCGGCATCAGCCCGCACTTGTCCCGCCCGACGAAGCCCCGGGCGAGTGCCAGATTGACGATCGCCCGCACGTTGTCCTCGCCGTAGGCGTGCTGGGTGATCCCCATGGACCACACGAGCACCGCCGACCGGGCCTCGCCCAGCATCCTGGCCAGGCGGAGCATGTCGTCGCGCGAGGCGCCGGACAGCGCTTCCAGCTCCTCCCACGACTGGCCGGCGACGGCCCGCCGCACGTCCTCGAAGCCGCTCGTCCGCTGGTCCACGAACGCCTTGTCCACCCAGTCGTTCTCGATGAGGTGCTTGAGCACGCCGTTGAGGAAGCCGATGTCGCCGCCCACGTTCACGCCGAAGAACTCATCGGTGATCTTCGTGCCGAACACCGCGGACTCGGCGTTCGACGGCACCCAGTATTTGTCCATGCCGGGCTCGCGGTAGGCGTTGACCATCGCGATCCGGGTGCCCTCCTTCTTGGCGTGGTAGAGGTATTTCATCGCCACCGGCTGGTTGTTCGACGGGTTCGAGCCGATGAAGACGATGAGGTCCGAGCCGATCCAGTCGCTGTAGGAGCAGGTCGTGGCGGCCGCGCCGATGGTCTGCTTGAGTGCGACGGTGGACGGTGAGTGGCAGATGCGGGCGGCGTTGTCGACGTTGTTGGTGCCGAGCGCACGCACCGCCTTCTGTGCCGCGTAGTAGTTTTCGTTGGGCATGCCGCGACTGGTCAGGTAGGCCCCGAACCGTGCTCCCCGCAGCCCTTCCGCCGCCACCCGCAACGCCTCGTCCCACGAGATGCGGGTGAATCCGGCCTCCCCGGCCCGCCGCAGCATCGGATAGGGCAGCCGGCCGAGCTCCCGCAGCTCGGCGCTCTTCTTGCCGGCGAGCCCGGAGACCTCGCGCAGCACGGAGACGTCCATGGCCGGCATCGTGTTGAGCGGCAGCAGCCGCAGCCTGATGTTGCACAGATGGATCTCGTCCATCGTCCAGTCACGCATGCCCTGCGTGCCCAGCGCGCACCCGTCGCAGGTGCCCTGGTTGAGTATCCGCCACGCGTAGCGCCTGTTGCCCTTGACGGACCTGAACGCTTTCCACAGCTCCAGGTAATTGTTCGGCTTGCGCAACCCGATGCCGAACGGCCGCCAGGACGCCCAGTTACGCGGATCCAGACGCTTGCTGCTCATGTCTCCATCCTCCCTCCTGCGAAGATATGAGAATGCGCTACTCCGACCTCGACCGGCCGCCCCTCTCTGCGGCGGCGCTCAACCGCGCCCTGGTCCGCCCGGGCAGCCTGTGGACGGGCATCACCGTCGTGGAGAGCACCGGCTCCACCAACTCCGACCTGGCCAAGGCCGCACAGGAGGGAGCCGCCGAGGGCGCGGTGCTGGTGGCGGAGGAGCAGCTCGCCGGCCGCGGCAGGCTGGCCCGCACCTGGTCGGCGCCGCCCCGCTCCGGGCTGACGTTCTCGATCTTGCTGCGACCGCAGGTCCCGGTGGCCACGCAGGGCTGGCTGTCCCTCCTGTACGGCGTCGCCGCAGCCTCGGCCGTACGCCGGCTGGCCGAGGTGGACGTCCGCCTGAAATGGCCCAACGACCTGCTGATCGGCGAGCGCAAGCTGGCCGGGGTGCTGGCCGAGCGGGCCGGCGACGCCATCGTCATCGGCATGGGGCTCAACGTGTCGCTCAAGCCCGAGGAACTGCCCGTCGAGACGGCCACGTCGCTGGCCATCGAGCAGGCGGCGTGCGTGGACCGGGATCCGCTGCTCAGGGCCGTGCTCAGGGAGGTCGAGACCCACTACAGGGAGTGGACGGCGGCCGGCGGCGACGCCGAGGCCTCCGGGCTGCACTCGGCCTACCTGGCGGCCAGCGCCACGATCGGCCGCCTGGTGCGAGTGGACCTGCCCGGCGGGCAGGTGCTGATCGGGCAGGCGACCGGCGTCGACGCCTCCGGCCACCTGCAGGTGGCGAGCGAGGGCGAACGTCACACGCTGAGCGCGGGCGACGTCGTGCACGTACGGATCGCGGGATGAGCCGGTTTGCGCCGTCCGCGTAGCCGCCGGGCGGCGATGGTGGCACGATGTGCGCCATGACCCTTCCCGACCATCATCTGACGCAGGGTGAGCGGCGCGTCCGATCCTTCAACCCGCACTGGAAGCGGCTCATCGGCCCGTTCCTCGCGCTCGTCCTCATCGTCGCGGCCTCAAGCGCGGCGCTGTGGTTCATACCTGAGTGGGAGTTCGCTCTCTACGCCAGGATCGCCGTCGTCGTCATCGCGCTCGTCCTGCTGACGATCTGGTCGTTCGTGCCCTACCTGCAGTGGAAGAACACCGGCTACGTGCTCACCACGCACCGCTTCACGATCAGCACGGGCGTGCTCAACAAGTCCACCGACGAGATCCCGATCGCCAAGGTCAACACGGTCAGCTCCGACCAGACGTTCGCCGAGCGCCTGCTCGGCTGCGGCACGCTGACCGTCGAGTCCGCCGGCGAGCGGGGCGAGATCGTGCTCCGGGACATCCCGAAGATCCAGGACGTCCGCACTGACATCTTCAGGCTCGTCGAGGACGCCTCGGACGGCGAAGTCGACGGCCGTTGAGCCCGGGCTCCCGGGGGCGGCCGACCGCCGAGGAGATCGAGCTCCGGCTCCTCGGCCTGCCTCGCCGCTACACACGCGCGCAGGTCGCGGGCCTGGCCGGCGTGTCGCAGGAGCTGGCGGGGCGCATCTGGCGGGCGCTCGGCTTCGCCCAGCGCGCCGATGACGACGCGGCGTTCACCGACGCCGACATCGACGCGCTGCGCCGGGTGCGCAGCATGCTCGACAGCGGCCTGCTCGAGGAGGAGACGGTCGTCCGCATGGCCCGCGCGCTCGGCCAGACCACGGCCAGGCTTGCCCAGTGGCAGGCGGAGATCATGACGGGCTCGATGCTGCCGCGAGATCCCGACGAGGGCGACCTGGCCGACGTGCTGGACACCGCGCAGGAGCTGCTGCCGGACTTCGAGCACGTGCTGATCCACGTCTGGCGGGCCCAGCTCGCCGCGGCCGGCACGCGGCTGCTGGCGCTCGCCGACGGCCACGACGAGCTGGTGCCGACCCGCGTGTCGATGGCGGTGGGGTTCGCGGACCTGGTGTCGTTCACCCGGCGCGCCCGCGAGCTGGACGAGCGGGAGCTGGCGGAGCTGGTGGAAGGGTTCGAGTCGCGAGCCTCCGACGTGGTGGCCACGCACGGCGCCAGGCTGGTCAAGACGCTGGGCGACGAGGTGCTGTTCACGGCGCCGACCCCGGCGCAGGCGGCGGCGATCGCGCTCGACCTGGTCGAGGCGGAGGAACTGCGCATCGGCATGGCCTACGGGCCGGTGCTGCCGGTGATGGGCGACGTCTTCGGCACCACCGTCAACCTGGCCGCCAGGCTCACCGCGATCGCCCGCCCGGGCACCGTTCTGGTGGACCAGGAGCTGGCCGGCGGGCTGGACGGCTACGAGGTCCACAAGATGCGACGCCGCCCGGCCAGAGGCCTCGGCGTGGTGCAGCCCTATGTCTTGCGGAGATCATCCTCCTGACACAAGATGGCTGCCATGCCGTACGAAGTGCAGGGCGTCATCGCCCGAGGTAAGGGCAAGGAAGTTTCCCTCGAGACGGTCCTCGTGCCGGACCCGGGGCCGGGTGAGGCCGTCGTGAACGTGCAGGCCTGCGGGGTCTGCCACACCGACCTGCACTATCGGGAGGGCGGGATCAGCGACGACTTCCCGTTCCTGCTCGGTCACGAGGCGGCGGGCGTCGTCGAGGCGGTCGGCCCCGGAGTCACCGAGGTGGAGCCGGGCGACTTCGTGATCCTCAACTGGCGCGCCGTGTGCGGCCAGTGCCGGGCCTGCCTGCGTGGCCGCCCTTGGTACTGCTTCAGCACGCACAACGCGGCCCAGAAGATGACGCTCAAGGACGGCACCGAGCTGTCCCCGGCCCTCGGAATCGGCGCGTTCCTGGAGAAGACGCTGGTCGCGGCCGGGCAGTGCACCAAGGTCGCGGCCGAGGCCCCGGCGCAGGTCGCGGGGCTGCTGGGCTGCGGGGTGATGGCCGGGATCGGCGCGGCGATCAACACCGGAGGAGTGACGCGGGGCGACAGCGTGGCCGTGATCGGCTGCGGCGGGGTCGGCGACGCGGCGATCCTGGGCGCCTCGCTGGCCGGCGCCGCCACGATCATCGCGGTGGACGTGGACGACCGCAAGCTGGAGTGGGCGCGTGGCTTCGGCGCCACACACACGGTCAACTCGCGCGAGAACGACCCGATCGAGGCTGTTCGCGACCTGACCGGCGGTTTCGGCGCGGACGTGGTCATCGAGGCGGTGGGCCGGCCGGAGACCTACATCCAGGCGTTCTACGCCCGCGACCTGGCCGGGACTGTGGTCCTGGTCGGCGTGCCGACGCCGGAGATGAAGCTGGAGCTGCCGCTGCTGGACGTCTTCGGCCGCGGCGGGTCGCTGAAGTCGTCCTGGTACGGCGACTGCCTGCCGAGCCGTGACTTCCCGATGCTCATCGACCTGTTCCTGCAGAACCGGCTGCCGCTCGACAAGTTCGTGTCGGAGACGATCGGGGTCGGCCAGGTCGAAGAGGCGTTCGCGAAGATGCACCGGGGCGAGGTGCTGCGTTCGGTGGTGACGTTCTAAATGATCGACCGGATCATCACCTCAGGCACGTTCTCGCTGGACGGCGGCACGTGGGAGGTCGACAACAACGTCTGGCTCGTCGGTGACGCGCGCGAGGTGGTAATCGTCGACGCCGCCCACGATGCCGCCGCGATCGCCGAGCGGGTCGGCGGGCGCACGGTCAAGGCCATCATCTGTACGCACGCGCACAACGACCACATCAACGCCGCCCGGCCGCTGGCCGAGCTGACCGGGGCGCCGATTCGGCTGCATCCCGCCGACCAGGTGTTGTGGGAGATGGAGTACTCCGACGCGGTGCCGTACGAGCCGCTGACCGACGGCGAGCGCATCGAGGTCGGCGGCTGCGCGCTGGAGATCCTGCACACCCCCGGCCACGCGCCCGGCGCCGTCTGCGTGCACGCGGGGGAGCTCGGCGCGTTGTTCAGCGGCGACACGCTGTTCAAGGGCGGGCCTGGCGCGACCGGCCGCTCCTACTCCTCCTTCGACACGATCATCGAGTCGATCAGGAAGCGGCTGCTGGCGCTGCCACCCGAGACGGTCGTGCACACTGGTCACGGCGACTCCACGACGATCGGCGCCGAGGCCCCGCATCTGGAGGAGTGGATCGCCCGAGGGCACTGATTGGGACAAGCCGTAATCTTCCGATCGCACAGGGATACAGGAGTGTGTCCCACCTAACGTAGGCAAGCCTTACCAAAGTGGGATATCTTAGGTGTGCCTAACCTTGGCATTCCAACTCCTGGCGAGAGGCCGTCCCTGGATGTACGTGTGCATTTGTCGTGCTGTGACCGAGAACGAGGTGCACGACTGCATCGCCTCGGGGGCGACGAGCGCGAAGGAGATTCGCGACACCACCGGGGCTGGTGGGGACTGTGCCCGATGTGTGCGGAAGATCTGTGCGATCCTGAAACGGTCGGAAGAACTGACGACCGCATAGCCGGATAGCAGCAAGGGGCCCGTCACATGCAGGGCGACAAGCAGATCATCGAGTTGCTCAACGAACAGTTGACCGCCGAGCTCACCGCGATCAACCAGTATTTCCTGCACGCGAAGATGCAGGAAAACTGGGGCTACACCAAACTCGCCGAGCACACCCGGGAAGAGTCGATCGACGAGATGCGCCACGCCGAGCGCCTCACCGATCGCATCCTCTTTCTGGAGGGCCTTCCCAACTACCAGAGACTAGGCACCCTGCACATCGGGCAGACCGTCGAGGAGCAGCTCAGGGCCGACTTGGAAGTGGAGATGTCGGTGGTGCAGCGGCTGCGCCCGGCGATCGCCCTCATGCGCGAGAAGGGCGACATCACCTCGGCCAACATCTTCGAGGACATCCTCCGCGACGAGGAACAGCACATCGACTATCTGGAAACCGAGCTCGGCCTCATCAACAGCCTCGGCATCCAGCTCTACCTGGCTCGCTACGCCGAGCCGCCGTCCGCCGACGACTGACCCTGCCGATGGGGCGGGCGGGCCCGGCTCACCCGCCCATCGTGTACGACTCTCCGGCCTGCGCCTCCCAGCTCCACATGTCCCCGGAACGGCTCGCGCCGTCCCACACCGGGCCCTCGACGGCCGCCCGCACCCTGATCTCCCCGTCACGTCCCGCGTGCAGCGTCACCTTCTCGGCGACCCCGTCGCGCCACGAGACGTCCACGGTCAGGTCGCCGCGGGCCCGCAGGCCGCGCACCGACCCCGTACGCCAGGCCGGCGGCAGCGCCGGCAACACGTGGATCACCTCGTGGTGGCTCTGCACCAGCATCTCCGCGATCCCCGCCACCGCCCCGAAGTTGCCGTCGATCTGGAACGGCGGATGCGTGTCCCACAGGTTGTCCAGCGTCGAGTGCGTGAGCAGCTCGACCAGCATCCGGTGCGCATGATCGCCGTCGAGCAGCCGCGCCCAGAAGTTGATCTTCCAGGCCTTGCTCCACCCGGTGCCGCCGTCGCCCCGGGCCGCCAGCGTGATCTTGGCGGCCTCGCCCTCAGGGCTTTCCGCGACGATCTGCCGTCCGGGATGCAGTCCGAACAGATGCGAGACGTGCCGGTGTGTGTCGTCCTGCTCGTCCCAGTCGGCCTTCCACTCCTGCAACTGGTCCCATGACCCGATCCGCAGCCCGGGATCCAGCCGCTCCAGCGCGTCCAGCACCCGCGCGCGGAACTCGGCGTCCACGTCCAGGATGTCCGCCGCCTCCGCGACGTTCGTGAACAGGTCCCAGACGATCTGCTGCGACATCGACGCCCCCGCGGAGAAATCCCCGTGCTCGGGCGAGTAGCTAGGGGACACGACGAGCGTCCCGTCCCGCGGGTCGTCGTGCAGCGTGTCCAGCCAGAGCTCGGCCGCCCCCTTCAGCACCGGATAGGCGCTCTCCCGCAGATAGCCGGCGTCCCCGCTGAACCGGTAGCGGTCGTACAGGTGCTGTGCCACCCAGGCCGCCGCCTCGGGGAACCAGAACGCGGTGGCCCAATCGTGCACGCCGGTGAACCCGAACGGGTTCGTCTCGTTGTGCACCACCCACCCGTCCGCCTCGAACATCTCCCGCGCCGTCCGCCTGCCCGGCGCCATCAGGGCCTGCACGTAGTCGTCGTACGGCTGCGCGGTCTCGGCCAGGTTCGCCACGTCCGCGGGCCAGTAGTTCATCTGCAGGTTGATGTTGACGTGATAGTCGCCTGCCCAGGCCGGGCTGGTGGAGTCGTTCCACACGCCCTGCAGGTTCGCCGGCAGCGACCCCGCCCGCGAGGAGGCGATCAGCAGATAGCGTCCGTAGGCGAAGTACAGAGCCTCCAGCGCGCGGTCGGCGGCCGAGTCGCCGCCGGTGTAGGCCGCCCGGAGCCGGTCCGTCGGCACCTGCGGCGTCTCCTGCCCGAGGTCCAGCTCCACCCGGTCGAACAGCCGCACGTAGTCGTCCTGGTGCGCCTGCTTGAGCGCGTCGTACCCCTGCGCCGCCGCCTTGTCCACGCTCGCGGTGACGGCGTCGTGCGGGTCCTCGCCCCGGTAGGCCGGGTAGACGGGGGAGTAGTCGGTGCCGGCCGAGAGGATGAACACCGCGCTGTCGGCCCCGGTGACCGTGATGCGATCGGCCTCGTCCACCCGAGTGCCGCCCTCCACGACCACCTGCACCTGGGCCTCGAACACCATCCCGTTGTCCGCCAGCGCCCCGCGCATCGTCAGCCGCCCGTCCGCGACGCTGATCCGCTTGTCGTCGTGCGGCGAGGACGCCCGCAACGTGAACTCCACCGCGCCCGGCCGGTCGGCCGAGATCCGCCCGACGATCACGTTGCCCGGGTGACTGGCGAAGTACTCGCGCGTGTGCCGCACCCCGCCGGCCGCATACGTCACCCCGGCCACGGCCTCGCGCAGGCTCAGCTCCCTGCGGTAGCCGGTCGCGGGCGGGCCCGCGGGCAGGTCCAGCCAGAGGTCGCCGAAGGTCTGGTAAGCCCCGAAGCCCGACTTCGGCTGGCCCAGCCTGGCCGCGACCTCCTCCGGGTCCATTCGCCCATCGCGGTCCAGCCGCTCGCGGACCTCGGAAAGCGCGCCGGGGCGCGGGGCGGTCCAGTTGCCGAAGTCGTAGCCCTGCCGCGAGCCCGGCCCTCCCGTCCACAGGGTCTTCTCGTTGAACTGGATCTGCTCGAGTGCCGTGCCACCGAAGATCATCGCGCCGAGCGCCCCGTTGCCGATCGGCAGCGCCTCGGTCTCCCAGTCGATCGCAGGCCGGTCGTACCAGAGCGTCAAGCGTGTCATGAGGGACAACGGTAACTAAGTGGTCCACGGGAATGCGGGTCAAGTGGACTATTTCCCCGAACCGGCGACGCCCTAGCGTGAGGTGGCATGACCTTGCAGGTGTTCCTGGCCGGCGGCACCGGGGTGGTGGGCCGCCGGATCGTCCCGCTCCTGGTCGCCCAGGGCTACACGGTGACCGCGACGACACGTGACGAGGCGAAGGCCGTGATGCTGCGGGACCTGGGCGCCGTTCCCGTGCACGTGGACGTGTACGACGCCGCCGCGCTGCGGGCCGCGGTGCGTGAGTCCGGCGCCGACGTCGTGATGCACCAGCTGACGGATCTGAGCGGGGGTGACTTCGCCGCCAACAGCCGGCTCCGCGAGATCGGCACCCGCAACCTGGTCGACGCTGCCCTGGCGGCTGGAGTGCGGCGCATCGTGGCGCAGAGCATCGCGTGGGTGTACGGGCCGGGCGACGACCCCGCTGTCGAGGAGACCCCGCTCGACGTGCACGCACCGCAGTCACGCCGGCCCATGGTCGAGGCGGTGGCGAGCTTGGAGTCGGCGGTCCGGGAGCTACCGGAGTGGGTGGTGCTGCGCTACGGGATGTTTTACGGCCCCGGCACCTGGTTCGAGCCGCGCGGGCTACGGGCGGAGCAGGCCCGCTCGGGCGCGCTCATGGCCGATGCGGACGTGACGAGCTTCGTGCACGTCGACGACGCGGCGGCCGCCGCCGTACAGGCCCTGGAATGGCCGTCCGGTCCCGTCAACGTCTGTGACGACGAGCCCGCGCCCGCACATGACTGGCTGCCCGCCTTCTGTCGCGCCGTCGGCGCGCCCGCGCCGCCGGAGGACGACGCGCCGCGGAACGGGTTCGCTCGCGGCGCGGACAATCGTTACGCCCGTAAGCGCCTCGGCTGGACGCCTGAGTACGTGTCCTGGCGCGACGGCTTCGCGGCTTACGGGATCAGCCGGTAGAAGCGCCAGAAGCCGAAGTCCTCGATCGGCAGGACCTCGATGTCGCCGAACCCGGCCTCCCGCGCGTAGCGCCGCAGCGTGTCCGGCCGCAGCACGGTTCCGGTCCCGGCCGACGGCTGCTCGCTCATCCCGTCCGGCAGGCAGATGAGCAGGCTGAAGCCGTACATGAGCCGCTCGGTGTCGTCAGCCGGGGCCGCGAAGGACTCGCCCACGGCCTCGTCCATGATGACGACAGCCCCGCCGGGCACGACCGCGCGCCGCACCGCCGCCAGCGTGTCCACCGGCCGCGGCATGTCGTGCACGCACTCGAAGGCGAAGACGGCGTCGTACCGGCCGTCGCCCAAGGCTGCGGCGTCGACACGGCGGAACGAGACCCGCTCGCCGAGACCTGAGGCGGCCGCGTTGCGCTCGGCAAGCTCGATCGACGGCGCGTCGATGTCGACGCCCTCCACCGTCGCCTCCGGGTACGCCCTGGCCAGCGCGATGGTCGACCAGCCACCGCCGCAGCCGACGTCGGCGATGCGGGCGCCGGGACGGCGCAGCGCGGCGTCGAGGTCCGGCACGCCGGCCAGGGTGCCGGGCAGCGCGTGCTCGAACCACGGCCGGTTCATGTCGGCCTGCGATTCCCGCACATCCGGCCCGAACTCCGCCCAGCCGACGCCACCGCCACTCCGGTACGCCTCCAGGAGGGCGGGCATCTGCACGGCGGCGCCCGCGAGCATCCGCGCCAGCGGCGCGAGGTAGGCCAGGCTGGCCTCGTTGGTCAGCACCTCGGCCGCGCCCTTCGGCAGCACGAATCGGCCGTCCGGGGCGACCTCCAGGATCCCGTAGGCGGCCTGCTGCTCCAGCCATTCCCTGGCGTAGCGTTCGTGGCCGCCGGCCCGCGCGACCAGCTCGTCCGGGCCGGCCGGGCCGTGCGCGGCCAGCGCGCGGTACCAGCCCATGCGGTCGCCGATGTGCACGGAGAGGACCTCGATGGTGCCGAGCGACGCCTGGAACAGGCGCTCGGCGAACTCGTCGGTAGTCGTTGACATGATCGTTCTTCCCTTTCCCCCTCAGAATGTCCTGGATGAGGATCGGTGCAGTTCCCCAGCGGCGAACAGGTCATACGACACAGAGCGCAAAATTGCCCACGACGATACCGTCACGGAAGGGCGTGACCCGCCTGCAGGGGTGCCGTCGCGCGGCGGAGGGTTAAGAATTCCGGCTCTGGGCATGATCAGCCAATGATCTCCCCCGGAAAGCCACGGTAATTTAATCACGACCAACCGTATTTTAGTCGTGTTTGCCCAGGTCAATAGATAGGTCAATGACGAGTCAAACTGCGCGCTGTGCCCGGGAAACGATCGCCTAAGGTCCTACGATCGCTTCATGACCTGCGTACTTCTAGCCGAGGACGACACCTCGATCTCTGAGCCTCTTGCGCGTGCTCTGCGCCGTGAGGGCTATCAGGTCGAGGTGAGCCCGGATGGCCCACAGGCCCTCGAGAGGGCCCTGTCGGGCGGCATCGACCTCATTGTTCTTGATCTTGGTCTTCCAGAGATGGACGGCCTGGAAGTGGCCCGCCGAATCCGGGCCGAGGGCCACGGCACTCCAGTTCTCATACTCACCGCCCGCGTCGACGAGGTCGACACCGTCGTCGGGCTCGACGCCGGCGCGGACGACTACGTCACCAAACCGTTCAGGCTGGCCGAGCTGCTGGCCCGAGTACGCGCGCTGCTACGTCGCGGCACCTCCGAGACCCCGGTCGTCCAGGGGGTGCGGATCGACGCCGACTCGCGGCGCGCCTGGATGGGGGAGAAAGAGCTACATCTCACGACCAAGGAGTTCGACCTGCTGCGCGTGCTCGTACGGGACGCCGGCAAGGTGGTCACCCGCGAGCAGATCATGCGCGAGGTGTGGGACACCAACTGGTGGGGTTCCACCAAGACACTCGACATGCACATCTCGTGGTTGCGCCGCAAACTCGGCGACGACGCCGCCAAGCCTCGCTACATCACGACCGTCCGGGGAGTCGGCTTCCGGTTCGAACGCGAGTAGGCGGATGCGCCGTCGACTGCTCACCTCCACGCTGGTCGTCGCGGTTATCGCGGTCCTGTTGCTGGGGGTCCCCCTGGGCGTCGTGGTGAGCCGCCTGATCGTCGACGAGGCGGCTCAAGAGCTCGGGGCTGAGGCAAAACGCCTCGTGGGTGAGGTCGAGTATGCCCGCGTGCAGGAGACACCGCTGGATCCCCAGCAACTGGAGCAGAAATACCCAGGCAGGTACATACAGATCTGGGAGCGCGGAACCCCCCTTCGGGTGACCGTGGTCGGCACGCCGCCGCCGTCCGGTCACCTGATGACAGAGGACGCGCAGACCAACACGGGCGTCTACGTCCGGATAAGTCGTGACCGCGATCAGGTTGAGCGGGATGTCCGGGCCCGCCTGCTCCTCATCGTCGCCCTGGCCGTGGCCGCCCTGGCGGTGGCCGTCAGTCTGGCCGTCGTACAGTCCCGGCGGCTGACACTGCCCTTGCAGGACCTCGCGAAGATCGCCGAACGGTTGGGCTCCGGCGACGCGCGGCCGAGCAAACACCGCTACGGCATACCCGAGCTCGACCGGGTGGCCCAGGTGCTCGATCGCAGCGCCACCCGCATCTCCGACCTGCTCACCCGGGAACGCGAGTTCGCCACCGACGCCTCGCACCAGCTCCGCACTCCGCTGACCGGCCTCACCATGCGCCTTGAGGAGATCGTCGCCGCTTCCGACCACCCCGAGGTGGTACGCGAGGAAGGAGAGGCGGCGATCGTGCAGGCGGAGCGGCTGACCGCCGTGATCGACGAGTTGCTGTCGGCGGCCCGCCGCCAGCGCCACGCCCAAGCCGAACCGGTCGCCATCGACATCGTGCTCGGCCAGCAGATCACCGAGTGGGAGCCGGTGTTCAGGGACGCGGGACGCACGCTGCGGCTGGAGGGCGCGCGCGAGCTGATGGCGATGGCCACGACCGGCGGGTTCGGCCAGGTGATCGCGTCCCTGCTGGAGAATTCCCTGCGCCACGGCGGTGGCGCCGTCACCATCACCACCAGTAGCGGCGACAACTACGTGGTGATCGAGGTCGCCGACGAGGGCCCCGGCATCGCCGACGAGATCGCGCCCAAGATCTTCGACCGCAACGTCAGCGGCGGCGGGGGGACCGGCCTCGGCTTGACGCTCGCCCGCGCGCTGGCCGCCGCCGACGGCGGCCGGCTGGAGCTCGTGCGCCGCCGTCCCGCGACGTTCGCCATTTTCCTGCGGCCGGCGAACGAAGACAGCAGGAGCCGGGTCGTCAGCGGTCCTGCTTGACGGCCTCGGGCAGCTCGACCGGGATCGGCTCGGTGGCCTCCAAGAACACCCACTTCTTGTACGACCAGTAGCGGAACAGCGTGCCGAGCCCGACGCCCAAGAAGTTGGCGATGTTGAGGCTGAGGCCGTCGTCCAGGTTGAGCGTGTATTTGGTGAAGCCGATCACCAGCAGCCCGAACAGCAGTGCGATGCCGTTGAGCAGGAAGAACAGGAAGTATTCGCGCCCCAGCCCGCTCTGCTCGCGGTGCCGGAACGTCCAGAAGCGATTGCCCGCGTAGGCGAACGTCGCCGAGATCGTGGTCGCCAAGACCTTGGACGTCAGCGGCCCCCACTCCAGCCCCAGCAGGAAGAGGTTGTAGACCCCGGTGTCGAGGACGAAGGCGACGGCGCCGATGCTGCCGAACTTGGCCAGCTCATGCACAAGGGCCGCGAACCGCTCGTAGAGGCGTCTAACGAAGTCCACGTCTCCGCTCGGTCCCTTCCGTCGGCTGCTGCTGGTCACCCCAGCGTACCGGTCACGATGTAGGGCCGGTGTCAGACGGATGAACTTACCGCGTCAAGAGCCGGTTTAGAAATGTCGTCCTAAAGGCGGCAATTCCGATCGGCTGCCATTACGCTGCGGTGCGGGTCGCTGGGCGGCCGTGCCTGCAAGGCGACCCGGAACGACCGCCCAGCCCCGTCAGCTTCGAGATCTCGGCACGATGACGTGGACGTCAAGCCGCACGTCAGCGAGCTACTTGAGGAGTTGCCTGGCCATGACCATGCGCTGGATCTGGTTGGTGCCCTCGTAGATCTGGGTGATCTTGGCGTCGCGCATCATGCGCTCCACCGGGAAGTCCTTCGTGTAGCCGTACCCGCCCAGCAACTGCACCGCGTCCGTGGTGATCTCCATGGCCGCGTCCGAGGCGGCGCACTTGGCCGCGCTCGACAGGAACGTCAGGTCCTTCTGGGGCTCGCCGTGCATCGCGCGTTCCGACTTCGCGGCCGCGTGGTACGTGAGTTGCCGGGCCGCCTCCAGTTTCATGGCCATGTCGGCCACCATGAACTGCAGGCCCTGGAAGTCGGCGATCGGCCGGCCGAACTGCTTGCGTTCCTTCACGTAACCGATCGCGTAGTCCAGAGCGCCCTGGGCGATGCCCAGGGCCTGGGCGGCGATGGTGATGCGGGTGTGGTCCAAGGTCGCCAGAGCCGTCTTGAAGCCGGTGCCGGGGGCGCCGATCAGGCGGGTGGCGGGGATTCTGACGTTGTCCAGGATGACCTGGCGGGTCGGGGAGCCCTTGATGCCGAGCTTGCGTTCCTTGGGGCCGAAGGAGACGCCCTCGTCGGACTTCTCCACGACGAAGGCGGAGATGCCGCGGGCGCCGGCTGACGGGTCCGTGACCGCCATCACCGTGTAGTACTCGGAGACGCCGGCGTTCGTGATCCACATTTTGGTGCCGTTGAGGATGTACGAATCGCCGTCCGCCACCGCCCTCGTCTTCATCGCGGCGGCGTCCGAGCCGGCCTCCGGCTCCGACAGCGCGTACGAGAACATGGCCTCGCCCCTTGCCACCGGCGCCAGGTAGCGGGACTTCACCTCCTCCGAGGCCGAGAGGAGGAGCGGGACGGTGCCGAGCTTGTTGACGGCGGGGATCAGGGAGGTGGACGCGCAGGCGCGGGCCACTTCCTCGATGACGATCACCGTCGCCAGCGCATCCGCCCCCGCGCCGCCGTACTGCTCAGGGACATGCACGGCGTGCATGTCCGCCGCCACCAGCGCCTTGTAGACGTCCCAGGAGAACTCCTCGGTCTCGTCGGCCTCCGCGGCATGCGGGGCGATCTTCTCATCGGCCAGGGCCCGGACGGTCTCCCTGAGCATGTCGTGCTCTTCGGCGAGCGCGTAAAGAGGGAAGCTCATGCGGTAGATACTAGGACGTCCGAGCATCTTGTTACCAGCCGGTACGGTTTGCGGAGGGGCACCCGTGGCACGTAGCTGGTAGCGAAAGGCCGGTAGCATGCCTGCGCGATCGAAAGGAGCTCACTCGTGCCATATCGCCTCACGGTGATCGGGACCGGATACCTGGGCATCACGCATGCGGCATGCATGGCGGATCTTGGATTCGAGGTCCTAGGCCTCGACATCGACGCCGACAAGGTCCGCCGCTTGAACAGCGGTGAGCTCCCGATCCATGAACCGGGGCTGGAACCCGTGCTCCGCCGTGGGCTCGACTCCGGCAGGCTTCGCTTCACCACCTCCTACGAGGAGGTCGCCGAGTTCGGCGACGTGCACTTCATCTGCGTCGGCACACCGCAGAAACGCGGCGAGTACGCGGCCGACGTCTCCTACATGGACGCCGCGATCGAATCTCTTGCCCCGCTGCTCGACCGGGAGTGCCTGGTCGTCGGCAAGTCGACCGTGCCCGTGGGCACCGCGGAGCGGCTCGCGGACAAGATGGCGCGCCTGGCCCCGGCCGGCGTCGAGGCCGAGCTGGCGTGGAACCCCGAGTTCCTGCGGGAGGGGTTCGCCGTGCAGGACACCTTGCACCCGGATCGGATCGTGTTCGGCGTCCGTACGGAACGGGCGGAGAAGGTGCTGCGTGAGGTGTACGAGCCGCTGGGCGACGTTCCGATCGTGGTGACGGATTTCGCCACGTCCGAGCTGGTCAAGACGGCCGCCAACGCCTTCCTGGCCACGAAGATCTCTTTCATCAACGCCATGGCCGAGGTCTGCGAGGCCGCGCATGCCGATGTCCAGCAGCTGTCGGAGGCGCTCTCGTACGACGACCGGATCGGCGGCCGTTACCTCAACGCCGGACTCGGGTTCGGCGGCGGTTGCCTGCCCAAGGACATCCGGGCGTTCATGGCCCGCGCCGGTGAGTTGGGCGCGGACCAGGCGCTGACGTTCCTGCGCGAGGTGGACGCCATCAACATGCGGCGGCGCGCCCGCATGGTGGACCTGGCCAGGGTGCTGGCGGGCGGTTCCTTCCACGGGTGCACCGTGGGCGTCCTGGGAGCGGCGTTCAAGCCGAACTCGGACGACATTCGCGACTCGCCCGCTCTCGACGTCGCGGTCACCATTGGCCACCAAGGCGGACAGGTCACCGTCTACGACCCGATCGCGCTCGACAACGCTCGCAAGGCTCATCCCGAGCTGAACTATGGCGCGTCCGCTGTCGAGGCGGTTCGCGGGGCGCATGTGGTGTTGCTGCTCACGGAGTGGCAGGAGTTCGTGGACCTCGATCCGGAGGAGCTGGGCGCGGTGGTCGCCACCCGGCGCATCGTCGACGGGCGCAACGCGCTGGACGCTGAGACGTGGCGGTCGGCCGGCTGGCACTACCGGGCCCTGGGCCGGCCGTAGGGCCTCCCGCCCCGGTCAGAGCTCGGCGGCCTCGGCACGCAGGCGCTCGCCCTTGGCGTGCGCCTGCTCCTTGAGCCGCTCCTGGAACTCCTCCATGCGCCGGCGAAGGTCGGCGTCGGAGGCGGCGAGGATGCGTACGGCCAGCAGGCCCGCGTTGCGTGCCCCGCCCACCGCCACCGTGGCGACCGGGACCCCGGCCGGCATCTGGACGATCGACAGCAGAGAGTCCATGCCGTCGAGGTATTTCAGCGGCACCGGCACCCCGATCACCGGCAGCGGCGTCACCGACGCCAGCATGCCGGGCAGGTGCGCGGCCCCGCCGGCGCCCGCGATGATCACCTGGAGGCCCCGCGAGGCGGCCTGACGACCGTATTCGATCATCTCGGCCGGCATGCGGTGCGCGGACACGACGTCCGCCTCGAACGGCACGCCGAACTCCGCCACCGCCTCCGCCGCGGCCTTCATCACCGGCCAGTCGGAGTCGCTGCCCATTACGATGCCGATTTTCATGTGTATTCCCCGGTGGTCAGGTAGACGGCGGCGTGGCGAGCGCGGGCGCGGACCTCGTCCAGGTTGGAGCCGAGGGCGGTCACGTGGCCGATCTTGCGGCCGGGACGCACCTGCTTGCCGTAGAAGTGCACCTTGATGCCCGGGTCGTGGGCCAGCACGTGCTCGTAGCGCTTGAACAGGTCGGGGTCGTCGCCGCCCAGCAGGTTGACCATGACGACGGCCTGGGCGGTCATCGTGGGCGAGCCGAGCGGCAGATCCAGCACGGCCCTCAGATGCTGCTCGAACTGCGACGTCCGCGCGCCCTCGATCGTCCAGTGGCCGCTGTTGTGTGGCCGCATGGCCAGCTCGTTGACCACCAGACCGCGGGCCGTCTGGAACATCTCGACCGCCAGCAGCCCGGTCACCCCCAGCTCGTGGGCGATCTTCAGGCCGATGCGCTGGGCCTGCGCGGCGTCCTCCTGGTCGAGATCGGGGGCGGGCGCGAGCACCTCGACGCAGATGCCGTCCTGCTGCACGGTCTCCACGACCGGGTAGCTGACGCCCTGGCCGTGCGGCGAGCGGGCCACCAGCACCGCCAGCTCCCGCTCGAACGGCACGAACGCCTCGGCCATCAACTCGGTCCCGGACGCGAACGCCTCCTCCGCCTCGGCGGCGTCAGCGCACACCCACACGCCGCGGCCGTCGTAGCCGCCGCGCACCGCCTTCAGCACCACGGGCCAGCCGTGCTCGTCCGCGAAGCCCGAGACGTCCTTCGCCGACGACACCCGCGCCCAGGCCGGGCAGGGCACGCCGATCGCGGTCAGCCGCTCGCGCATGGCCGCCTTGTCCTGCGCGTGCACGAGGGCGTCGGCCCCCGGGTGAACGGCGTGGCCGCTCTTCGCCAGAACCCTGATGTACTCGGTCGGGACGTGCTCGTGGTCGAACGTGATCGCGTCGCAGCCCTGGGCGAACTCGCGAAGGACGTCCAGATCGCGGTAGTCTCCGATGCGCGTGTCGACGATCACCCGTGCGGCGCTCTCGTCCGGGGCGCCGGCGAGCACCCGCAGCTCGACGCCGAGTGCGATGGCGGGCGGCTGCGACATCCTGGCCAGCTGGCCGGCGCCGACGATGCCGACGACCGGGCCGATGGGGTGGTATGAACTCACGCCAGGTGAGCTTACCGGGACGCAACGATGACTAACCCACCGCTCGCTTCCATAGGGTCTAGGGGTGAACGACACGCCCACCACTGGAACCGCGAGCGACATGGCCACCACTGGAACCGTGAGCGACACGCCCACCACTGGAACACTGCACCACGTGGAGATCTGGGTCCCCGATCTGCCACGGGCGATCGGCAGCTGGCAGTGGCTGCTGGAAGCGCTCGGCTACACCGTGTTCCAGGACTGGGAGGGCGGCCGGAGCTGGCTGCTGGGGCCGACCTACCTGGTGATGGAGCAGTCGCCCGCCCTCACCGCCGACCGCCACGACCGCCGCCGCCCCGGCCTGAACCACCTGGCCTTCCACGTGGGGAGCCGCACCCGGCTGGATGCCCTGGTGGAGCAGGCCCCGGCGTATGGCTGGACGCTGATGTTCCCCGATCGCCATCCGTATGCCGGCGGCGAGCAGCATTGCGCCGCGTACCTGGAGGACAAGGACGGGTTCGAGATCGAACTTGTCGCCTTCGATGGGGCAGGCCGCCTCTGACGCGCGGCAGCTCCGTGGCCTTCGAGGTTTGGGTGGACGGGGGCAAGCGCGCGGCCTCTCGCGGATGATACAGAACTGTACTTCTGAGAGGTATAGTTCTGTACTGGCGTGTCATCGTTCGAGGGAGAGATCCTTGATCGTTAAGCCGGAGCGAGTTTTCGATCGGGTAAGGGAGTGGCAGGGGCTCGCGGGCTTCGCGGCGCCGCAACGGCGGTCTTCGGCGCCAGCGGGTGCAGCACTCGGTGTTGTCAGCGGACGTCGGCGGCAAGGGAAGAGCTTTCTCCTGCAAGCCCTGGCTGAAGTGACCGGGGGGATGTACTTCGCCGCCACCGAGGCGACGGAGGCCGAATCGCTGCGGCTCTTCACCGAAGCCCTCACGCGATACACCCGAGAGGTCGTGGAGATTCCCTTCAGGGACTGGAACGACGCGATTCCCTACCTGTTCCGGTGCTTCCGCGATCGGCCGGTGCCCCTGATCATCGATGAGTTCCCGTTCCTCATCCGGGCTTCTCCCTCGTTGCCGTCCATTGTCCAGCGCGAACTCGGGCCTGGGGGAAGCGGGCGTGAGAGCGCCGCGCGGCTGATTCTTTGCGGATCGGCCATGTCCGTGATGGGCGGGCTCCTTTCCGGGCAGGCGCCGCTGCGCGGGCGAGCCGGATTGGAGCTCATGATCCATCCGTTCCGCTATCGCGATGCGGCGGAGTTCTGGGGGATCACCGACCCGCGACTCGCCATCCTGGTGCACGCCATCGTGGGTGGGACTCCTGCCTATCGGTATGAGTTCACGCAGGGTGACGTACCGGAGGACCTCGACGACTTCGATTCCTGGGTCGTCAGGACCGTGCTCAATCCACAGACGCCACTCTTCCGCGAGGCGCGCTATCTCCTGGCGGAGGAGCCGGATATCCGGGATCCGGCCCTTTACCATTCGGTGCTGGCGGCCATAGCCAGCGGGAATTCCACGAACGGAGGAATCGCCAGTTACGTGGGGCGCAGGTCGGATCAGATCACGCATCCGCTCAATGTTCTGGAGGACTGTGCGCTCATCGCGCGGGAGCCCGACCTCTTCCGGTCCGGACGGGCCCGTTACCGCATCGTGGAGCCCCTGATCACGTTCTATGAGGCGATCATGCGGCGGCGCTGGCCGGAGTTGGAGATCTATCGCGCGGAGACCGTCTGGCAGGCGGTTCGGCAGACGTTCCTCGCCCAGGTCGTGGGACCACACTTCGAGTCGCTCTGCCGCGACTTCGCTCTGGACGCGGATGACACCGTTTTTGGGGAGTTCCCGGCGGAGATCGGCTCGGGTGTGGTCCCCGATCCGGCCAACAAGACTCAGATCGAGGTCGACGTGGTGGCATTGGCCGCCCAGGAGCCCGGACGACCGCGGCGGATCCTGTCGATCGGGGAGGCGAAATGGGGTGAGGTGATGCGGCGTCATCGCCTCGAACGCCTCGCGAGGGCACGTGACCTGCTGAGCGTGAAGGGATACGACACACGAGACACCGTGCTGGCCTGCTATGGGGGAGCGGGTTTCAGTAAGGAACTGATGGTGTCCGCCGATGGTGACGCACGTGTTCGGTTGGTGGATGCCGAGCGGCTGTATCGACGGTGATGGTTTGAGAGGGGCGTAGTTCGGCTCTATTTCACTGTTGGTTTACCAATTTGTCAGACATAATCATGACAGCGGGCTAGCGTCTCGTCTCGGTAAGATCCACAACCGAAGACGGGTACCGCACCATGCGCAAAGTCCTGACGCTCACCCTCGCCGCCACCGCCACCTTCGGCCTCTTCTCTACCACCCCGGCCACAGCGACCCCCGCCGACCTGCCGAAAGAGATCTACGGGGGCACCTGGGCCGCCGGGCACGTGCAGGGCATGGCCATCGACCAGCGCAAGGGGTTCATGTACTTCTCCTTCACCAACCTCCTCGTCAAGACCGACCTCAAGGGCAACCCGGTCGGCTCCGTGACGGGCTTCACCGGACACCTCGGCGACCTGGACTTCAACGCCCAGGACGGCCGCGTGTACGGCTCGCTCGAGTACAAGGCGCAGGAGTCGTTCTATATCGCGATCTTCGACGTCGACCGCATCACCAGCATGAACATGGACGCCCAGACCACCGACGTCGTCAAGACGGTCTACCTCAAGGAGGTCGTGGCCGACTACGTGGCCGACATGAACGGTGACGGCAAGTTCGACGGCAACATCGCCAACACCCCCGACCACCGCTACGGCTGCAGCGGCATCGACGGCGTCTCCTTCGGCCCCGCGTTCGGCAAGAAGCACGGCAAGCAGAAGCTGACCGTGGCGTACGGCATCTACTCGAACGTGGACCGGCAGGACAACGACTACCAGGTCCTGCTCCAGTACGACATCCAGCAGTGGAAGAAGTACGAGCGGCCGCTCACCGAAAGCGACCCGCACACCAGCGGACCGGAGCACACCGACGGCAAGTACTTCGCCTACACCGGCAACACCACGTACGGCGTGCAGAACCTCGAGTACGACGAGCACACCGGCAACTGGATGATGGCCGTGTACAAGGGCAAGAAGCCGCAGTTCCCCAACTACTCGTTCTTCATGGTCGATGGCAGCGCGCAGCCCAGGAAGGGGGACATCGTCGGACAGCCTCGTCCGGAGCAGGGCGAGCTGCTCACCCTGGCGCCGGGTGGCCTGCAGCATGACGCGTCCGGGGTGCGGGGCTGGGAGTTCACCGGTGAGTACGGCCTGATCTCGCTCGGTGGCGGCCGCTATTACGTCTCCAAGGCCGGGACCGTCACGGAGGGCGGCGTCACCAAGCAGACCGGCACCGCCCAGCTGTACCGCTGGACGGGCCAGACCCCGACGCCTTTCGAGCGGGTCGGCTGATCAGCCGCCGGGGCACCCATCCTGCGCGGTGCTGAGCTTTCCTGGGCCTTCCAGACCCGGCTACCCAATCCTCGACGCCGGGCACCCCATGTCCAGGGTGCCCGGCGTCGGTCAGCGGGCCAGGATGCGGACGTTTCCCGAGGTGCTGTGGGCGACGATCTTGCTGGTGGCCATGGAGTCGTTCTTGATCTCGGAGCGCTCGCTGCCGTCCGTGCTGTTCGCCGTCACCGCATAGGAGCCCCTCGGCACGGTCGCCGTCACCTTGCCATCGCTGGACTGGAGGTCCAGGTTGGCCGGTGCACTCGTGAAGGAGAGGTCGATCGCGCCGTCCAGGGTCCGGCATCGGACGTTCGCGGACTTCAGCCCGTCACCCGTGATCGGGCCCTCGCTGCGCAGCCGCAATTTTCCCGAGGTGCCGGACACCTGGATGCGATCCCGGCTCGCCACGTCCACGTCCTGCGGGAGGTCCTTCAGGATGACGCCGTCCGCCGCGTCGATCGACAGCCGTACGCCCGGCGGGACCTTGACGTGGTAGCGGGCGCCGCAGTCGCCGAACACCATGGTGCAGTTCGCGCTGAGCCGGAGGGTGCCGTCCCGCAGGGACCAGGCGGCGCCGCCGTCGTCGGCGGCCTTGCCGCGCACCCACCGCTCCACCTCGACGGTGCTGCCGGTGCCGGCGAGTACGTGGACGCCGCCCAGAGAGGAGATGATCCTCAGAGAGGTCCCGTTCACGGGGAACGACTGTGCTGAGCGCACCTCTTCGGCATCCAGATCCAGGCCGCCGCAACCGCTCGTGGCCAGTGCCACCGTCGCCGCGCATGCCGTTAATGCTGCGATTCGCCTCATGGGTCGATCGTGGCCGGGCGCCGATCGTCGCTCATCGGCCATCCGACCGAGCACCATCGGCCATTCGGTCCTTCCCTCGTTGGAGGCGCGGCCCGGCCGCTACAAAGCCGACAGCAGCGCCGTGACGTGGCGCAGCGGGTCGGAGCCGAGCGGCCGCACCGCCACCGTGTCCGCCCCCGCCGCCCACAAACTCTTGACCTGCGCCGCCGCCCGCTCCGGCGACCCGTCAGCCATCACCACATCCTCCGGAGCCACCCCCAGGAACGACGCCTGCCCCTCCACCATGGGTTGGGCGACCTGCGAACCGTCCGCCTCGGTATGCAGGAACGTGAAGACCACCAGCTCGTGGTCCGCGCCATCCGCGGCCCCGATCTGCTCCAGAATCCCCGGCACCTGGGCGGGACCGATGCCCTCGGGCACGATCGTCCCCTGAGCCACGCGCCCGGACAGCGCCAGTGAGCGCGGGCTCTTCACCCCGGTCAGCACGGGCGGCACCACAGCGGGCGGATGCACCAGCGACACCCCGTCGAGGTGGACGGACTTGCCGTGCAGGGTGACGGTCTCGCCGCGCAGCAACGCGCGGACGGCCGTGACCGTCTCCTCCAGGAGGGCGAGCGGCGACGGCGGGGCGGCGCCCACCTGGCGCATCCAGTCCTGTACGCCGTGCCCGATCCCCGCCGCCAGCCGTCCGGGATGTACGCGGGCCAGGTTGGCCAGCTCCATCGCCAGCAACATCGGGTTACGCAGGGGAGCGGGGGCGATGCCGATGCCGACGCGCAGGCGGGAGGTGACGGCGAGGGCGGTGGCCGCCGAGGAGATGCCGCCGGTCCAGCCCAGGTCCTCCACCACCCACAGGTCGTCGACGGTCGTCTCGTCCAGCGCCCTGGCGAACGGGATGAGTTGCTCGGGCGGCAGGTCCCTGTCGAACATCACGCCAAGTCTCATGATTTGCCTCCAGTAATAACGGAACACCCGGTCGATCTCCGAGTATCCAGTACGTGGGAAGGGGAAGGCCTGGGGCGAGCGGACATCGGCGACGCCCGTGGCCACGGCGACGCGCTGCGCGGCTGCGTCGGCCGCCCTGAGCGCGCGGTGTTCGACGGCGCGGGGCAGCGGTGTGGGTCGGCGGCGTGGGTCGATGGGGCAGGTCGTCAGGCGGCGCTGCCGAGCGCCGTGCGTGCCTCGCCGATCGATTCGCTGGTCTCGAAATGCCGATCGAGGTTAGTGATCATCAGCAGGTGCCGGATCATGCCGGGGCCCAGCACCAGGATCATGCGGCCGTGGATGTGATGGATGCGGTTGAGCGTGGCCACCAGCACGCCCAGGCCCACGGAGTCACAGAACGGCACCTCGGTCAGGTCGACGACCAGGTTGGGCGGATCGGCCTCGGCGATCGCCTGCTCTAACTCGGCCCGCAACCGAGGAGCACCTGCCACATCGAGATCACCGACGACGTGCAGAACCGTACAGGGGTCCTCCCGCCAACGCCTGACCACCACCGGCCTCACCTGCCCAATATGCACAAAGTTATGATTACTTCTTACATATGTTCTGCATTGCCGTTTCCGTTGTAGTTGTAACGCGCGGCTGAGCAGTTGGGGCAGTAGTAGCCTTCTGTTTCCGAATGGTCGGCCGATCGCTCCCGACGACGACCTCGATGCCCTCGACATCGGCCTTCTTCAACTCCGCCCCCGGAACGGCGGCGGCCACCACGCGAGCGGCGGCCTCCTGATCGGCGGCGTACCGGATGACGGTCTTCTTGTAATCCTTCTTCGGGGTGTTGCCCGGCTCGCCCGGGACCTTGAAGCCGTACGCGACCAGCCCCGCCTTCGTACGGGCCCCGAGGCCCGTGATGAGCGTGCCGTTCTTGACCTTGATCGAGATGCTCCCCGGCGCGATGGGCGAGGGCTTGGCGGAGGCCGAGGGAGAGGCTGTAGGCGTGGGCTTGCTTGGGTCCTGGTCGGCGTTGATCTTGGCGAACATGTCGCGGGCCGCCTGCTTGTCCCACAACACCGCCGACTCGCCCGTGGGCGCCTTGAAGTCGACGTTCGTCAGCGGCACCTCGGCGAACTTCACGTCCTGCAGCGACACGTCCCTGAGCTGCGTGGCCAGGCCCAGCAACCCGTCGTCCGGGTCCACCTTCACCGTGCTGAGCGTCGAGTTGACGAACGAGGCCAGCTTGCCCGGATTGGCCAGCGTGCCGGCGCTCAGCGCCCGGTTGAGCAGAGCCGAGATGACCTGCTGCTGCCGGTCGATGCGGTCGAGGTCGGAGCGGGCGGTGGCCCGCGTGCGGGCATAGCCGAGCGACTGCACGCCGTCGAGCTGGTGGGTGCCCGCAGCCAGGTTGAGCCCGGTCTTCGGGTCGTTGATCGCCACCGGCGTGCACACCGTGACGCCGCCCAGCGAGTCCACGACGTCGATGAAGCCGAGGATGTTGACCTCGATGTAGCGGTTGATCTGCAGCCCGGTGGCGGCCTCGACGGTCTGCTTGGTGAGCTTGGGCCCACCGAACTGGTAAGCGGAGTTGATCTTGTGGTCGCCCTTGCCGGGGATCGTCGTCCAGGTGTCGCGGGGCAGGCTCACTACCGTGACCCGGCGGTGATCCTCGGACAGGTGGATCACCATCATGGTGTCGGTGCGCTGGCCGGCCTCGCGGCCCAGCTTGAGCCGGTTTTGCTGCTGACGGGTGAGGTCGTCGCGCTTGTCCACGCCGACCAGCAGGATGTTCTCGGCGCCGCGGGAGGGGGCGGTCACGCCCGCGTCCACGGTGCCGATCTGGCGCGGGGTCGCCCACACCACGCCCGTGGTGACGAGCACGCACGCGGACAGGAGCCCGGCCGCGATCACATTCCGGCGGCGCGCCTTGGCGCTCCTTTTGAACGGCCGGCGCGGACGACCGGGCGGGAGCCTGACGCCGCCGTAGGCGTCGCCGCCCACGAGAACTCCGGCGTCCTCCTCGCCCGAGCCGCGCATGCCGTCCCCCTCATGTCGCACGGAGGATCGAGCTTTCGATTGCCCTCCTCCCCTGCCGGTACAGTAGCGTGAGCCCCGCCATGAAGCAGTTCCCCGACTCGCCGCAGGCGCCCGCGGAAACGCGCGCCTGGCCCCCCATTTCCGTCGTCATGCCGGTCCTCAACGAGGAGCGGCACCTCCGCGAGGCCGTCGACCAGGTCCTCGCCCAGAGCTACCCCGGCGCCATCGAGGTCGTCCTCGCCGTGGGGCCGTCCCAAGACCGCACCCAGGAGGTCGCCGAGGCCATCGCCGCGGCCGATCCCCGGGTGACCGTGGTGCCCAACCCCACGGGCCGCACTCCCAACGCGCTCAACGCCGCGATCGCCGCCTCCCGCAACGGCATCATCGCCAGGGTCGACGGGCACGCCATGTTGCCCCCCGACTACCTGCGCGTCGCGGTCGAGACGCTGGCGGAGACCGGCGCCGACAACGTGGGCGGGATCATGGCGGCCGAGGGCGTCACACCCTTCGAGCAGGCCGTGGCCTGTGCCATGACGTCCAAGATCGGCGTGGGCGCGGCCGCGTTCCATGTGGGCGGCACGCCGGGCCCCGCCGACACCGTCTACCTCGGCGTCTTCCGCCGCTCGGCGCTCGACCGGGTGGGCGGCTACGACGAGCACTTCCAGCGGGCCCAGGACTGGGAGATGAACCACCGCATCCGCCAGACCGGCGGCCTGGTCTGGTTCCAGCCGCGCATGCGGGTCTCCTACCGGCCGCGGCCCAACGTCAAGGCGCTGGCCAAGCAATACTTCCACTACGGCCGCTGGCGGCGCGTGGTCGCGCGCACCCATGACGGCACGATCAACCTGCGCTATCTGGCGCCGCCCGCCGCGGTGCTGGCCATGCTGCTGGGGCTGGTCGTCGCGCCGTTCTTCCCGCTCGCGCTCGTCATCCCCGGCGGCTACGCGCTCGCCATCGTGGCGGGCTCGGTGGTGACCGGCGGCGGGCTGTCGCCGGCGGCGCGGCTGCGATTGCCGATCGTGTACGCCACCATGCACTGCTCCTGGGGATGGGGCTTCCTCACGAGCCCGAAGAAGCTGGCCCGCCCGCCGAAGTCATGACCCGCTCGACCGCCGCGTTGAAGCGGGCCAGCGCGTCGGGATACTCCGGCCCGAACAGATAACTCCTGAGCTTGATCCTGGCCCGGGCCAGCGTGTCCTCCCCGTCGAGGAACTCCGCGAGCCCGGCCAGGTCCTCGCCCAGCAGCACGCCCGCCTCGGTGCTCGGATAACGCTCGTGGAAGGCGCGTTCGGGCAGGCCCGCGACGTTCGTCACGGCGTACGGCTTCTCGCTGGCCAGGAAGTCGGCCACGACGCTGGAGATGTCGCTGATCAGCAGGTCGCACTCGTTGAAGCAGTCGTAGAGGTGCGGCTCGCGGCCCGTGACGACCATGTGCGCGATCCGCGGTGTCGACCCGGCCGCTCGCGACGGGTGCCTGGCCTTCGACTTGGCCAGCTCGACCGTCTCGATCATGGTGACGATCTTCCGGTGCGCGCGCAGGGCGCTCTTGTCGCGGTATCCGGTGAGCGGGTGCGGCTTGTAGATCACGCGGAGCGGCGGATCATGCTCGAGCAGCGCCCGGACGATGCGCGGCCCCATGGTGATCAGCGACGTGTGGAACAGGTCGTCGTTCCAGCCTTCCCACGTGGGGGCGTACAGGACGGTCCGGTACGGCAGCCCGGGCCCCTCCGTCGAGATGCCCTCCAGTTGCGGCCGGCCGACCTCGTGGATGGTCTCGTCCCTGACGCCCACCTTGGCCCGGCGGTAGCGGTCGCGTCCCGCCGGCCCGGCCACCCACACCTCGTCGTAGACCCGGGAGAACGGGTTGAACGACGCCTCCTTGTCGCTGTCCCCGTGGTTGAGGAAGGCGCTGCGCAGGGTGGGGATGCGCAACATGTGGACGTTCCTGCCGACGTTGGAGACGTACAGGCACAGCTTGGCGCTGAAGAGCGTGTGGAAGCTCATCAGGTCGGCCGAGGACGGGATGCACACCATCGGCAGTGTCGTGGGCTCCAGATGGGCGGCCATGCCGCGCTCGCGCAGCACGACGATGGCCCGCCGGTCCATGCGCTCCAGTGTCGGCAGCCACATCCTGGCCTGGTAGGCGGCCGCGGTGGCGCCGGAGAAGTAGAGGATGACCTCCGGATGGTAGGCCCTGACCTGCTCGCTCACGACCTGGATGGCCCGGGCCTTGTCGGTGAGCGGCAGGGCCCGGCGCACGTACGGGAACAGCGTGAGCGCGCCGACGGCGCCGGCCAGGAGTGCCAGGGCCGCGCCGCAGGCCGCCGCGACGGCGCCGGCCGCGGCCCCGAGCACCGGCAGGACGTCCAGATAGAGGAAACGCACGCTGCGGGCGTCACCCAGCCAGCCCGGCGGCATCTTCGGGATACGCAGCGCCGACACGTCCAGGTTGCGGGTGGTGACCGGCATCCTGCTGAGGATCAGCCTGAGCCGCAGCGCCAGCCCGGTGTGCACGGCCCGAACCCCGTGAATCCCGAACATCCCCGCCGCCAGCGCCACGAACCATGGCGAATCCGGCCCCGCCGTCCGCGCCACCAGCAGCAGCGCCGCCGTCTGCCTGACCACGAACCGCAGCGTCATCCCCAGGTGCACCTTGCCGAGCACGTCGGTCAGCCGCCTGACGACGCGCGGCGCGGCGTACTCGGCGGCGTAGGAGAGCGCGGCCACCACGCCGAACAGCACCGGCGCCGGCCAGAGCGCCGACACCAGCAGCACGGGGTAGCAGACGAGCAGAGCCGCGATCACGATGAGTTTCCTCATGTGATCGCACGGTAACAAGGATCAGGTCAAGCGGCATCTCCCCACACGCCTACAACGCGGGGGTTTTCACGCACTTGACCCTTATGCCATTGGCCGCTCGGCGGCCAGCCGCAAGAGCAGCTCGGCGATCCGCAGATCGGCGGGATGGGTGATCTTGATGTTGTGCTCGCTGCCCGGCACCACGTGGATCGGCACCTCGGGCAGGTAACGCAGCACCACACCGCAGTCGTCGGTGGCCGGGCGGCTGCCGAAGTCGGGGTCGGCGAGCGCCCGCTCGTACGCCTGCCTGATCACCGACAGCTTGAAGCACTGCGGCGTCTGGCTGCGCCGCAGCCGCGACCTGTCCAGCACCTCGCCGATGACCTCGCCGTCCGGCCCGGGCACGGCGACGAGGACCGTGTCGGAGCTCGGGATGGCCACGTCGACGGCGCGATGCGTGCGCAAGGCCTTGACGCATTCGGCGATGATCCGGGGCTCCACGAGCGGTCGCACGGCGTCGTGCAGCAGCACGTTGCATTCCTGCGTGCCCAGCGCCTGCAGGGCCCGCCACGTGCTCTCCGTACGGCTCGCGCCGCCCTCCACGATCTTCGTGACCTTGCGGTAGCCACCCTTGTCCACGATCTCGCGGACCCGGTCGGTGTAGCCCGGGGTCATCAGCACCACGATCTCATCGATCTCCGGCGCATCCTCGAACACGGCGATCGAGTGCTCGATGATCGTCTTTCCGGCGATCTCGGCGAGTTGCTTGGGAGTGGCCAATCCCACCCTCTGCCCCACACCGCCCGCCAAAAGCACCCCAACCGACCTTGAATCCATACTGGCAGAGTAACGGTGCTGTTCCGTGATATTGGCCTGACCTGTCGCTACGCTGGCTACGCACCCCCCAAGTCCACGCGCTCCACCCCGGCCGGGAGGAGACCCGCGCTTTGCCCGACTCGTTCACGACCCGCGAGAGCACGACCACGTCGGTCGTGCTGCTCGCCACGACCCCGGCAGCCCGGCTCTCCTGCGCGGACGGCACGTTGCTCGACCGGATCGCCGGCCAGCTCGCCACGCTGCCCGTGAACGAGGTCCAAGTGGTCACCCCGGACGGCGGACTCGGAGCCGACCTCAGGGGCGTCGCCAAGATCGCCCGGATCTCGGCAGGCGCCGTCGCCGTGCTCCCCGCCGACCTCGTGGCCCACACCGAGGCGCTCGCGCTGCTGCTGGAGCACCCCGCGCACGCCACCGGGGCACTGATCTCCCACGACGCGACCGCGGGGCCCATGCGGCCGCCCGTACGCGTCGAGGGCGGCAAGGTCGTCGCCGCGGGCAGCTCATTTCACCTCGTCCCCGAGGCCAACGCCACGTTCCGCGGCGTGCTGCAGGCCGGCGAGTCCGATCTGGGCACACTGGCGGACATCGCCGAGGAGCTGGCCGAACTGGCCGACGCCGGCAAGCTCGGCCCCGTCACCCCGGTCGAAGCAGTGGACCTGCTGCTGGTCGGGCTGGTCAGGACGGGCGTGCCGGTGCGGGCCGCCGGGATCGGGCCGCTGCACGCCGACCGGGTGACCGGCCAGCACGCCGCCGACAGCGCCGTCGCGGCGCTGGCCGAGGTGGACGAGGCCAAGGTCAGGCTGGACACCTCGGTCAAGCAGGACGACGGCTTCTTCGCCACCTACTTCGTCTCCACCTGGTCGCGCTATTTGATCAAGCCGGCCGTCAAGCTCAAGCTCAGCCCCAACACCGTGACCGGCGTCTCGGTCGGCCTGGCCCTCCTGGCGGCCGTGTGGTTCTCCGCGGGCACCCAGGGCGGGCGGCTGCTCGGGGCGCTGCTGTTCTACCTGTCGTTCACGCTCGACTGCCTCGACGGTCAGCTGGCCCGCTACACCCGCACGTTCTCGCCGCTCGGCGCGTGGGCGGACTGCATGGCGGACCGCATCAAGGAGTACATCGTCTACGTCGGCCTGGCCTTCGGCTCCACCGACCCAGGCATCTGGTATCTGGCTGTGGCCGCGATGATCCTGCAGGTCGTCCGGCACGCCATCGACTTCGCCTATGCCGGGGCGGTCGCCGACGCGGCCCGGGTCGGCGCGAGCTGGGGCAGACCGGCCCGCTCGCTGCAGGAGTCGGCCGACGCCCGGCACGCGGCCGGCGTGCTCAGGCTCGCCCAGCGTCTGGACCGCCGGAGAGCCACCCGCTGGATCAAGAAGATCATCGTGCTGCCCATCGGTGAGCGGACCGCACTGATCGCCGTCACCGCCGCCGTCTGGAACCCCAGGGTGACATTCCTCTCCCTGCTCTGCTGGGGTGGCGTGGCGGCCCTCTACCAACTTGCCGGGCGGATGATGAGGTCGGCGCGATGAGTCCTGTGCACATGGCCCCCGTACCCAACAGCACGGTCGTGGCCTACCGCGACGACGGTCCGCTCTCCCGCGCCATGGGCCTGCTCGTGGCCGGGCAGTTGCCGCCGCTGCCGCCGGTGCTCGCCGGCACGTTCGTCACCGGCGTGCTGCTGGTGCTCGGTGTCGCGGGTACCGACGGGCTCGCGGTGTTCGCGCCGGCCGTGACGTTGCTGCTGGCCGGGCCCGGCAGCACCCATCCGCACGACGGCAGGCTCGACTGGCTCGTGCCGCCGATCCTGCGGGTGATCGAGTACACGTTCGTGGCCGCGTGCGGGTTCGCCCACCAGCTGAACCCGGCGCTGATCTTCCTGTTGCTCGGCGCGCTGGCGTTCCACCACTACGATCTCGTCTATCGGCTGCGCCAGCGCATCTACGCGCCGTCGTGGCTGTCCACGCTGGGGCTCGGCTGGGACGGCCGGATGATGGCGGTCTCGCTGGTCGCTCTCCTGGGGTCGTTGACCTTCGGTTACCTTGTGCTCGCGCTCTACCTGTGGGGGTTGTTCGCCTGGGAGAGCTTGACCTGCTTGCTGGCCGCACCCCGATCTGGGGTGGAAGCGACCGATATGGGAACGCAAGACTAACGCCGGATTACCCGCGGAGGGCCCAAAGGGAACTAACCTTTGGGCCTACGTACGTCATGCTCGACATGCTCGACTGAGGAGTGCACGTTGCTGGGAATGGTGCTGGCCGCTGGGGCCGGACGACGCCTGCGGCCGTACACCGACACGCTGCCCAAGGCGCTCGTGCCGGTCGACGGTGAAACCACGATCATGGACATCTCGCTGCGCAACCTGGCCGAGGTGGACCTGCGCGAGATCGTGATCATCGTCGGGTACGCCGCTCAGGCCGTGCACGAGCGCAAGGACGCCTTCGAGAAGAAATACGGCGTCAAGCTCACCCTGGTGCACAACGACAAGGCCGAGGAGTGGAACAACGCCTACTCCCTGTGGTGCGCCCGCGACTACTTCTCCCAGGGCGCGCTGCTGGTCAACGGCGACACCGTGCACCCGGTCTCGGTCGAGAAGACGCTCCTGTCCGCCCCCGAGACCAGCGACATCCTGCTGGCCGTCGACGACGTCAAGAAGCTCGCCGACGAGGAGATGAAGGTCACGCTCTCGCCTGACGGCTCGCTGCGGCGCATCACCAAGCTGATGGACCCGGCCGAGGCCTACGGCGAATACATCGGCGCCACCCTGATCAGACCGGGTGCCGGAGAGCGGCTGGCCGACGCGCTGAAGGCCACGTTCGAGCGTGACCCGCAGCTCTACTACGAGGACGGTTACCAGGAGATGGTCGAGCGCGGTGAGACGATCCACGCCGCGCCCATCGGCGAGGTCGACTGGGTCGAGGTGGACAACCACGACGACCTGGCCAAGGCCCGCACCATAGCCGTTCGCTACTGAGGGGGCGGGCATGCCGCTTCTCGCGAGGATGTTGCCGGCGCCGCTGACCATGCAGGTCAGACGTGGCGCCGTGGCCGAGCTCGGCGCTCTGCTGGCCGATAGCCGCGTGGCGACCTCCGGCAGGGTCGCCGTGGCAGTCGGCCCCGGCCAGGGCGACCACATCGAGAGCCTGATCGCGCCTCAGCTGGATGAGGCCGAGGTGTTCAGGGTGGCCGACGGGTCGGTCGACGCGGCCGTCACGCTCGGCGCGGACCTGCGCAAGGGCGCCTACGAGGTGGTGGTCGGCGTCGGTGGCGGCAAGACCATCGACGCGACCAAATACGCCGCGTCGCTGGCCGGCATCCCGATGGTCGCGGTGGCCACCAACCTCTCCCACGACGGCATCTGCTCGCCCACCGCCTCCCTCGTGTACGAGGGCGGCAAGGGCACCTTCGGGGTCCCGATGCCGCTGGCGATCCTGGTGGACCTCGACTTCGTGCACAGCGCGCCGAAGTCGCTGGTCAGGGCGGGTGTGGGCGACGTGGTGAGCAACCTGTCGGCCATTGAGGACTGGCAGCTCGGCAACATCGAGCGGGGCGAGCCCATCGACGGGCTGGCCTGCTCGATGGCCCGCACCGCCGCAGAGGCGCTCATCGGCCGCGGCGACTCCATCGAGTCCGACGCGTTCCTGACCGTGCTGGCCGAATCTCTGATCCTGTCCGGCATGTCCATGGTGATCGCGGGGTCATCGCGGCCCGCGAGCGGTGGAGACCATGAGATCCTTCATGCCGTGGATCAGCTCTTCCCCGGCACCTCCAACCACGGCGAGCTCGCCGGCATCGGTGCCGCCTTCTGTTTCTTCCTGAGGGAGGACAAGGCCCGGGTCACGCAGGTGGTCGACTGCCTGCGGCGGCACGAGCTGCCGGTCGTCCCCGCCGACATCGGGCTGAGCGACGAGCAGTTCGCCGAGGCCGTCGCGCTGGCGCCGGCGACCCGCCCCGGCCGTTACACGATCCTGGAGCACCTGCGCATGCAGGACAACGAGATCCGCGATCGGGTGGGGGACTATGTCCACGCCTTCGGTCGCTGAGCTGCGGCGGGTCGCCCAGCCCGCCGGCCACCTCGATCGCAGGAACGGCGAGCACTGGGCAGGCGTGCTCTACATGCGCAGGTTGTCGATCTACGTCACCTGGCTGATGACCAAGACGCCGGTCACGCCCAACCAGCTCACCTGGCTGATGACGTTCGTCGGGATCGCGGCGGGTGTCGTCCTGGCCTTGCCGGGGCTGTGGGCCGTCGTGGCCGCCGCTCTGCTCGTGCAGGTCTACCTGCTGCTCGACTGCTCCGACGGTGAGCTGGCCCGCTGGACGGGGAAGACCTCGCTGGTCGGCGTCTACCTGGACCGCGTCGGCGCCTACTTCACCGAGGCCGCGTTGCTGGTCGGGCTGGGCTGGCGGGCGTCGGCCGTCATGCCCGATTGGTATACGGTGCTGGGCGTCGCCGCCGCGCTCGGCGCCATCCTCATCAAGGCCGAGACCGACCTCGTGGAGGTGGCCCGGGCAAAGGGGGGCCTGCCGGCCGCTACAGAGGCGTCCGCGGTGCAGTTCCGCTCCGGGCTGCTGGCACTGGGCCGGCGGGTGCTGTCGGCGACGCAATTCCACCGGATCATGCAGCCGATCGAGCTGTCGTTGCTCGCGCTGGCGGCAGCGATCGTCGACCAGTTCGCCGGCGGCCTGACGGTCACCCGGGTTCTTCTCGTCGCGTGTTTCGTAGCGGCTTGCCTACAGGTTGTTCTGCATTTGGTAAGCATCGTCTCGTCGAGGCGCCTGGCGTGATGGCATATCGGAACCGAAGAGGGGCGATGTCCGTCGTATTGATCGGACGTCCGCCGTTCGGTGGGGGTTCATCCCCGGTTCCGATACGCTTAGCTTCACCCGTACCCAGAAACAGACTCGGTGATCATGAAAGCATGCCACGACCGCCTGGTGATCTCTTGAAGATCTCGTGTGTCATTCTCACCATGGGCAACCGGGTCGCGGAGCTGAACCGGGCGGTCGAGTCCGCGCTCAACCAGGTCGACGGCGACGTCGAAGTGGTGATCGTGGGCAACGGCGCCGACGTGCCCGAGCTGTCGGCCACGCCACCCGAGGGGTCCGCCGCGGTCGTGAAGTCGATCCGGCTCGACCAGAACACGGGCATCCCCGCCGGCCGTAATCGCGGCGTGGAGGAGTGCTCGGGAGACGTCGTGTTGTTTCTCGACGACGACGGCTGGTATGCCAGCCAGAAGGTCGTCGCGCACGTGCGTGATCGCTTCGCCACCGAGCCGGACCTGGCGGTGATCTCCTTTCGGGTGATGGACCCCGACGGCGGCATCGGCCAGCGGCGGCACGTGCCCCGGCTGCGTGCGGGTGACCCGCAGCGCTCCTCGCCGGTCACAACCTTCCTCGGCGGCGCCTCGGCCGTCAGGCGCTCGGCGTTCCTGCAGGTGGGTGGCCTGCCCGAGCGCTTCTTCTACGCCCACGAGGAGACCGACCTGGCCTGGCGGCTGCTCGGCGAGGGTTACCGGATCGAATACGACGCCGAGACGGTGATGTACCACCCGCAGGTCCCGCCGACCCGGCACGCCAACTTCCACCGGCTCAACGCCCGTAACCGTGTCTGGCTGGCCCGCCGCAACCTGCCGTGGCCGCTGGCGGTGCTCTACCTGACCAACTGGGTGGCGCTCACCCTCGTCCGCGAACGCGGGTCGTCGACGGCGCTCAAGGCGTGGTTCGCCGGATTCATGGAGGGCCTGCGCAGCCCGGCGGGCGAGCGGCGGCCGATGGCCTGGCGCACGGCCTGGCGCATGGTCAAGCTCGGCCGCCCCCCGATCGTCTAGCTCGGCCGTCCGCGATCGTCTGGCTCGGCCGCTCCCCGATCGTCCGGCTCAGATCTCCACGGCTGCGCCGAACGTCATCGTCGCCCGCGAGACCGTCGTGGTGAACATGGCCCGCTTGGGCAGACCCAGCTCGCTCAACTCCTTGGCGATGGGGTGGTTGCCCAGGCGGATCAGCGCGCCGCTGGGCCGCATCCTGGCGCCGCGGGCGCGTACGGACCAGGGGACGCGCCGCGTGACCCCATCCCGGTGCGTGTAGGCGTCCATCGGTGCCATCGCCGCGGCGCCCGGCACCGGCACCCCCGGTTTGATCAGCATGTCCAGCACGAGCCTGTCGTCCTTGCGCAGGATGCATCGTTTGTACGGCGAGCCGAGCCGCAACTCGATGTCCGCGAGCTCTTTCGGGAACCCCCAGATCGTGCGCCCCGCGTCCAGCGTGAACCGCTGGTCCACGGGCAACCAGTGCACGAAGATCCCCGCTTCCCGGAGATCGGCGAGTCCCTTGGCCCCCGAGCCGCCAGGAGGGCGGACCAGGAAGGCCATCCCGAACTCGTGGTAGGTGTCGAGGTCCCCGTCGCGGTAGTCGACGAACAGCAGCATGCAGACGGCCTTGCCGGGCAGCGCCTCGGCCACGTCGAGCCCGGAATACGCGATGACCGCCCGGGCGGCGTCGGCACGCACCGGGTAGAAGGCACTGCAGATCTCCGCGTCCCTCACCCGGACAGGCATGTCCACCGTCCGGCCCTGGATCAGATGAGATGCCATGGTCCCAGTACATCAACCTCGGGCCCGGCTTACCATGACTACACCGCCAGAGCGTGCGTGGCGGGCTTGCCCGCCCACGACTCGGCCTGGCGCACGAAGGCCGCCGCGTGGTCCGGCCAGTGGTGGTGCAGACGCGCCTCGGCGTGGCCCTGGGCGCCCAGCCTGATCCGCCGCACCGCGTCCTCCTTCAGGTCCAGGACAGCGTTCAGCACGGCGTCCACGTCCAGCGGCACGACCAGTCCGCAGCCGGCGCCCTCCACCACCGTGGCCCCCTGCGGCGTGGTGATCACCGGCAGCCCGCGGCCCATGTAGTCCATGATCTTCGTCGGCACCTCGCGTACCGTGCCGTCGGCCAGCGACAGGCCGGCCAGCGCGCCCTCGGCCATGCGCAGCGCGTGCCTGTTGGGCACGTACCCGAACCAGTCGAGCAGGCCGACCCGCTGCGCGTCCCGCAGCAGCGGGCGCACGTCGCGCTCGGCGGACCCCATGAGGTCCAGCCGGATGCCGTGCGGCACCAGGCGCTCGGCCAGCCCGATCAGCTCGTTGACGCCGCGCTCGACCGACAGACGGCCGATGTGCACCACCCTGGTGTCGCCAGGAGGGGGAGGACTGGGCGACACCAGGGTCGCTTCGGGCACCACCGCGGAGGTGATCACTCGATGGCGCCGCTCGGCGCGGGCCAGTTGTCTGGGCGTGACATCTTCGCGCATGTCCCACACGACCGGAGGACGCCGGTACGGCAGTGCGCTCAGCAGCCGGTGGTCATGGACGATCAGCAGGTCCGCGCCCCTGACGCCGCGTCTGAGCGCCGCCCGTGCCTTGCCGAACAAGGCCGAGCGGGCCACGTCCACCGCGGTGAGCCCCATGGCCGGGGTCACGTTGTAGTAGGTGAACGGCGCCACATAGGTCACCTCGTGGCCCGCGTCGAGCAACGCCCTGATCTGCCTATGCATGATCCGGGCGTCCTCGGGGTGATGGACGGTTGTGGCGACACATGCGCGCATGTGTCGATGCTCCGCGCCTACCAGGTCAAAGGCGTTAATGCGGGTGGAACGGCCGCTTAACTTCCAGAGGGACGGCGATAGAGCCAGACGAGGCGGGGCTCGAGCACCCACTTGAAGACCGTCCTGGTCTCCGGCAGACACAACACGATCGCCAGGGCGAAGCAGCTGGAGCTGATCGCCAGCACGCCGAGCGGCCCGTGCAGCCACGGGAACTCCAGCCAGCCCATCTCCTTGGCGATCAGCACCGGGATGCCGTGCAACAGGTAACAGTAGAGGGTGCGGGTGCCGAGGTCGGAGAACCACGTCTCACCCCTGGGCACCAGTGCCAGGACGGCGAAGCACATGGCCAGCGAGCACACCAGAAGCCCGGTACGCAGGCCCAGCCCCATGTACCAGGACAGGTCCATGTCCTGGAAGCTGTGCTTGAAGTAGAACGGGTCGAGCGGCGCCTGGGGCGCGACGTAGATCGCCACCGCGGCCGCGCCGATGACCGTGAACCCGGACACGATCTTGATCCACCGCCGGTTGAGCAGCTCGAAGTGCTCGGGCTGCAGCACCAGGCCGATCACGAAGAACGGCAGGAGACCGAAGAAGCGGTCCATGCTGAAATCGCCGGAGATCTGTGAGAACCCGGCGAACAGATAGATCGCGATGGCTACCGGGATGGGGTATTTCATCCGCTTCCACACCGGTGTGGACAACCGCCAGAACAGCAGCGCCAGCAGATACCAGTTGAGCCACGCCGGGTCGATGATCGTCAGGCTCCACTTCTGGCCCAGGGAGAAGCGGAGCGCGGCGTAGCCGACCTCGACGACGACGTAGGGGACCAGGAACGTGTCGACCAGCTTGTTGGTCTTGGCGTTGGAGTTCCAGAAGTTTCTGGACAGGTAGCCGCTGATCAGCACGAACAACGGCATGTGGAAGGTGTAGATGAAGATGTAGAGGGCCCTGGAGGAGTCGGCCGACAGCGTCGGCACCAGCGAGTGGCCGACGACCACGAGCGCGATCAGGACGAACTTGACGTTGTCGAGGAAGGGGTCGCGCTTGCGCTTGCCCGGCTCGGCCTCCGGCGTCGGCTCGGCCTGCGTCAGCGGGCGCTCGTCCGTCGCGACCCCATGCACTCGGGAGCGCTCGTCCGTCGTGATCTCGTGCTCTTCACGCCCGACGCGCTCTCCATGCCCGATGCGCTCCCCATCCGCGCCTGGCGGCCCGACGGGCACCCCGGGAGCCGTGGTGGGCGTCCTGGAGGGCGCGGCGGTGACGGCGCGCGGATCGGCCGGCGACGTGGCGGCGCGAGGGCCCGGCTGGTCGTCCGGCAGGACGCCGTGCGGGTCGGTCTGCTCGCTCCAGAAGGTCTCCTCCGGCAGCGGCCACCGCGCGCCCGTATTGGCGGGCCCACCTCCCTCTTCCGGACCCGCCGGGCTCGGCGGGGATGCAGCCGGTCGAGAGAATCTGGTGTCAGACACGAGCGTCGCTCTTCGCTAGGGGCCGGGGAACACGACGACAACACGACGTGAATGCCACCTTACGATGCGGTGTCGCGCTGCGTCGCCGACCCGCAACAGACTATCCCGCTCCACGGGTCCTGTCTCTCAAGGACGCCCAGAACGGCCGCTTACACAGGGAACTTGGAGTCTTAGGTGCAAACGTTCGTCTGCTGCGAGGCCGTGATGGTGCTCTGCTTCACGCTGTCGGGCAGCTCGGTCACCTTGACGGACTCGAAGTCCTCACCGACGACGAGCTGGATCACCGGGCCGCTCTTGGGCGCGGTCCCCGCAGCCGCGGTCGCCGGGACGTACGCCTGCGCGTTGGTCGCCGGCACCTTGCCCGCCGCCGGAGCCGGCTTGGGCAGGACCGCGCCGGCGAGCGTGTCGGCGTAGTCGGGCGCCGTGTCGATCGTCTTGGCGTAGTGGATCTCGCTCTTGGCCATGCTCTGGCCGTCCGCGGCCTCGTAGTTGCCCACGCCCACGACGTTGAAGCCCTGCTCGGCGAGCTGGTCGGCGACCTCCTTGGCCTTGCCCACGGTCTTGGTGCCGTTGAGCACCTGGACCTTCACCTGCTGCGGCTTGACCGTTTCCTTGGGCTTGGCGCTGGCGCTGGCGGACGGCGCCGGGACGGCGACCTCGGTGTCGGTCTTGACCGAGGTGAACAGCTTGGTGGCGTCGGGCTCCTTCCACACCACGCGAGCCTCCGGGTTCTCGGGGTCGGGGACCCACGGGACCGTCGTGAACTGCACGCCCTTGGCCGTCAGCTGCTTGGCGCTCATCGCGATCTCGATGAGCCGCTCGGTGTCGTTGGCCAGGTCGGGGTCCATGGTGACGGACCCGGCCGCAGCGGCGATGAAGTCCCGCAGCTTGCCCACGTCGGTCATCAGATCGCTGCTGGTGGCCTTGGCGACGACCTTGCTCAGGAAGATCTGCTGGCGCTTGATGCGCTGGATGTCGCTGCCGTCTCCGTATTTGCGCAGGCGCACGTAACCGAGCGCCTTCTCGCCGTTGAGCAGGCTCTTGCCCGGCGGCAGGACCAGCTTGGACGCCTTGTCGTTGACGCCGGACTTGAGGCAGATCTCGATGCCGCCGAGCGCGTCGACGATGTTCTTGAAGCCGCTGAAGTCCACCTCGACGAAGTGGTTGATGCGGATGCCGGTGAGGGTCTCGATGGTGGACATCGTGCAGGCGATGCCGCCGGTGTTGTAGGCCGCGTTGATCATGTCGCGGTGCGGCGCCATCTCCTGCTTGGTGGTCTCGTTCTTGCACCGGGGGATCTGCACCATCGAGTCGCGCGGGAAGCTGATCAGCCGTGCCTTGTCGCGGTTGGGCGAGATGTGCATCAGGATGATCGTGTCGGTGCGCTTGCCGCCCGCGTCAGCGGTCCTGGCCAGCTGCTGGCCGTATTTCGCGTTGCCCTCGCCCGCACGGGTGTCGGAGCCGACGAGCAGCACGTTGAGCGCGCCGGTGTCCGGGGGACGCGGGGTGATGATGTCTTCCTTGACGCTCTTCTGGGTGATGTTGCCGAAGGCGTCCCGGTAAACGGTGTAGGCGGTCAGCGAGCCCGCGACCATGACCGACGTGACGCCGATGCTGATCCAGGCCAGCACCCGCATCTTGCCCTGGCCGCCCCCGCCACCGCGGTGGCTGCGCGACGGCCGGTCGTCGGGTGGCGGCGGTGGCGTGGCGGCCGCCGCGGCCCTGCGCGCCATCCTGCTGCCGGGCTGGGTGGGGGCGCCCCTGCGGTCCTGCGCCGGGTCGGCTACCGGCACGCTTCTGTACTCACTCATACGCCCCCTAGCCTCGTTCCTCGCGCTCGCGCGCCGGCTTGGTCCTTCCGCGCCACGAGACTAGGTCAGGTTCGGCGTGTCCGGTGTGACGACCGCCGGAAACGGCCGTGACCCGGGCGTGATGTTTCCGCGGGCAAGCATACTCAGAGCCGGACATGAGGTGGAATATCATTCGCTGAACTCTTTCTGGCTTCCTGACTGATTTCGCAGGTCAGGCCTGATGCTCAGGGCCGCGGCAAGACAGGCCAGAGGTACGGCCGGCAACACGTAGCGATAGTCGAACTCCGCCGCGGCGGCCGGTGTGATCAGCAACACAATGGCCACCGACCACGGCACCGGCCAGGACGGAGCTCCCGCGAGGCGCCCTGCCTTTCGCCTGCGCCGGAGCTCGGCGATGGCCGCTATGGGAGGCACCAGGAGGACCCCCAGGAGCAGCGGGCCGGGCAGCCGCACCATGCTCTGGTAGGCCCTCAGCCATCCGGCATAGGGCTCGACGATCTCCGTGCCGATCGCACCTTGCTCATAGAGCTTGGCATACTCGGCGCCGACCTGCGCGGGATAACGTCCAGGTGGTCCCGGTGGCGTCACGGGAAACTGGTAATAAGCGTAGATCTCCTGGTCCGGATAGACCGGGCGGTCCCACCGGAACGTGCGGCCGAGCTCGGTCAGCACGGAGGCGGCGTAGTCGAGCGGCTGCTTGACGATCGCCAGGGTCGCGAACCTGGCCGCCAGGTCGTCGGTCTCCTTCGTGAACGTGATGCCAGGCAGCCGCACCAGAGGCGCGTCCTTGGCCCAGATGTACTCCTGGGACGGCGGACGCTGCTCGGGCGGGCGCGGGTCGCACAGGACCTTCAGGTCCGGAGGCGGGTCCATCCTGGCGCAGTCGGCGAACGACATCGTCCTTGCGTACAGGAAGGCGCCGTTCGCGCCGATGAGGCCGACCCGCTGGTAGGTGGCGTAGAACCAGGCGCCGTAGGCGACGAGCGGCACCAGGGCGGCCGCCAGCAGCATCCCGGCGTGCCCCACCCGCCTGCGCAGCAGCACCCCGGTGTGCCCCACCTGCCTGCGCAGCAGGAACCAGGCGGCGAACACCGCGATGAGCGGCTGGCCGACGGTCCTGGTCAGCGTGGCGGCGGCCAGCAGCAGCCCGGTGACGGCGACCGTGCTCGTCCGGCGCGTCGTGCACAGCGCCACGGCGGAGACGACCAGGAACATGAACAAGGTGTCGGACACCAGCAGGTGCTCCAGCTCGACCTGGTAGGCGTCGAGCAGCACGGGCACCGTGGCCAGCGTCGCCGCCCACCGGGGGGCCTTTCTGGCAACCCGGTAGATGAGCACGCCGGTGGCCAGACCGAGCAGATGCTGGACCGCCGCCACCGCGGCGAAGGAATGGAACGGCTCCAGCAGCTTGATGAACATCGAGTAGCCGGCCGGGCGCACCAGGTCGGGGCGCGGCTTGAAGACGGTGACGATGTAGGTGTAGGTGTCGGGAAACCACAGGGCCGGGCGGTAGCCCAGCATGGCCAGGGCGCGCAGCAGCGTGCCGAGGGCGAGCACCACGAGGAACCATCGGTGCCGTCGGGCCACACCGGCCCACCGGCCGCTCAGCGCGGGCTCGGCCGCGCGAACCACCGACGTCACCCGCCCATCCTCCTGCTTGTCCGGCACGTCGCGTACGCTACCGGCCGTCACACGACACCCGCGCCATGAGCGGCCGCCATGTGATGGCGCACACGTGCACTGGGTACGCTCGCTCTCCGATGGAACTCGATCGACCCGGCCGGGTGCTCGCCGCGCTCTCGGTGGCGCCCGCGCTCGCCGTGGCGGGCTGGCTGCTGGCCGGGCTGCCGCTGCTGCTGCTCGGCCGGTTCGCGCCGCTGCCCACGCTGCTGCTCGGCGTGCCCGCCGCCGCCCTGCTGTGCTGGGCGGGGACGCGACAGGCCGGCAAGGTGGTCGAGGCCACGGTCTGGCAGGTCGTCGGGGTGGTGGCGGTCGCGGCGGCGTCGGCCGTCTTCAACGGGGTCATGCACAGCGAGCAGTTGATCGTCAGGCGCGACCCGGCCACCTACGCGCAGTACGCCGCCTGGATCGCCGGCCACGGCGCGCTGCCCATATCCGTCCAGCCGGAGGCGTTCGGCGGGGCCGATTCTTGGCTGCTCTTCGAGGGCGTCGGGTTCTACGGCGTGGATGGAGGGGTGGCGCCGCAGTTCATGCCGGGAGCGCCGATGATGTTCGCGCTCGGCCACTGGCTCGGCGTGCCGTTCGCGGTGCCGGCCGTGCTGGGCGGGCTGGCCGTGCTCACGGTGGC
Source organism: Nonomuraea sp. 10N515B (assembly GCF_052245915.1). NCBI lineage: Bacteria > Bacillati > Actinomycetota > Actinomycetes > Streptosporangiales > Streptosporangiaceae > Nonomuraea > Nonomuraea sp. 10N515B. The sequence goes on from NZ_JBQQBQ010000005.1 coordinate 201,108, forward strand.
CGGAGTGGTGGCGCGGCTGGCCGGGGCCCGATGGGCGGTGCTCGCGGCACTGACCTTCGCGGTGAGCATGCCGATCCTCTACACCTCGCGGACCACGTTCAGCGAGATCCCGTCGCTGATCCTGCTGTTCGGCGGGCTGGCACTGGCGCACGACGCGCTCGGGCGGCCCGGCTGGGGCCGGGGGCTGCTGGCGGGGCTGGTGTTCGGGCTGGCCGTGCTGGTCAGGGTCGACGGGCTGCGGGACGTGCTGCCGGTGCTCGCGTTCGCGGGGTTGCTGATCGCGATGCGGCGCTCGCGTCCCGCGGGCTCCGCCAGGCCGTATGGGGCGCTGGGGCTGCCGCTGGCGGCCGGGCTGGTGGCCGGTGCCGGGCTCGGGATGTTGGCGGCGTACCTGCTGGCCCGGCCTTACTTGTCGTACCTGTCGAGCTCGGTCAGGCCGCTGCTGTTCATCTGCGGCGGGGTCCTCCTGCTCACCCTGGCCGGCACCGCCGCCGCGCCGATGCTGTCCAGGATCCGGCTGCCCAGGTGGGCGCCCGCGGTGGGGGCCGGGCTGGTGGTGCTGCTCATGGCCGCCCTGTACGTGCGCCCGTGGCTGCAGACCGTCACCCGCGACCCGGTCACGCCGGAAGACCGGCGCACGTTCGCGATGATCGAGTCGATCCAGCGGGCCAACGTCATGCCCGTGGACGGCCGGCTGCTCTACTTCGAAAACTCCCTGCACTGGGTGATCTGGTACGTCGGCCTCCCCGTGGTGGTGCTGGCCACGATCGCGGCGGCCGTGCTCGTCCGCAGGCTGCTGCGTGACGGCACGCCCTTCGACTGGCTGCTGCCGCTCGCGGTCATCGGCTGGACCACCGTGACCACGCTGCTCCGCCCCGAGATCACCCCCGACCACCCGTGGGCGGCCCGCCGCCTGGTCCCCATCGTGATCCCGGGGTTGATCCTGCTCGCCGCGTACGCGCTGAGCCGCCTGGGCACCAGGCGCTGGTGGGTGACGGCGGCGGCCGTCCTGGTCGTGCTCGTGCCGCCCGTAGTGACCTCGATCGGCACCGCGTTCACTCCGGTCGAGCGGGGGGAGGCGGCGGCGGTCGAGGCGATGTGCGCCAAGATCCCGCCCGACGCGTCCGTGCTGGTCGTGGAGAGGGTCACCGGCGACCGATTCACTCAGCTCGTCCGCGGGATGTGCGACCGGCCGGCGGCGGAGGTGAAACGGGGGGCCGGGGCGGAGACCGCGCCCGACGCCGAGGTGCGCCGCCTGATCGAGCGGGTTCGCGCGGCCGGCCGCGTCCCGGTCGTGCTGGCCGCCGCGCCCGGGCAGGTCGCGCCGTACGGGCCGGCTGATCATGTGATGGCGCTGGTCACGCTCCAGGACGAGCGGTCGCTCACCGACGCCCCTAACGGGACGTGGTCAATGGAGATCAACGTGTGGATGGCCGTGGCTCGGTGAAGAGATCGGCCTGATGTGGACCTGGCCTTAAGGTGGGCACAGTAACCTCGAGCCCCGTGAGCACGCCTGAGACCCCCAAGAGTGGACCTGCCGTGGAAGAAGCGCCCTACGTCACCATCGTCCTTCCCTGCTACAACGAGCAGGATCACGTCATCGACGAAGTCGAGCGCATCACGAGGGCCATGGACTCGAGCGGCTACACCTATGAGCTCCTGGCCATCGACGACTGTTCCACCGACCTGACGCTGGCCAGGTTGCAGGAGGCCGCGCCGAGCTATCCGCATCTGCGCGTGCGCGCCTTCCATCGCAACGGCGGTTCCGGCACCGTGCGGCGCATCGGGTCGCAGGACGCCAAGGGCCAGATCGTGGTCTGGACCGACGCCGACATGACCTACCCCAACGAGCGCATCCCCGAGCTGGTGCAGATCCTGGAGAAGGATCCGACGATCGACCAGGTGGTCGGCGCGCGCACCACCGAGGAGGGCTCGCACAAGCTGCTGCGGGTGCCCGCCAAGTTCGTGATCCGCAAGGTCGCGGAGATGCTGGCCGGTCAGAAGATCCCCGACCTCAACTCGGGGCTGCGGGCCTTCCGCAAGTCGGTGGCCAAGCCCTATCTGCGGCTGCTGCCTCCCGGGTTCTCGTGCGTGACGACGATCACGCTGTCGTTCCTGTCCAACCAGCACGACATCTACTACCTGCCGATCGACTACGCCAAGCGGGCCGGCACGTCGAAGTTCAGCTTCGTGTCCGACGCCTACCGCTACATCCTGCAGGTACTGCGGATGATCATGTACTTCAACCCGCTCAAGGTGCTGATGCCGCCCGCTTTGTGGCTGGTCGGCATCGGGTTCGTGAAGGGTGTCTGGGACATGGTCCAGCACCCGTTCTATTTCCCGGCCAACACCGTCATGATCTTCCTGTCCGGGATGCTGATCGGGTCCGTGGCGCTGCTGGCCGACCTGATCGTGCGCTCGCGGGGAGAATAGGCTCGTGCGGATCGCGATCGTCGGGCCGACCTATCCGTACAAGGGCGGCGGGGCGCAGCACACCACGGAGCTGGCGCACCGGCTGTCGGCGCTCGGGCACGATGTGGTGATCGAGTCGTGGCGGGCGCAATATCCGTCGTTCCTCTACCCGGGACAGCAGACGATCTCCACCCCCGAGGGCACGCCCTATCCGGAGACCGTGCGCAGGCTCGACTGGCGGCGGCCGGACGGGTGGGTGGCGGCCGGGCGGCGGCTGCGGTCGGCCGACCTGGTGGTGCTGGCCGTGCTGAGCCCGGTGCAGGTCCCCGCGTACCTGGGGATCTTGTACGGGATTTCGCGAAAAGTCAGGACGATTGCCCTCTGCCATAACGTCCTGCCGCATGAGCCGAAGCCCTACGACGAGCCGCTGATGAAGGCCCTGCTCAAGCGGGTCGACGGCGTGCTCGCCCACTCCGAGCAGCAGGCCGGTCTGGCCCGGGGGCTGACGGGCAAGCCGGTCAGCGTGGCGGCGCTGCCCCCGCACCTGCCGTCCACCACGGCCGAACGGTCCTCGCAGGTGCACCGCCGGTTGTTGTTCTTCGGCATGGTCCGCCCGTACAAGGGGCTGGACCTGCTGCTCAGGGCGTTGCCCGAGGGCGTCTCGCTGACCGTGGCAGGTGAGTTCTGGGGCGGGCTCGACGAGACGAAGGCGCTGATCGACGAGCTGGGCCTCGGGGAGCGGGTGGAGCTCCGGCCCGGCTACGTGGCGGCCGAGGACGTGCCCAAGCTGTTCGCCGCGGCCGACGCGCTCGTGCTGCCCTACCGGAGCGCGACCGCGAGCCAGAACGTCTGGCTCGCCCACGAGCACGGCGTCCCCGTGATCGCCACCCGGGTGGGGGCCCTGGCCGACCACGTCACCGACGGCGTGGACGGGCTGCTCGTCGAGCCCGGCGACGCCGGCGCGCTGCGGGAGACTCTTGAGCGGTTCTACGCCTCGGGGGAGCCCGAGAGGTTGCGGTCGGGGGTCAAGGCCGTCGATCCCGAGCCGTTCTGGGCCGCGTACGCGGGGACACTCCTGGGCACCTGACGGCCGAGCAGGAAGGAAACGCCCGCGGCCGTCGCGTCTGCCAGCGTGAACGCCAGCCGCGACACGATCGCCACGGCCAGCGCGGGCGCGGTGCCGATGACCGGCCCGAGCACGAGCACCAGCGCGCCCTCCCTGATCCCGACGCCCGCCGGCACCACGACGGTGAGGATGCCGGTCGCCCAGGCGAACGCGTAGGCCCCGGTCGCGATGATGTAGAGGTCCGCGCGTCCGCTGAGCAGCCAGATGTGGATGCCGTAGACGAACCAGCCGAGCGCGGTCCACGCCACCGCGACGACCACGGTCCGGCCGGGCAGCACGCTCTCCAGCGGCTCCTTGCGGGCGATGCGCAGCGCCAGGTTGAGGCCCCAGGTGAGCACCTTCGGGTGCAGGCACACGGCGATCACCGGCACGAGCAGCGCCAGATACCAGGCCTGCCGCACCGCGTCCAGCGTCCACAGGGTGGCCGCCGCGATCGAGATCGCCACCCCGATGTTGATCACCAGGCCGAGCGAGATCGTCGCGAACGTGCGCCGCGGCGGGCTCCCATGATCACGGCCCAGGTCCATCATCGCCGCGTACGCCCACACCGCGCCCGGGATGTATTTGCCCAGCTGGCCCACGAACATGATCCGCCCGGCGATCCGCAGCGGCACCCACGTGCCCAGCCCCGCCAGGATCTCCCGCCAGGCCACCAGCATGCAGAACTGGCCGACCAGCACCGCGAGGAAGGCCCCGAGCACCGCCCACGGAGACATCGCCGCCACGGCGGCGGTGGTCTCCTCCCAGTTGCGCGCCAGGCCGTAGCCGAGGAATCCGACCGCGATCAGGGCGAGGACGATGCGCAGCAGCCGACGGAGCATTCGCTCAGGCTACGCGCGGTTCGCCAGGTAAAGCCAGACGACAAGCCCGACGAGCGCCACCGCGGCGAGCACCGCCAGAGCGATCTTGAGTGCGCTGTACGGCCGGTCGCCCTGGACCTCGCCGTTCACGCCGTTGATCAGCACTTGGTACGTCTTGCCGCCGTACACGTAGTTCCCGATCCACACCGGCAGCAGCACCAGCTTGAACGCGACGTGCGAGTAGCTCGTGTCGACCGAGGAGACACGCTGCACGTCGCCGCCGATGTCGCGGCGGCAGTCGTCGTGGATGACCCCCGCCATGACGGTCTTGGCCTGCTCCAGGCCGGTCTGCGGCTCGGTGTCGTAGCGCAGGGTGTGGTGCCCGGCCACGTAGCCCGGGTCGAACGGGACCGCCTGCTGCAGCGGCCAGGGCTGGAGCTTGTCCAGCCGCTCCTTGGGCGCCTGCGTCGTGGCGGCGACCACGACGTCGTCGAAGGCACGCGCCACCCTGCCGCCGGCCGGGTACCAGCGGGTGCGCCTCTCGCGGCGGGTCGTGCCGTTATGGCGCTTGGTGACCCAATAGTGCTCGCCGCGCTGGCCGACGTAGTCCGAGACCGTGTGCGCGTCGAACGTCCAGTGCGGCAGGTACGTGCTCTTCATGGTCTCCGCCTCGCTGACCTTCTTGAGGCGGTTCGGGGCGAACCAGCGGGTCTTCACCCAGCCGCGCAGGGCGTTCCTGGCGCCGCCCCGGTCCAGGCCGAACGGGAGCACGGCCTCGGGAGCGATCTGGGTGTCGTTCGCCGTGTCGGCCACCAGGGCGGCGCCGCAGAACTGGCACGCCTTGGAGATCGCGTCGCTCTCCGTGCGGGCGGCGCAGCCCGGGCAGGTGAACTGGCGGGATGCGAGGGTGTGGACGCGGGGCTTGGCCAGGAAGGCGTCGTAGGAGTGCTCGCGTACGTCGCGGGTGGGTGGGGCGATGCCCTGCCGCAGGCCGCAGTACGGGCACTGGAGGGTCGTCGTGCCGGGGGCGAAGGCCACGCTCGCGCCGCAGCCCGCGCACGGGTGCGCCGGAGTGGTGGTGGTCACGGGGGTCCTCTCGGGCGTGTTCAGGCAGGCGGCAACGGTGGCGGCGTGTCATGCAGCAGGGCGGCCAGCTCGGGCACGTCACGGGCGGGCGCCCATTGCGGCATCCCGGACCTCCAGACCAGCACGTCCGGGGTCAGGCCGGCGGCGGGCAGTGCGGCCTCGTCGAACGGCCCGCGTCGCTCCCCGCCGATGCCGAGGTACCACTGGGGGAGTGGCGGGGGTCCCTGGGGATGCTGGGCGGTGGGTGCTTGGCCGGGCTGGGAGTACTGGGCGGTGGGTGGCTGGCCGGGCTGGGGTTGCGGGGCGAGGGAGGCGGCCATGTGCTGGCCGGCGGCGATGCCCATGCCCAGGCCCATGCCTTCGGCGGCGCCGCCGGCGTTCTCCAGCGCGTTCGCGGCCTGGAAGCGCGCGTAGTCCCCGAGGTCACCGACGATGCCCATCTGCGAGCGCTTGTCCAGCGCCCGCTCCACCTCCTCGGGCAGCGAGATGTTCTCGATCGTGAAGGTCGGGATCGCGATCCCCACCCCGGCCAGGTCGGCCGTCAGGACCTCTGCCAGCCGCCGCCCCATCTCGTGCTGGTTGGCGGCGAGGTCGAGCACCGGCACGCCGGCCGTGCCGAGCGCGTGGGCGAGCCGGCCCACGACCATCTGGCGCAGGTAGCCCTCCACCTCTTCGGTGCGGAACTGCTGATCGGTTCCCGCCAGCTCCCGCAGGAGCGCACGCGCGTCCGTGACCCGGGCCGAGTACGCGCCGAACGCCCGCAGCCGCACCGGCCCGAACTCGGCGTCCCGCACCATGACCGGGTTCTGCGTGCCCCACTTGAAGTCGGCGAACTGGCGGGTGCTGACGAAGTACACCTCGGCCTTGAACGGCGACTGGAAGCCGTACTTCCAGCCCTTCAACGTGGACAGGATCGGCAGGTTCCGGGTCTCCAGTGTGTACGTGCCCGGCGCGAACGCGTCGGCGATCTCGCCCTCGTTGACGAAGACCGCGACCTGCGACTCGCGGACCACGAGCCGGGCGCCCATCTTGATCTCGTTCTCGTAGCGGGGGAAACGCCAGACCAGGGTGTCCCTGCTGTCGTCCAGCCATTCGACGATGTCGATGAATTCGCCGCGGATCTTGTCGAACAGCGCCACTTCGCCCCCGTACGTCCTTCTCATGCCAGGTCGGCCACCGTACCAAAGCGGGTTGGCGGCGAGATGGGTACTGTGGGGCTCCGTGGGGAAGCAACGGCTCGCGCAGCTCGAATACTCGCAGTTCCAGTCCGCCATGCTCGACGAGGAGAAACGGCGGCGGAAGGCAGCGAAGATCATCGCTGTGCTGGAGCACTTCCGCGGGCCGCTCGGCGGGCTGACCGTGGGTGATGTGGGATGCTCGGCCGGTTTCATCGCCGACGAGCTGGCGCAGGCCGGGGCCGGGCACACGCTGGGCATCGACATCGACGTGCCGGGGCTGCGCAAGGCGGCCGACCGGTTCGGCGAGCGGGTGGCGTTCGTGTGCGGTGACGGCACGGCGCTGCCGTTCCCCGACAGGTCGATCGACGTGCTGGTGTTCAACCACATTTACGAGCACGTCGTCGACCCGGACGCGGTGGTGGCCGAGATGCACCGGGTGCTCTCCGACGACGGGGTGCTCTACCTGGGGCTGGGCAACCGGCTCGGGGTGATGGAGCCGCACTACAAGCTGCCCTTCCTGTCCTACCTGCCTCCGGCGCTCGCCGATCGGTACGTGCGGGCGTTCGGGCGGGCCGATCATTACTACGAGCGGTTCAGGACGCGGCGCGGGCTGCGGAAGATGCTCAGGGCCTTCCACGTGTGGGACTACACCTTCCCCGTGCTCGCCACGCCGACCCGGTTCGCCGGCGGCGAGCTGTTCCCCGGCCTGCCGGGGAAAGTGGTGAAGGCCGCGCTGGCCAGGATGCCGCGCGCGGTGCTCAGGCTGCTGCTGCCGGTCGTGCCGACATACCTGTGGGTGGCCACCAAGACCCCGAAGCGCCCCGTGGGCGCGGCGCTGCCGCAGGCGCCTGAGCGGGTGCGCCCGCTGTGAGCGAGCATCCCCGTGAGGCGGCTCTTGCCGGCGGTTCCGCCGACGAGGGCGCGGTGAAGCCGTCTCGCCCCGGCCGGTCACTGGCGAAGAAGCTCGTTCGGTTCGGGTTCCTGCTCGTCGCGCTCGGGTTCGGCGGGTGGGCCGTGGCGTCGCAGTGGGACGCGGTGATCGCCGGGTTCGCCCGGCTGTCCTGGGCCGCGCTGGCCGGGTCGCTGGCCGCCGTGGTCGTCGCGCTGCTCGGGGCTATGCTGACCTGGCGCACCCTGCTGGCCGACCTCGGCTCGCCGCTGCCGCTCAGGCCCGCGGCCAAGGTGTTCTTCGTGGGCCAGCTCGGCAAATACATCCCCGGCGCCGTCTGGCCCGTGCTCGCCCAGATGGAGATGGGCCGCGACCTCGGCGTGCCGCGCTCACGCAGCGCGGCGGCGTTCTTCCTGATGATGCCCATCCAGCTCGCCACCGGACTGCTGGTCACGCTCGGCACGCTCGGCTGGGACCGATACGGCTGGCTGCTGCTGCTCATCCCGCTGCTGCTGGTCCTGCTCGAGCCCAAGGTCATCAACGCCCTGATCGCGTTCGGGCTGCGGCGGCTCAAGCGGGAGCCGCTCGAGCGCCCGCTCACCCGGCGCGGCATGCTGACCGCGCTCGGCTGGGCGCTGGCCGGCTGGACGGCCTACGGCGTGCACCTTTACTTGATCGCCCCGCAAGGCGGCCTGCTGTTCGCCGTTGGCGCCTTCGCGTTGTCGTGGTGCCTGGGCATCATGACCTTCGTGGTCCCGGCGGGCGCGGGCGTGCGGGAGGTCGCCATGGTCGCGGTGATGGCCCCTCACCTCGACCGCGGCTCCGCCATTGCGGTCGCCCTCTCCTCCCGGATCGTCATCGTCCTAGGGGACCTGATCTGCGCCGGCCTGGCGGGAATTGCGGCGCGTCGGGACTCGGTGTGATTTGACGCACCTTTTAGGGGAGGCTGGTCATAAGCTGAACTTTAGAGGGGGACGTCCAGTCCCACGTTGATCTTGAGGGGAGAAGATCTACGTATGCCTCGTGTGCTCGTCGATGCGGCGGCCGTCCCCGCGGACCGCGGTGCGTTGATCAGATATGTGGATGGGCTTGTGGCGGCCCTCCATCGGGCCGGCGCCGACCTCGCCGTCGTATGCCAGCGGGCCGAAGCGGATCGATATCGGCGGCTGGCGCCCTCCGCCGATGTGCTTTCCGGACCCGTCGCGATCACCAACAGGGCCGCCAGGCTCGCCTGGGAGCAGACCGGGCTGCCGTTGCTCGCCCGCCAGGCCGGGGCCGACGTCATCCACGCCCCCTACTACTCCATCCCGCTCAGCTCTGGTCTGCCGACCGTCGTGACGGTGCACGACGCCACGTGGTTCACCGAGCCCGACCAGCACAGCCCGCGGGCGTCGTTCTTCCGCTCGGCCACCCGCACCGCCGTACGCCATGCTCAGCGGGTGATCGTGCCGTCCAAGGCGACGCGTGACGAGCTCGTCCGCGTGCTGGCAGCCGACCCGACCCGCATCGACGTCGCCTACCACGGCGTCGACCTGGCGCAGTTCCACCCGCCGAGCGAGGACGAGATCCGCCGGGCCGCGATGCGGTGCGGGCTGCACGGCCAGCCGTATGTGGCGTTCCTCGGCAATCTGGATCCGCGTAAGAACGTTCCGAACCTCATCCGCGGGTTCGCGGCCGCCGTCAAGCGGCTGGAGAAGCCGCCCGCGCTGGTGCTCGGCGGCGGCGTGCATGAGGACGACGTCGACGCCGCCTGCCGGGAGGTCGAGGCCACGGTCAGGGTCGTGCGACCCGGCTACCTGCGGGCGCCCGACCTGTCCGGGTTCCTCGGCGGGGCGCTCGTAGTGGCCTTCCCCTCGCGCGGCGAGGGGTTCGGGCTGCCCGTGCTCGAGGCCATGGCCTGCGGCGCGCCCGTGCTGACGACACACCGCACCTCGCTGCCCGAGGTGGGCGGGGACGCGGTGGCCTACACTGAGCCGGACGCGGACAGCATCGCCGCGGCACTCGGGGAGTTGCTCGCCTCCGCAGAACGGAGAAAGCAGCTGCAGGAGGCGGGGCTGGCCAGAGCACGTGAATTCACGTGGGACGCCTCGGCCGAGGCGCATCTCAGCTCTTATCAACGCGCCATCGAATAGTCCGATAATCTCACGGAGTGATGGAGAGCTCTTTGCCAGACCTCGAGGCGATCCTCCTGGTCGGGGGGCAGGGCACGCGCCTGCGTCCGCTGACACTGGGCACGCCGAAGCCACTGCTGCCCACTGCCGGAGTGCCTTTCCTGGCCCACCAGTTGGCCCGGGCGCGATCGTTCGGCGTAAGCCGGATCGTGTTCGCGACTTCTTACAAGGCGTCCATGTTCGAGCCGGTCTTCGGTGACGGGGCGGCATTCGGGCTCTCGCTTGAATACATCACGGAGGAGACCCCGCTCGGCACCGGCGGGGCGATCCGCAACGCCGCCGAGGCGCTCACCTCCGGCCCGGACGACCCCGTGCTCATTCTGAACGGGGACATCCTGTCCGGACACGACATCGAGCACCAATTGCGCATGCACCTCGCACAGCGGGCCGCTGTCACGCTCCATTTGACTGAGGTGGACGATCCCACGCGATTCGGGTGCGTGCCGACCGACGAGAGCGGGCGGGTCACGGCGTTCCTGGAGAAGACTCCCAATCCGGTGACCAACCGGATCAATGCCGGTTGCTACGTCTTCACCCGGTCGGTGATCGACTCGATCCCGAAGGATCAGATCGTGTCGGTGGAGCGGGAGACGTTCCCGGGGTTGATCGAGTCGGGGCAGCTCGTGCTCGGCTATGCCGACCGCACCTACTGGCTCGACGTCGGCACTCCCGCCGCGTTCGTGCAGGGCTCGCGCGACCTGGTGCTGGGGCGGCTGCACTCGCCCGCGCTGCCGGGGCCGACGGGCGAATACCTGGCGCTCGCCGGGGCCCGGATTTCGCCGGAGGCCAAGGTCCGGGGTGGCACGGTGGTCGGCGCGCGGGCGGTCGTCGAGGCCGGGGCGTCGGTGGTCGGCTCGGTGCTGATCGACGACTGCGTTGTCGAAGCAGGCGCGTCCGTGACGGACTCCGTGGTCGGCAAGGGCGCGCGGGTGTGCGCGGGCACGGTGATGCGGGACGCGGTGATCGGCGATGGGGCCATCGTGGGGGCCGGCAACGAGCTGCAGCACGGCGTGCGCATCTGGCCGGGAATCGAGCTGCCCGAGCGCGCGATGCGTTATTCCAGCGACGTCTGAGGATCGCATACCTGGTCCGAACGTCTGAGCGGGTGGGGCAGACTGGATCGGTGATGGAGCGCAGGTGGGCGCCCGAGGGGCCGCTGGACGTGGGGCTGGCGTTGTCGCCGCACAGGCACGGCAACGGCGATCCCACCTGGCGGCAGACCCCCGACGGGGCCGTGTGGCGCACCTCCAGGACGCCCGACGGGCCGTGCACGCTCAGAGTGAGCCTCAAGGGCGGATGCGTGCACGGGCAGGCGTGGGGCCCGGGGGCGGAGTGGGCGCTGGAGACGCTGCCGGCGTTGGTGGGGGCCGACGACGACGTTTCCGGATTTGTCGTCAAACACGAGCTTCTGGCGGACGTTGCCCGGAGACATCCGGGGCTGCGGATCGGGCGGTCCGGCCGCGTCATGGAGGCCCTCGTGCCCGCCGTGCTGGAGCAGAAGGTCGTCGGGCGGGAGGCGTGGCGGGCGTGGCGGTGGCTGCTCAGCCGCTACGGAGAGCCCGCTCCCGGCCCGGCTCCCCAGGGCATGTGGGTGATCCCCGAGGCGGCCGTATGGCGGCAGATCCCGATCTGGCACTGGCACCGATCGGGCGCCGAGGCCGTCCGCGCCAGGACCATCGCCAACGCCGCCTGGCACGCCGACAAGCTGGAGGCCGCCACGACCACGCAGGAGCTCGACCGGCTGTTGCGGGCCCTGCCGGGGATCGGGGTGTGGACGTCCGCCGAGGTGCGTCAGCGCGCCATGGGAGACCCCGACGCCGTGAGCGTGGGCGACTTCCACCTGGCCAAGATTGTGGGATACGCCCTGACGGGGGAGAAGACCGACGATCCCGGGATGTTGCGGCTGCTGGAGCCGTACGAGGGGCATCGGCACCGTGCGACGCTGCTCATCACTCTCTCGGGACTGCGCCCGCCCGCACGCGGGCCGCGGATGTCCGTCCGGGACTACAGGTCCTTCTGACCGGCCCCTAGGTGCGGGTCGCGAACTCAGCCCGTCGTACTGTGCCCTTATGGATCTGGTCAGTGATTCCGCGCTCCGCCGTGCTCTCGCCCGCGCCCGCGACGGCAAGAGCCTCGATGTCGCCGAGGCGACCGTACTGCTGCACGCCCGTGGGCCCCACCTCGACTCACTCCTGGAACACGCCTCCCGCGTGCGTGATGCCGGCTTGGACGCGGCCGGCCGGGCCGGGATCATCACCTACAGCAGGAAGGTGTTCATCCCGCTGACCAGGTTGTGCCGGGACCGGTGCGGATACTGCACGTTCGCGACCGCGCCGCACAAGCTCGAGTCGCCGTTCCTGAGCCCGGACGAGGTGCTGGAGATTGCCCAGCAGGGGGCGGCGATGGGGTGCAAGGAGGCGTTGTTCACGCTGGGGGACCGGCCCGAGGACCGCTGGCATCAGGCCCGCGAGTGGCTGGACGCGCACGGCTACGACGACACGCTGTCATACGTGCGGGCGATGGCGATCAGGGTGCTGGAGGAGACCGGGCTGCTGCCGCACCTCAACCCCGGCGTGCTGAGCTGGCGTGACCTGCAGCGTCTCAAGCCCGTCGCGCCGTCCATGGGGATGATGCTGGAGACGACGTCGCGGCGGCTGTTCGAGGAGAAGGGGCAGCCGCACTACGGCTCGCCCGACAAGGACCCGGCGGTACGGATGCGCGTCCTGGAGGACGCCGGGCGGACCAACGTGCCGTTCACGAGCGGGATCCTGATCGGGATCGGGGAGACCGTCCAGGACCGGGCCGAGTCGATCTTCGCGATCCGGCGGGTGGCCCGCGAGTACGGCGGGATCCAGGAGGTCATCGTCCAGAACTTCCGCGCCAAGCCGGACACCGCCATGCGCGGGCTGCCCGACGCCGACCTGCAGGAGCTCGCCGCCACCATCGCCGTGGCCCGCCTCGTCCTTGGCCCCCGCGTCCGGCTCCAGGCGCCGCCGAACCTGGTGGACTCCGAGTACGAGCTCATGATCCGGGCCGGGATCGACGACTGGGGCGGGGTGTCGCCGCTGACCCCCGACCACGTGAACCCCGAACGGCCCTGGCCGCAGATCGACGAGCTGGCCGCCCGTACGGGGGAGGTGGGGTTCCTGCTGCGGGAGCGGCTGACGATCTATCCGGAGTACGTGCTGGCCGGGGAGCCCTGGCTGGACCCTCGTCTTCACGCTCACGTCGCCGCCCTGGCGGATCCGGCCACCGGGCTGGCGCGGGAGGACGCCGTGCTGGAGGGCCGCCCCTGGCAGGAGCCCGACGGCGGGTTCGCCGCGTCGGGGCGCGTGGATCTGCACGTCGAGGTGGACACTTCCGGGCGCGCCCAGGACCGGCGGGACGACTTCGACCACGTCTACGGCGACTGGGACGCCCTGAAGGATCGCCTCGGCCCGGCGGGCCCTGTGTCGGTGGGTGGCGTGGCGGGGGAGGTGTGGCGGGCGCTCCGGCGGGCCGAGACGGATCCGGCGGGCCTGACCGACGACGAGGCCGTCGCGCTGCTCAGCGCGGACGGCGAGGCGCTCGACGAGCTGACGGCCCTTGCCGACGCCCTCAGGAAGCAGGCCGTGGGCGACGACGTGACCTACGTCGTCAACAGGAACATCAACTTCACCAACGTCTGCTACACCGGCTGCCGCTTCTGCGCCTTCGCGCAGCGCCGCACCGACGCCGACGCGTACACGCTGAGCCTCGACCAGGTGGCCGACCGGGCGCAGGAAGCCTGGGAGGCCGGAGCGACCGAGGTGTGCATGCAGGGCGGCATCCACCCCGACCTGCCCGGCAGCGCGTACTTCGACATCGCCAGGGCCGTGAAGGCGCGGACGCCGGACATGCACGTGCACGCGTTCTCGCCGATGGAGGTGATCAACGGGGCGAGCCGGACGAACATGTCCGTCCGGGACTGGCTGGAGGCGGCGAAGGAGGCCGGTGTCGACTCGCTGCCCGGGACGGCGGCGGAGATCCTCGACGACGACGTGCGCTGGGTGCTGACCAAGGGCAAGCTCCCGACGAACGAGTGGATCGACGTCATCACGACCGCGCACAAGGTCGGCATCCCGACGACGTCCACCATGATGTACGGCCACGTCGACACCCATCTGCACTGGGTCAGGCACATCAAGCTGATCAGGCGCCTGCAGGAGGAGACCGGCGGGTTCTCGGAGTTCGTGCTGCTGCCCTTCGTGCACACCAGCGCCCCCATCTACCTGGCCGGCGTCGCCCGCCCCGGCCCCACGCACCAGGAGAACCGGGCGGTGCACGCGTTGGCCAGGATCCTGCTGCACGGCGCGATCGACAACATCCAGTGCTCCTGGGTGAAGCTCCGCGACGACCTGTGCCGCCAGGTGCTCCAAGGCGGCGTGAACGACCTCGGCGGCACGCTGATGGAGGAGACGATCAGCAGGATGGCCGGCTCGGAGAACGGCTCGTACAAGACCATCAGTGAGCTGCGCGCGATGGTCGAGGTCACCGGCAGGCCGGTCAGGCAGCGCACCACCGAGTACGGCGTCCCGACCCCCGAACGACTCCAGGCGTCCGCGGCGAGCGACGGGGTCTGCCAGAGCGTCAGGAGGGTGTTGCCGATCGCCCAGTTGTAACATGTTCTAATAACGGCTTGCACCCACTGTGGGAGTCGCTGGGAGAATCGTCACTCCCCTGGAGAGAGGTTCACCGTGCGGTTGGGTCGACACCGCGCCGCGCTGCCCCCTGAGCAGCGACGCAGGAAGGCGCTGCAGCGCGGCATGCTGGCGGGGCTCGCGGCCGTGGCCGTGGCCGCCGCGGCCGTCGTCGTGGTGTTCGGCGGCGTCGGCACGCTGTGCTCCACACGAGAGCCTGTTCTGGTCAGCGTGGCCGCCGCGGTCGACGTGGCCCCCGCCGTCATGGAGGCCGCCGGGCGGTTCAACGAGACGAAGACGTCGGCGGGCCGGCGGTGCGTGCTGGTCCAGGTGACCGAGCAGCCGCCGGCCACCGTTCTGCGCACGCTGATCGGCGACCGGGCGGGTGTGCTGAGCGAGCGGCCCGACGGCTGGATCGCCGACTCCTCGGCCTGGATCAGGCTGGCCCGCCAGCAGGGCGCGAGCGCGCTGCCGGCGGGGGAGAGCGTGGTGGCGACCTCGCCGCTGGTGTTCGCCACCCGCTCGTCGCTGGCGCAACGATTCTCCGTGGGCAAGACCGAGATGAACTGGCGGATGGTCTTCCCCTCGACCGTACGCGGGCGGCTGACGCCCACCTCGGACGAGCCCGACGTCGTACGCGTGCCGGACCCGTCGCTGGCCGGGGCGGGCATCGCGACCGTGGCCGCCGCCAGGGACGTCGTCGGCACCGGGCCGGAGGCCGACAAGGCGCTCACCGCGTTCGTCCGCTGGGCGCAGGCCGGCTCCGCGCCCGACTACCGCAGCATGCTGGATGCGGTCGACGATCGCTCGTTCTGGCAGCGCCCGGTGGTCATCGTCCCGGAGCAGTCGGTGTGGAACCACAACCTGCGCCCCTCCGCCGACCCGGTCGTCGCACTGCACCCGCGGGAGGGCACGATCAGCCTCGACTACCCGTACGTCGTCACCGCCACCGACCCCACGGTGGCCGAGGCGTCCGCCGCGTTCGCCGTATGGCTGAAGGGGGCGCGGGCGCAGGAGATCGTGCGGCGGGCGGGGTTCAGGTCGGGCGACGGCAGCCAGGGGCCGATCTCGCCGGGGCCGCAGATCCCGCCGGCCGCCCCGAAGACCAGGTCGTCGGTGTCGCCGCAGGACATCGACGAGGCACTGCGGGCCTGGAGCAGGCTGGCCCCGCCGACCAACATCCTCGTGCTGGCCGACACCTCCAAGCACATGGCCGAGCCGCTGAAGGGCAGCACCCGGGTCAGGGTGGCACTGGACGCGGCCAAGATCGGACTGCAGCTCTTCCCTGATTCCACGCACATGGGGTTGTGGGAGTTCGCGGACGGACTGGGGCGGATCAAGGGATACCAGGAACGCGTCGGGCTCGGGCCGATCAATGAGCCGGAGAGCGGTCAGGTGATCCGCAGGAGCCGCCTGGGCGAGATGACCACCACGATCACCGCCCATCCGGGGCGGGACAGCTCGCTCTACGACTCGATTCTCAGCGGGTTCCGGGAGGTCGCCGGGGAGTACCGGGAGGACATGAACAACACGCTCCTGGTGATCACGGCGGGCAGGGACGACGGCAAGGGCACCCGCTTGTCGCAGCTCCTCGAGGTGCTGCGGCGCGACTGGAAGCCGGATCGGCCCGTGCAGATCGTCATCATCGCCTTCGGGGCGGATGTGGATCGGGGGAGTCTCGGGCAGATCGCGGCGGCCACCAACGGGTCGCTGCATGTGGCGCAGGAGCCAGAGGAGATCATCGATGTCTTCCTCGCCGCCCTGGCCCGCCGCCTCTGCCATCCCACGTGCAAGCCGACCGCCTGAGGAATCGGCGGCGCAGACGCGCAAGGGGCGCCCCAGCGGCGCCCCTTGCGCGTCAGGGGGTCAGAGTCGTTGCCAGAGGGCCGGGACGTTCGGCGGTTCCCAGCCGGCGAGTGACGTGTGCGCCTGGATGCAGCGGTAGCTCACGCCGTTGTACGTCACCGTGGTGCCGACCGCGTACGCGACCCCGGCCCGCCACGTGCCCGACGGGGCGGTGGTCGTCGGCGTCGGGGTCGGGGTGGGCGTGGCGGTGACGGTCGGGGTGGGCGTCGGGTTGGGGTTGCCGCCGCCACCGATCTGCAGGTCGATGCAGGAGTAGAAGGCGTTGGCGGTGTCGGAGATGTTCCAGATCGCCAGGACCTTCTGGCGGCCGGAGTAGCCGGACAGGTTGACCGTGTGCGAGACCGTCGCCGGCGGCTGCTGGTTGTTGCCGCTGAACACGGCCACCCTGGTGTTGCCGATGTAGTACTCGTAGGTGCTGGTGGCGTGCCTGGCGGTGAACGTCCAGGTGAAGGTCACCGTGCTGCCCACCGACGCCACCGGCCACGGCTTGCTCTCGTCGCTCAGCTGGGCGAACTGCGACAGGTTGGCGTGGCAGCTCCGCAGGCCCTTCGGCCCCTCCACGCTCTGCGGCTCGTAGATGATGTTGCCGCAGTTGGGCACCTTGCCCTGGGCGCAGTTGGCCTGCCGGCTCGGTGGCGAGTTGACGTACCCGTGCGCGAACGCCGGGGTGGTGTTGAAGAGCGTGGTGGCGAGGGCGATCACCACCACGGCGACTAACGTGAGCATCCTTCGCATGGAAGCGGCTCCTTTACATGGGGGGATGCTCCAAATGTAAAGGAAACTTTCCTAACGGTAAATGGCCTGTTGACCCCTTGTCAGCGCGTCACGATGAAGTCCGCAGCATCGCGGGGCGCCCGATCGCGGGGTGGGGCCGCCGCGTGGCCCACGGCCACGCAGCCCATCGGATCCCACGACTCCGGCAGGTCGAGCACCGCGCGGACGATCGGGCGGCAGAACATCGTGGACGACACCCACGCCGAGCCGAGCCCTTCGACGGCGAGCTGAATCAGGAAGTTTTCCACCCCGGCGCCGGTCGCCACCACGAACATCTCCCGTTCGGAGGCGTTGCGCCGCGCGTCGCGGTAGGTGTGCGAGCCCTCCATCACCAGGCACGGCACCACCAGGTAGGGCGCCTGACGCAGCACGTCGCCCCGCCTGATCCGCTTGGCGATCGACTGCTCGCTGAACCCGTCGCCGCGCAGGTCCTCGATCCACGCCTCGCGCATCGCGTCGAGCAGCTTCGTCCGCGTCTCCGGCGACTCGACCAGCACGAACCGCCACGGGGTCGTGTGGTGCGGCGCCGGCGCGGCGATGCCCGCCGCCACCGCCCTGCGCACCGCCTCGGGATCGACCGGCCGGTCGGAGAACTCCCTGATCGTACGGCGCGCGAACACGACGTCCCGCGACCCGAACCGGAACAGGTCGTCGTCGGCGGCCCGCACCAGCGGCCGCACCCCGGGGCCGTCGTCGCCGGTGACCAGGTGGGACAGCCCGCGGACGATCGCCACGGGCACGCCATCGAGCTTGCCCTTGACCAGCTCGGCCGCGCCCGCGATCTCGTCGGCCAGCGCCGTGACGGTGGCGCTGAGCTGGTTGCCGTAACCGTCGGACGTGCCGCGGAAGTCGTCCAGCGGCCGCATGCCCGCCACCCCGATCGCCACGTCAGTGAGCCCGTTGCGCCACGGCCGGCCGAACGTGTCGGAGACGATCACGCCGACCCTGGCGGCCAGTCCCGCCCTGACACGCCTGGCCGAGGCGTCGGGGTCCTCGGGGAGGAGCAGCACCGTGCCCGGCTCGGTGTTGGAGGCGTCCACCCCGGCGGCGGCCATGACGAAGCCGTGGCGGGTCTGGGAGATCACGGTGTCGCCGCGCCTGGCGACCACGCGCTCGGTCTCGTCCTCGATGGCCTGGACGCGGTCCGGCGCCCGGCGGATCCGGCCCTCGGCCTTGCTCACGATCTTGGAGGTGACGACCAGGATGTCGCCGTCCTGGAGATCCGCGTCCGCGAGCAGGGCCGCGATGTCGTCCCCCGGCCGCACCTCGTCGATGCCCGCCACGGCGATCACTTCGATGCGCTGGGGCGTGGTGGGGAGCGCGGCGTCCGCGGTGTGATCCGGACGTGGTGCGATGGTCATCGGGCGAGCTCCAGGGCCAGGTCGAGCGCCGCGCGGGCGATGGCGGACGCGGCTCCGGCGTCGTGCATGAGGAGCGGGCGGGCGATGACCCGCACGCCGTCGAGCGCGACGCCTTCGTCCTCCTCGGCCACCAGCCAGCCGTCGATCAGATCCGAGCCGTAGAGCTCCAGGACGGCCTGAGCACTCGTGTCGACCCCGATGGCCGTCAGACAGGCGTCGGCCATGCCCCGCACCGGCGCGCTGCCGATGATCGGCGACACGCCGACCACGGTCTTGGCGGTCAGCGCGTCGCGGATGCCCGGGACCTGGAGAATCGTGCCGATGCTGACGACGGGGTTGGACGGCGGCAGGATGACCACGTCGGCCTGCTCGATGGCCTCGAGCACGCCGGGCGCAGGCTTGGCCGTGTCCACCCCCACCAGCGCGAACGAGTGGGCGGGGACGGAAGCGCGCAGGCGCACCCACCACTCTTGGAAGTGCACGGCGCGCTTGCCGTGCTCGTCCTCGATCACCACGTGTGTCTCGCAGCGCTCGTCGCTCATCGGCAGCAGCCGCACGCCCGGCTGCCAGCGCGCGCACAAAGCTTCGGTGATCTGCGAGAGCGGGTAGCCGGCCGCCAGCATCTGGGAGCGGACGATGTGGGTGGCGAAGTCGCGGTCGCCGAGCCCGAACCATTGGGGCTCCATGCCGTACGCGGCCAGCTCCTCCTTGACCACGTGGGACTCCTTGGCCCGGCCCCAGCCCTGCTCCTCGTCGATGCCATTGCCCAGGGTGTACATCACGGTGTCGAGGTCGGGGCAGACCCGCAGGCCGAACAGGGTGATGTCGTCACCCGTGTTGCCGATGACGGTGACCGTGGCCTCTGGCTCGGTCGCGCGTAGACCGCGCAGGAAACGGGCGCCGCCGATGCCGCCGGCGAGTGACACGATGTGCATGCGGCCCAGTCTTTCACCGGCCTCTGACAGGCCTGCCGCGGGAGTGGTTTTCCCCACTTTCAGAGCTGTACTTGCTGGTGTAGGCCTAATTGAGATGAAAGGGGTTGCTGGGACTCCCGTCGCACGACTTGACGATGTGGCAAACTCCCTTCGGGCTAAAGGGTCCGTTGGGGGTATTTGTGAGCAAACTTGACGTCGCCCGGCTGAAGGAGCCGGCCGCCTGGGTCATGCTCGTCACCGGGCTGATGAACGTGCTGCTGGCGATCGGTCACATCCTGATCGGCTCGTCGTCCAGCTCGACCTTCACGGGCCGTGCGGCCTCGAACTTCTTCAGCGTGACGAGTCCGGTCGCCGTGGCGTTGTTGCTGGGTGCGGTTCTGTTGGTCACAAAAGTCGGCCAGCCGTCGCCCAAAGCCAAGCCGATCATGTACGGGGCGGCGGTCGGGCTGCTCCTGGCGTCGGTGTTCGGCATGCTGGCGCTCCTGCTCGGGCTGTTCGCCGGTGACGGGGCCCGTGACGTCGTGGAGTTCGTGCTCTTGGGCGTGCCGCAGCTGGCCTTGGCTGCCATCGTGCTCGTGTACCTGATCCCGCAGGTCCTGCCCGAGCGTCCGGCCGCGCAGATCTACCACCACCCCCAGTTCGGCCAGCAACCGCCGTTCGCCGGTGGCCCGCAGGATCCGGCCGCCGCTTATGGGCAGCCCCAGCCCGGCTACGGCCAGCAGCCTCCCGCCGCGTACGGCCAGCAGCCGCCCTCCGGTCACCAGCCGGACTACGGCCAGCAGCCCGGCTATGGTCAGCAGCCGCAGATGGGCCAGCCCCCGTCCGGGCAGCAGCCTGGTTTCGGTCAGCAGGAACAGCCTCCCGCCGGGTACGGCCAGCAGCCGATGTCCGGGCAGCAGCCCGCCTACGGTCAGCAGCCCGTCTCCGGTCAGCCGGAGCAGGCGCCGCCCGCCTTCGGCCAGCAGCCCGCCTACGGCCAGCCGGAGCAGGCGCCACCCGCCTATGGCCAGCCCGAGCAGGCGCCACCTGCCTACGGCCAGCAGCCCGATTACGGGCAGCAGCCGCAGCAGCCTGGATACGGGCAGCAGCCGCCGAGCTTCGGCGGTGGTCAGCCCGGGCACTACGCGCCGCCCGCCGACGCCCAGCCCCACCAGACCGCCGAGCCCGCTTACGGCCAGCCGCAGCCGGAGGCGTACCAGCCGGTCAGGGCCGCGCTCCCGCCGGCGCCGTCCGACCAGCAGCAGCCCCAGAGCTTCCCGCCGGCCCAGGAGTACAACACCCCCGCCGCCGAGTACCACCCGGCCCCCTATGTCCCGGCCGACAGCCAGCCGAACCTCTACGCCCAGCCGAGCCCGAACCCCTACGCGCCGCCCCCGGCGAACGACCCCTACGCGCCCCCCGCGAACGACCAGAGCCCGTACGCGCCGCAGGACGTCTTCGACACCCCGGCCGAGCAGCCCTCCTACCCGACGGGCGAAACCTCGCCGAACGTCCCGTTCCAGCCGCCGTACCAGGGGCAGAGCGCGTTCGACCAGCCGCAGCAGGGCGGCACCCCGTTCACCGGCTATTCGGGCTCCGAGTTCGCCACCCCGAACGCCTACCAGGAGCCCGACCCGGCCGTGGACCCGCGCTCCCAGCAGCTCATGGACGCCTACCAGCAGGCGGAGACGTACCAGCACACGGCCACCGCCGGCACCGCGCCCGACCTGCGCGTGCCGGACTACGCCGCCCAGGCCGGGCCGTACGAAGACCCGTTCGGCCAGCCGCAGCAGCCGCCCCAGCAGCAGAGCGCGTACGAACCCCAGCAGGGCGCCTACGAGCCTCGTCCCTACCAGCCGACCCACCAGGCGCCGGCCGGCAGGCAGGACCAGGGGGAGTCGACGATGCGGCTCGACCCGTCGGCATACCGGGGAGATCCCCTCGGCGGCCGCCCGGGGGACGACCCCATTGACCCGACCGCCATATATACCCCCAACGAGCCACGCAGGTAACGGACCGGCAATGAACAGCTAGAGAGAGGGTGCGTCGCGGGCGGGCGTCTATCCCGCCCTGATACGGTTCGGACCGCTGGCAGGTTGAACGAGCCTGACCGAAACCATTGCGCGGATGGGGTGGGCCGGGCGAGAACATCACATGCCAAGCACACCGGGGCGAGGTCTAGTCTTTCCCCGGATACCTGCATGCCGCTTGACGTCAGCTACGACACGCGCGTGTAATTACAACCATGTTGTTACGCCTTCCGGTGGGTGGGTACTAAGGAAGGCGTCCATGGGGGGCTCCATTGCGGGCGGGCGGCAGGGAGGTGTGCAGTGACCGATCCGGTCATCGCACAGGATCAGCTTGACGCTGAAGAACTCGGCTGGCAGGAGCGCGCGTTGTGCGCGCAGACCGATCCGGAGGCGTTCTTCCCGGAGAAGGGCGGCTCCACCAGAGAGGCCAAAAAGGTGTGCCGATCGTGCGAGGTCCGTGCCGAGTGCCTTGAATACGCACTCGAGCACGATGAGCGGTTCGGCATCTGGGGTGGGCTGTCCGAGCGGGAGCGCAGACGGATCAAACGCCAGGCCGTTTAGTCATAGAGAGGGTCACGCGGCACTGCCGCGTGACCCTCTTCGCACCTCTTTGACCCGATTTCGCCTGTAGGGTGGGCGCGCCTGATCATCCCCCCAGGAGTGACCCGCCCATGTCCCGCCCGTACGTCACTGTGATCGTCGTCGCCCACGACGGCGCGCGCTGGCTCGGAGAGACGCTGCGCGTGCTGGCCGGCCAGAGCCGCAGACCCGATCGCGTAGCCGGCGTCGACAACGGCAGCAGGGACGGCTCGGCCGACCTGCTCGCCCAGACGCTCGGCAGCGGCAACGTCATTTCCCTGCCGCGCTCGACCGCCTTCGCCGAGTCCGTCGCCGAGGCGCTCGAGAGGCTGCCCTCGCGCGGGCCCGACGAGTGGATCTGGCTGCTCCACGACGACTGCGCCCCCGACAGGCGTGCGCTGGAAGCCCTGCTCACCGCCGCCGGCCACGATCCCAAGGCGGCCGTGCTCGGACCGAAGCTGCGTGACTGGCTCGACCGGAGACGCCTGCTCGAAATCGGCGTGACGGTGGGGCGTACCGGGCGCAGGGACACGGGGCTGGAGCCGCGCGAGTTCGACCAGGGCCAGCACGATGGCACGCGCGACGTGCTGTCGGTGTCGACGGCCGGGATGCTGATCCGCCGCGAGGTGTGGGAGGAAGCCGGCGGGCTGGACCCGTTCTTCCCGCTGTTCCGCGACGACCTCGACCTGTGCTGGCGGGTGCGCAACGCCGGGCACAAGGTCCTGATCGTGACCTCGGCCGTGGCCTGGCATGCCGAGGCGGCGGCCCGCAGGCGACGGCGCATCACGGTCAGCGGCGACCACCCGCGCCGGCTCGACAGGCGAAACGCGATCTTCGTGGTCATGGCGAACCTGCCCTTTCGCGCCATGGTGTGGGCACTGCTGCGGAACGTGCTCGGCTCGGCCTTCCGCACGCTGTTGTTCCTCGTCAGCAAACAGCCCGCGAACGCGCTGGACGAGATGGTGGCCATGGGGTCGATCCTGGTGCACCCGTTCCGGCTGCTCAGGGCGCGGCGCGCCCGCCGCCACGGCCGCAAGCAGGGATATGTCCGCATCAAGCGGTTGATGACGCCTCCGGGTGCGGCCTACCAGCGGCTGATCGACATGGCGCAGAGCTTCCTCGCAGGCGAGGCCCCTGTCGACTCGGCCGGCCGCCACCACCACGTGTCCGCGGAGGAGGACGAGGTGCTCCCGCCGCCGGACACCGGCGCGGTCAAACGGTTCCTGGCCCGCCCAGGCGTCGTCCTCATGCTCGCGCTGACCGCGATCTCGCTGGTCGCCGAGCGGTCGCTGCTCGGCGGCGACCGGCTCGGCGGGGGCGCGCTGGTGCCCGTGATCGGCGGAGCCGGCGACCTCTGGGCGTTCTACACCGAAGGATTCCACGACATCGGGCTCGGCTCGGACGCCTGGGCGCCGCCGTACGTCGCGGTCGTGGCCGCTGTGTCCACGCTCGCGTTCGGCAAGACGTGGCTGGCCGTGTCGGTGCTGCTGCTCGGCTCGGTGCCGCTGGCGGGCGCCACCACGTACCTGGCCACGCGGCACTTCATCCCCTCGGTGCCCGCGCGGGCGTGGGCGGCGGGGACGTACGCGCTGCTGCCCGTCGCGACCGGCGCGATCGCGGCGGGACGGCTGGGCACGGCGGTGGTGTTCGTGCTGCTGCCGGTCTACGCCTCGCTCGGCACGACCCTCCTGTCCGCCGAACGCCGTCCTGCCCGCCGCGCCGCCTGGGCGCTCGGGCTGCTGCTGGGGGTGGGGACGGCGTTCGTGCCGCTGGTGTACCCGATGGTGGCGGTGATGGGCGGACTGTCCTTGGCGGCGGGACGACGGCGCGGTGCGACGCGGCGGAGCCGTACGGGCCGGCGGGCCGGCGCCGGCGGCGTGGGCCGGGATGGCCGCGCACCTGGCCTGGGGCGGCGGGATGGTGTCGCGGTGTCCATGGCCATCGCGCTGCTCGTCCCGGTGGCGCTGCTGTTCCCGTGGCTCGCGACGCTGGTGAGCGACCCAGGAAGGCTCCTGCTGGAGGCCGGGCTGCACGATCCCGCGCTGGTGGACGCCGCACCGGCCCCCGAGTCGTTGCTGGCGTTGGCCCCTGGGGGGCCGGGGCTGCCGCCGTTCTGGGTGACGGCGGGGCTGCTGGCGACGGCGCTGTCCGCGCTGCTCTTGCGCCGCCGGCGCATGATCGTCGCCGTCGGCTGGGGCGTCGCCCTGTACGGGATGCTCGCCGCGATCCTGGTCACCCGGTTCTCTGTCGAGGGCACACGGGTGTGGCCTGGGGTACCGCTGGCGTTCGCGGGGATGGGGCTGGTCGTCCTCGTGGGCCTGACCGCGCACCGCCTGGCCGGGCTGCGCGCCGGCGGCGGCCTGCGGCGGCTGGGGGCGACGGTGATGGTGGGCGTGGCATTCAGCACGCCGCTGCTGGCCGCCGGCTACTGGGTGGCCACCGGGGTCCGCGGTCCGCTCGCCGGGGACGCGCCCGACGTGCTGCCTGCCCTGGCCGCCTCCAAGACCGTCCAGGGGGGACGCACATTGGTGATCAAGGGGTCGGAGTTCACCGTGCTGCACGGGCGTACCCCGCTGCTCGGCGAAGCGGAGCTGCCCGTCGCGTCCGAGGCCCGCACCCGCGTGGCCACCGCCGCCCAAGGGCTGGCCGGCGGGCGCGGCGGCGACGCGGCCACGCTGGCGCAGCACGGCATCGCGATGGTCGCCGTGGCGCCGCCGGTCGCGCCGCAGCTGACCAGGACGCTCGACTCCCAGCCTGCGCTGCAGCGCATGAGCCTGTCGGAGGCCGGCGGCCTGTGGCGCGTCGTCGAACCGGTCACCCGCGTGCCGGCGCAGCCCGAGAGCGCCCTGCACAAGCCGTGGTTGTGGACGCAGGCAGCGATGGTGCTGGTGTTCGCCGTGCTGGCCGCGCCGGGGCGGCGTGAGAGTCAGCAGGAGGCTGTGGAGCCTGCGCCCGGTGCGGTCCTGGTGGGGGCATCATGAAGTCCCTGGTCGAGAACAGATTCGGCCTGCTGGCGCTGGTGGTCGTGGCGTTGGCGGCCCTGTACGGCGTCGCGTACGTCACCAGACCGGCCGCCCCCGCCGCCCCGGGGCAGGTTGCACCCCGGAAGGTGGCGGTTGAGTCGGTCACCGCCGTGTGTCCCGGCACGAAGAGGGAGAAGGTCGGCGTGTACCTGCCCGGCGGCCTGTCCCACGAGACGATGGCGGACGGCAAGCCGTACGTGACGAAGGGCCCCGCCGCGCTGGAGGCCGGCTACACCACCCGCGCCACCCGGGGCGCCGCACGCGGCCTGGCCGGCGTACGCTGCACCGAGCCCGCCCCCGTGACCTGGCTGCTCGGCCCCGGACCGGCGAACGGGGGCGTGATCCTGCACCTCACGAACGCGGACAAGGCGCCGGCGCTGGCCGACGTACAGGTCCACGCGGCCGAGGGCCCGGTCTCCGGCGACAAGGGGATCGGCCTGGAGATCGCGCCCGGCGAGCACCGCGAAATCGACATGAGGACGCTCGCCCCATCGGCCGACATCATGGCCGTGAGCGTCACCACCGTCTTCGGCCGCGTCGCCGTCGCCGCCCGCACCACGCTCGAGACCGGAGGCGTCGACTGGCTCCCGGCCGCCGCACCACCCGCGACGCGCGTCGTCGTCCCCGGGATCCCGGGCGGCGGCGGCCGCCGCGAGCTCCTCGTCGCCGCCCCCGGCGAGACCGACGCGCTCGTGCGGGTGAGGGCGGTGAGCGAGGACGCCGAGTACGCGATGCGGGGCCGCGAGACGGTGGACGTACCGGCGGGAAGCGTCGTCTCGGTGGACGTGACCACCGGCGTGGGCGGCTCCTCGGCGGCCCTCGTCCTCACCTCGGAGACCCCGATCGTGGCCGGCCTGGTGATGACCGGCACCGGCGGCCGCTCGGACATCGCCTTCACCGCCGGCACACCTTCCCTGGACCTGGGCAGCGCGGTGGCCCGCAACGGCACCGGCTCCCGCCTGATCCTCACAGCACTGGGCGGACAGCCCGGCAAGGTACGGGTACAGGTCGTGCCGGGGAAGGGAGAGGCGGAGCCACCGTTCGACGTGGAGGTGCCGGCGGCGCGGACGCGAAACGTCCCGCTGAAGGCGAAGGGCGACTTCGCGGTCGTCGTCACACCCGTTTCTGGGGAGGTGTACGGCGGGAGAGTGGTGGAGGAGCGCCTCAAGACCGGCCTGCTGATCACGGCCCAGCCCCTGGCGCCGGCCCGCATGTGGACCTTGCTCCCTCCTCTCACCGACACGCCTCACGTGGTCCAGCCGTAGCTCTTCGGCGCCGATGACCCTGCCTCCAGCGCTCTTCGCCGAGGTCAGTGGCCGACGCTCTGGTAGTGGTCGAGCTGACGCCGCCAGATGAGGTAGGCCAGCGCGACCAGGACCACGCCCAGCAGCGGGGCCGCCAGGGCCCAGGGATTGTCGAGCTTGCCCAGCACGACGCCCGAGGGCACATACGCCACGAAGGCGACCGGCAACACGAAGGTGAGCAGCCACTCGACCGTGCTACCGAAGATCTTCATCGGGTACGAGCCGAACTTGCTGAAGATGTCGTCGACGAAGACACGCAGGGCGAATGTGTCGATCATGCGCAGCGACAGCGAGCAGAGGGCGACGAAGAAGGCGGCCTCGATGAGGGCGCCGCCAATGATCGCCACGAAGCAGAAGGCGATCAGCCAGGCGTTCCACTGGACATGTGCGTTCTGGCCGGCGACGGCGAGCAGTGTGACGCCCACGAGCAGGTCGCCGAACTGGCTGATGCCCATTCGGTTGCCCATGAGCTGGACGAGGGGATTGAGCGGACGGAGGAGGAAGCGGTCGAACTCCCCGTTGCGTACCACCGAGTGGATGTCGTTCACGCTGATCAGGGGGATCATCGCCAGGGCGTGGGCGGTCAGGCGCAGGCCGTACAGGAAGGCGATCTCCGCAAGTCCCCAGCCCGCCAGCGATGGGAAGGTGTGCATCACCACCCAGATGAAGGCGAACCCGGTGCCCTGCCAGATGGCGCCGCTGATGATGCCGATCACGGTGTTGAGGCGATATTGCATGGCGCCGCGGGCCGAGGCGCGCTGGAGGAGCACGTACAGGCGTAGGGCGCGGAGGACTTCAGCCACCCTGGATCACCACCCTTCGATGGGCGCGGGACCAGGTCAGGACGAGCACGGCCCACAGCCCTGTGATCCAGGCGAGCTCAACCACAACAGGACCTGCGATATCGGAAATGTGCCCGACGTAGACCGCCGCGGGCACGTACCCCATGTACTTGAAAGGCAGGATCTCGGCCACCTCGCCCAGGACGCCGGGGAAGAAGGCGAGCGGCACCATCGTCCCGGCGAAGAACTGGCTGACGAGCCGGTAGAGCAGCGAGATGGCGCCGATCTCCATGGTCCAGAAGCCGATCAGACTGATCAGCAGCGCCAACTGCACGGCGATCACGTACCCGAGCACGAGTGTGAGCACATAGCCCGGACCGTTGACCGGCACGGTGATCGAGCCCACCAGCAGGACCACCGGGATGACCGGCGCGAGCATCAGCAGCCCGCCCAGGGTGTTCCCGATCTGGAAGGCGGCCATCTGCCGCAGGTAGCCGATCGGCCGGGCCAGGTCGAAGAAGACCATGCCGGTACGGATGCGGTGGTGGATCGTGCTGGAGACGATGGTGTGGGTGGCGAAGGCCTGCAAGTTGGCCAAGGTCAGGTAAGCCAGCAGCGCCTCCAGCGTGAGGCCGGCGGCTGCGGGGCGCGAGCCGTACACCGACGTCCAGATCATGCGCAACAGGAACACCTGGGCGACGAGTGCCACACAGGTCATGATGATGTTGCTGCGGTAGGCCAGGGCCAGGCGGAAGCCGATGCGGGTCATCGGGTGTAGATCCCCTTGATCACGCTCTCCAGGTCAGGCTCCACGATCGACATGTCGCGGATGGTCTGCTCGGCGGCGATCGAGGCGATCAGGCCTGGCAGGTCGTCGTGGATGTCGAAGACGTAGCGGCCGTCGGCGTCCCGGGACACGCCGCGTACCTGCTCCGGCTCGGACTCCAGCAGGACCACCAGCCGCCTGGGCTGGTTCACCAGCGCGTCGATGGTGCCGTCGAAGAGCACCCGGCCGTGGTCGATGAGGATGATCCGCTTGCACAGCGCCTCGACGTCGGCCAGATCATGCGTGGTCAGGATGACGGTGGTCCGCCCGACGCGGTTGGTCTCGACGATGAAGTCGCGGACCGCCTCCTTGGCCAGCACGTCCAGCCCGACGGTCGGTTCGTCGAGATAGAGGAGCGGAGGTTCGTACAGCACGGCCGCCGCCAGGTCGCCGCGCATCCGCTGGCCGAGGCTGAGCTGGCGGACCGGAGTGTCGAGGAAGTCGTCCAGCCCCAGCAGGTCGCGCAGCTTCTTCAGCGACGTCTCGAAGCGCGGAGCGGGAACGTCATAGAGCGAGCCCACCAGGCGTAACGACTCGATCAGTGGCAGGTCCCACCACAGTTGGCTGCGCTGGCCGAAGACGACGCCGACGTGGCGCGCGTTGGCCGAGCGGTCACGCCACGGCACCAGGCCGTTGACCTCCACGGTGCCCTTCGTCGGCGTGAGGATCCCGGTGAGGATCTTGATGGTGGTGGACTTGCCGGCGCCGTTGGGCCCCAGGTAGCCGATGACCTCGCCCTCTTCGATCTCGAAGCTGACATCGTCGACGGCTGTGGTCTCCTCATGCTGGCGGGTGACGAGCGTGCGAAAAGCTCCGAAGGGTCCGGCGAAGGTGCGTGGCCGGCGGAAGACCTTGGTTAACCCATCGACCCGGATCATGCAGAAATCTTTTCTCTGCCGTACC
Organism: Nonomuraea sp. 10N515B; assembly: GCF_052245915.1. Taxonomy (NCBI): domain Bacteria; kingdom Bacillati; phylum Actinomycetota; class Actinomycetes; order Streptosporangiales; family Streptosporangiaceae; genus Nonomuraea; species Nonomuraea sp. 10N515B. Next base: position 229,790 of record NZ_JBQQBQ010000005.1, read on the forward strand.
CGCGCTGCAAGTTGTTTTCATGGCTATCCGGGCCACCGGCATCACCGTCCCGGCCGTTTGAACGAGCACCGGGGAACGACCTCGTGCGGAGACCGCTACTTGATCCGTTCCTCCAGATGAACGGTTACGGTATCGCCGACTTCATTCCCGAGGAGCTTGCGGAGATCGTTCTTCACGGGCAGCTTGTGCGTGCCGAGCCCGGCATCACGACGTACGTCCAGCCCCCCTGGCTCGGGCTCTTCAGCAGTGTCGCGGTGAACTCCTTGTCGAGATTGCTCGCCATGGCGAAGCCCCTTTCGCTATTCGACGATCACGAGACCGTTGCCGTCCGGGTCGCGGAAGGTGAACATCGGCGGGACGCCTTCCCAGAGCAGCAGCTCGCCCACGTCGACCCCGCGCTTCACAAGCTCATCCACCGCCCGCCAAGCTGCTCGATCGGGGCGTCCAGGAGCTTTTCCAGACCCAGGGTGCTCACGTAGAACTCGACGGCGCGGTCCTGGTCGGTGACGGGGATGGCTACAGTCCTGATGCCGGTGACCGCGGTGCTGACTCGCTCGCCCATGCCGGGCCTGCTGTCTTTCGGCTCGCAGGGTTTGACTTGTTGAGCCGGCAGAACTCATCGCTGTGTCTGTGAAGCGATCTACGCTTGTTGCGCTGAGCCAGGAATTGGGCATGTGAGCAGTACAAGCCGTTGATCGAGGGACTGAGGTGGTGTCATCGAGTCTGCGGATGCCCTTCGACGCCCGTTCAGCGGCGGTCGTCGTATCCGGGGTCGACGGTTTCGGGAGAGAGGCCGAGCAGGACGGCCACTTGTTCCACCACCGTGTCGTGAACCATGGCGCCCAGCATGTCGCGGTCCCTTGCCCGGGCCTCCAAAGGTCGCCTGTAGACCACCACCGATGCCGGGCTCTGGCCGGTGGCCGCGTCGGCGCGGCCGAACGGGATCGGGTCCGAGGTCAGGCGCGGGCCGTCGTCCAGCTCGCTCAGCGGCGGCACTTCCTCCACGGCGAACTCCACGGCCGACAGTTGCCGCTCCCAGCGGGGGCGAAGGCGGTCGACGGCGTCGAGGACGAGGTCGTCGAAGCGTTCGCTGCGGGACTTGGCCATGGGAACGTGGGAGGGGGCGAGCGGGCCGCGGAGGCCGCGACCGTGGCGATCGCGCCGTCTGGGACCGCGCTTCGGAGTCACAGGGGCAAGTCTAAGGGGAGGCCGCTCCCGTTCTCAGGGTGGCGGCGCCGTTTCGGTGGGTGATCGTCATCTGATCGTTGCGCCGGGCAGTGGGGCCGCGTGGTGCTGCTCGTGTGAGGGTGACCGTTAAGTGATCCTTTTGTGGGGGACAATTGCGGTGGTCTCGGGATACGGCCAGGTTGTGGGCGGTGGTGTCATCGGGGCATGTAGGTGGAAAGGCTGCGACAGGTGTCCGAATTGTGGCGACACGCTCGTTAAGAGCGCTCAGGTAGTGGCGCCTCGCACGCTTACCAGATACGGTCCCTCCGTGAGCCCCGTCCGCCGCTGTTCCCGCACCGCTTGCAGCCAGCCTGCCGTCTTCACGCTCACGTACGTATACGCCGACTCGACCGCGGTTCTCGGCCCCCTGGCGACGTACGCGGAGCCACACTGTTACGACCTGTGCGCCGAACACGCCGAGCGGCTGACCGCTCCCCGCGGTTGGGAGGTGGTGCGGCTGCCGACGGACGGCGCCTCGCCCAGCTCCGACGATCTCGAGGCGCTGGCCAACGCGGTCAGGGAGGCCGCCAGGCCGGCACGGGCTGGTGGTGAGCCTGTCGGCGACGCCGTCGAGGTCGGACGACGCGGCCATCTTCGGATCCTGCGCTCGGCCAATCCGAACCGGGATCGATGAAGCGCGTCGCCTGCCTGCGCCGGTAGAGTCGAGTCACGTTCCCGCGGTCGATTTCGTAGGAGTTCCGATTAACCGCCAATTCTCCCTGCTCGCTTTCGATCTGGATGACACCTTGGCGGTGTCCAAGTCCCAGATTGATGATCGAATGGCGGAGCTCCTGGCCCGTCTGCTCGATGTGGTGGATGTCTGCGTTATCTCCGGCGGCCAGTTCAGCCAGTTTCAGAACCAGGTGCTGAGGCATCTGCCGGTCGGCGACCGGCAACGCGCCAGGCTGCATCTCATGCCGACGTGCGGGACGCGCTACTACCGTTGGGAGAAGGCCGAGTGGCGCCTCGTCTATGCCGAAGACTTCAGTGACGCCGAGAAGGCTGAGATCATCCAGGTGCTCACCCAGAGCGCCAAGGAGCTCGATCTGTGGGCTGATGATCCCTGGGGGGAGATCATCGAGGACCGAGGCAGTCAGATCACCTTCTCTGCCCTGGGCCAGCAGGCCCCGCCCAGCTCGAAATATGCCTGGGATCCCGACGGCTCCAAGCGCCGCAGATTGTGCGCGCATGTCGCGGAACGCCTGCCTGGTCTCGAGGTTCGCAGTGGCGGCTCGACGTCGGTCGACATCACGCGAAAGGGTGTCGACAAGGCGTATGGCATCGGCCGTTTGCTCGAAGCCACTGGCCTCGGAATTGATGACGTGCTGTTTGTCGGTGATCGTCTCGACGAGGGCGGCAATGACTATCCCGTCAAGGCGATGGGCGTGGAGTGCATCGCGGTAGAGGGCTGGGAGCAGACGGCGGAATTCGTCGAGAGCTTCCTCGGCATCGAGGCTCGATGAACCAGCGAAGGTAGGTTACATAGATCGCACCGTGGGCCCACAGGGCTCTCGAGGGGCGGCACGAGCAATTTCGCGGCCGGACTGCCGCACTACGGGATCATGGTCGGGTTGTTGGAGGACGCGACGCCCATCACCGGTGGCGGCGTCGCCGGTCGAATGCTCTGTTACGGCATTGACGCGGATCCGGCGCACCCCCAGGTCGCGCGGGCCGAGTGTGCCCTTCTCGCCGAAATCCTGCTGGCCGGGCCGTACAGGCTCCGGGGCAGCAACTCCGCGTTCGACATCGCGATGGTGGCGAGAGGGCGCTACGGTGCGTTCTTGAACCGGACCTCCAAGATCTGGGACAATGTCGCGCCGCAGATCATCGTGGAGGAGGCGGGGGCCGTTGGACGGCGTTCGACGGATCGCCGATCGACTATTCCAGCGCCGTGACGCAGGCCGAGCGCAACTTCACGCACTGTGGTGCGAGTCAAGCGGTGTTCCACCACATACAGACCATCATTCGTCGGACTCGATCCGCCTGACCGGTGACACCGTGATGTTACGGTCGAGCTAACGAGTGAAAGCGAGATTGGTGAAAGAGTGAAGATCGACGACTGGCTGCTGGAGATCCTGGCCTGTCCGGCGTGCAAGGCGCCCTTGCGTGCCGACAGCGAGGCCGAGGAGCTGGCCTGCACGGGCTGCGGCCTGATCTATCCGGTCCGGGATGACATCCCCGTCCTGCTCGTCGACGAGGCCAGGAAACCGTGACCTGGGAGCCCGGCCGGCTCGACGACCAGGCTCACCTCAGTGAAGGCGACCCTGGCGGGATGTTGCCCGCGGTCGCCTCATCCGCGGCTCACATACGCACCGGCCACCGTGTGGCCGTCGAGGCCCGCCTCGACCGGCTGGCCGCCCACGGGCGGCCGCGCGCCATCGTGGTCGCGGGCATGGGCGGTTCCGGCCTCGCGGGCGACATCCTGGCGGCGGTGGCCGGCAACGGCGTGCCGTTGCCCATCGTGACCTTGCGTTCCTATCAGCTCCCCGGCTGGGTCGGCGCCACCGACCTGGTCATCGCCGTCTCCGGCTCGGGCGACACCGAGGAGACGCTGTCCGTCGCCACCCAGGCCGTGCGGCGCGGCTCGACGCTGCTCGGCGTCGGACCCTCGGGTTCCCCGTTGGAGGCCATCGCCGTGCAGGGATCGGCCTTCTACGTGGCGGTCCCGGTCGACGGGCAGTCCAGGGCGAACGTCTGGCTCCTGACCATCCCCCTGATCGTGGCCGCCGCCGAGCTGCGGCTCGTGCCGGCGGAGGCGGACCTGTTCGAGCGGGTGGCCAAAGCTCTGGAGGACATGGCGCACCGGTGCCGGCCGTCCAGCGAGTCGTTCATCAACCCCGGCAAATCGCTCGCCATGGACCTGGCCGAGAGCGTCCCGATGATCTGGGGGTCGTCGCCGGTGGCGGCCGTGGCCGCGTACCGGCTGGCCTGCCAGCTCAACACGAACGCGAAATATCCCGCTGTTTACGGAGAGCTGCCCGAGGCCGGCCACAACCAGGTGGCCGCCCTCGACGGGCCGATGGCCGAGCACGACATCTTCGCCGACACCGCCGGACTCACGCTCCGGCTCGTCGTCATGCGTGACGTCGAAGAGCACCCCCAGGTGACGCGGCGGCGCGAGGCGGTGCTGCGGCTGGCGCGCGAACGCGACGTCAGGGTCACCGAGCTCACGGCCGAGGGGGTGCATCCGCTGGAGCGGATCGCCTCGCTGATCGCCCTGGGCGACTACGCCAGCACGTACCTGGCGCTGGGATATGGCGTGGATCCGACCCCTGTGTCAGCGATCACTGAGCTGAAGGCCAGAATTTCGCAATAGGATCCTTTTCCAGGCCTTAATACGTGATCTTTATGAGTGGAGAAGTGCCGTGAGCGCGAGCGGCGGAACCAAAGCGATCGTTGCGGCATTGGCCGCGAACCTGGCCATCGCCGTGTCCAAGTTTGTGGCCGCGGCATTCACCGGGTCCTCGTCCATGCTGGCGGAGGGCATCCACTCCGTCGCCGACTCGGGCAACCAGGTGTTGCTGCTGATCGGCGGTAAGCGGGCGCAGCGGGCCAGCACCAGGGAGCACCCGTTCGGCTACGGGCGTGAGCGCTACTTCTACGCCTTCGTGGTGGCCGTCGTGCTGTTCACGATCGGCGCGGCGTTCTCGCTCTACGAGGGCTACCAGAAGATCACCCATCCGCATGAGCTCTCCTCGCCGATCTGGGCGTTCGCCGTGCTGATCTTCGCGATCGGCGCGGAGACAATCTCGTTCCGCACGGCGATCAAGGAGTCGAACGCCGTGCGCGGCCAGCAGTCGTGGTGGGCGTTCATCCGCCGGTCCAAGTCGCCCGAGCTGCCGGTCATCCTGCTGGAGGACTTGGGCGCGTTGTTCGGCCTGGTCTTCGCGTTGTTCGGTGTGACGATGGCCGTCGTCACGGGCGACCCCGTCTGGGACGCCATCGGCACCCTGATGATCGGCGTGCTGCTCGCCGTCATCGCGATCGTGCTGGCCATCGAGACCAAGTCGCTGCTGGTCGGTGAGGGCGCCTCGCCCGAGATCGAGGACCAGATCCGCCACGCGCTGGAGAGCGCGCCCGAGGTGGACAGGATCATCCACATGCGGACGCTGCACCTCGGGCCGGAGGAGCTCCTCGTGGGCGCCAAGATCGCCGTGTCGCACGACGAGACGGCCTCGGAGGTGGCGCGCGGCATCGACGAGGCCGAGCGCCGCATCCGCGAGGCGGTGCCGATCGCCCGGGTCATCTACCTGGAGCCGGACCTGGACCGCGAGCGCGCCACGGCCGCCGAGACGACCTCATGACGTTCACGGCCGCCGAGACGACCTCATGACGTTCACCGCCTGAGGAGCCGCAGGGCCTTCTCCTTCTCGAAGTCGAGGGCCCTGCGGGGCACCTGGATGCGGCCGATCCGCACCCCCAGGTCGCGTACGGCGGCCGCCACCGTCGGCTCGCTCAGCACCCGCAGTGCGAACGCCAGCTCGGCCGGCGACACGTCGAACCGCTTCTCCAGCTCCACCCCCTGAGCCACGGCGGCCAGCTCATCGGGGCCGAACCGCCGGTGCGCCCCCTGCTCCCGCACCGGCGGCAGCAGCCCGAGAGACTCCCGGTATCGAAGCATTCGTGGGGACATGCCGAGCCGCTTGGCTGCTTCCGTGATGCGCATTCTTACATTCTTACGTCAGTTTCAGCGTGCTGGGAATGCGATCCCGGTCATGCGGGGCCTAGACTCGTCCCCGAGAATCACCGTCAGCGCGAGGGGACACCCGATGGACTTCAAGGTCGCCGACCTTTCACTTGCCGAGTTCGGCCGCAAGGAGATCCGGCTCGCCGAGCACGAGATGCCCGGCCTCATGTCGGTCCGCAAGGAATACGCGGCCTCACAGCCCCTTCGCGGTGCGAAGATCATGGGCTCCCTGCACATGACGATCCAGACGGCCGTCCTCATCGAGACGCTGGTGGCGCTGGGCGCCGAGGTCCGCTGGGTCAGCTGCAACATCTTCTCCACGCAGGACCACGCCGCCGCCGCGGTAGTCGTCGGACCCAACGGCACCATGGACAACCCGCAGGGTGTGCCGGTGTTCGCCTGGAAGGGCGAGACGCTGGAGGAATACTGGTGGTGCACCGAGCAGGCGCTCACCTGGCCCAACGGTGACGCCCCCAACATGATCCTGGACGACGGCGGCGACGCCACGCTCCTCGTGCACAAGGGCGCCGAATACGAGAAGGCCGGCGCCGTGCCGCCCGCCACCGCCGACGACCCGGAGGAGTGGCACGTCATCATCGACCTGCTCACCCGCACGGTCGGTTCGGACAAGAGGTGGACCCGGATCGCCGAGAGCATCAAGGGCGTCACCGAGGAGACCACGACCGGCGTGCACCGGCTCTACGAGATGCACAAGAACGGCCAGCTGCTGTTCCCGGCGATCAACGTCAACGACTCGGTCACCAAGTCCAAGTTCGACAACAAGTACGGCTGCCGCCACTCCGTCATCGACGGCCTGAACCGGGCGACCGACGTGCTGATCGGCGGCAAGGTGGCCGTGGTCTGCGGCTACGGCGACGTCGGCAAGGGCTGCGCCGACGCGCTGCGCGGCCAGGGCGCCCGGGTCATCGTCACCGAGATCGACCCCATCTGCGCGCTCCAGGCGGCCATGGACGGTTTCCAGGTGACGACGCTGGACGAGGTCGTCGGCATCGCCGACATCTTCGTCACCGCCACCGGCAACTTCAACATCATCACCGCCGAGCACATGGCGAAGATGAAGCACCAGGCGATCGTGTCCAACATCGGCCACTTCGACAACGAGATCGACATGGCGGGCCTCGCCAAGCTGCCCGGCATCGTCAGGAACACCATCAAGCCGCAGGTCGACGAGTGGGTCTTCGCCGACGGGCACTCGATCATCGTGCTCGCCGAGGGCCGGCTGATGAACCTCGGCTGCGCGACCGGGCACCCGAGCTTCGTCATGTCCAACTCGTTCACCAACCAGGTGATTGCGCAGATCGAGCTGTTCACGAAGACCTCCGAATACCCGATCGGGGTCTACACGCTGCCGAAGCACCTTGATGAGAAGGTCGCCCGCCTGCACCTCGACGCCCTCGGCGTCAAGCTCACCGAGCTCACGAAGGAGCAAGCCTCCTACATCGGCGTCCACGTCGAGGGCCCCTACAAGTCCGACCACTACCGCTACTGAGTCTTCTTCTCTCGGAGAAGATTCAGGAGCTCCGGGAGGGGTTCTCTTCTTCCGGAGCTCCTTTGGAGCTCCACAACCGGGAGGGGTTCTCTTCTCGTGGAGCTCCTTTGGAGCTCCAACCACCTTCTTTTACGGTCGCCCAAGGTCACCGCACGCGCCGCACCCGGTTCCCGTCTGTCATGGCCGGTCGTGAAGGCTCACGGGGTGCTCGCCGTGACGAGCGTATTCTTGGCCGTCTTCTTCGGTTAGCAGGCACCCATGGACGTCAGTGAAAGCGGTGAGCGGCAGATCTCGTGGGCTGCTCGTTCGATGCCGGTGTTGACCGCGATCGGTGAGCGGTTCGCGCTCTCACGGCCGCTTGACGGGCTGCGGATCGCGGCGTGCCTGCACGTCACCGCTGAGACGGCGGTGCTCATGGGGGCCTTGAAGGCGGGCGGTGCGCAGATCGAGCTGGCCGCCTCCAATCCCCTCTCCACGCAGGACGATGTTGCCGAGGCCCTGCGGACCTATGGCATCGGCGTGCACGCGCGGGCTGGAGTGGACCGGGCCACCTACTACCGGCATATTCATCAGGCGCTTGATCTTGAGCCCGACCTCGTGCTCGATGATGGATGTGATCTTGTCAACATCCTGCACACCGAGCGGACTGATCTGCTCGAGCGGGTGAGCGGCGGGTGTGAGGAGACCACGACGGGGATCATTCGGTTGCGGCAGATGGCGGCCGAGGGGGCGCTGCGGTTTCCTGTGGTGGCGGTCAACGACACGCGGACCAAGCGCATGTTCGACAACCGGTATGGCACCGGGCAGTCGACGCTTGACGGGATCATGCGGGCGACCAACACCATGCTCGCCGGGCGGACCGTGGTCGTGGCCGGGTTCGGCTACTGCGGGCGTGGGGTGGCCGAGCGGGCCAAGGGGTTCGGGGCGCGGGTGATCGTGACCGAGATCGACGCGGTCAAGGCGCTCGACGCCACCCTGCAGGGCTACGAGGTGCGGCCGATGGCGCAGGCCGCGATGCTCGGCGATCTGTTCGTGACCGTGACCGGCAACCGGGACGTGATCAGAGGTGAGCACCTGTCGGTCATGAAGGATGGGGCGATCCTGGCCAACGCGGGGCACTTCGATGTGGAGATCGACGTGCGCGCGCTGGACGAGCTGGCCCAGGAGGTGCACCGGGGGGTGCGCCCCAACACCGACGAGTACGTGATGCCCGACGGCCGGCGGCTGCTGCTGCTGGCCGAGGGGCGGCTGGTCAACCTCACCGCCGCGGAGGGGCATCCGGCGGCCGTCATGGACATGTCGTTCTCCGCCCAGGCTCTCGCCGTGGAGTGGCTGGTGGGCGCGCGGGCGGAGTTGTCGCCTGGCGTCTACGACGTGCCGGGCGAGATCGACCATGAGGTCGCCAGGCTCAAGCTGGCCGCCACCGGCATCGGCATCGACACGCTCACCCCCGAGCAGGAGGACTACCTGCATTCGTGGCGGGCGGGCTCCTGACACTGCACTCGTGGCAGGGCGAGGGCTAAAGGGCCGACTGCATTTCCTGCATGCGGCGGATCTCGGCTGCCTGGGTGACGCTGACGTCGCTGGCCAGTTCCTCGATCCTGATGTGGGAGCCGCTGCTCAGCACCTGCTCGGACATCTTGATCGCGCCAAGGTGGTGGTTGATCATGAGCTCAAGGAACATCCGGTCGAAGTCCTTGCCCGTGGCGGCCTTCAGCGCCTCGAGTTGCTCGGGCGTGGCCATTCCCGGCATGCCGTCGTGCGCGGCGTGATGGTCGGGCACCTTCTGGTCCAGCTCGCGTAGCCAGCCCGTCATGAACTGGATCTCCGGCCCCTGAGCCGCCTTGATCCGGTCGGCCAGGCTCTTGAGCTTGGCCGAGTCCGCCCGGTTGGGCGCGAGCAACGCCATGTCGAGCGCCTGCTGGTGATGGACGATCATGTCCTGCACGTAGGTGACGTCGGCGGCGTTCGCGGTGGGTGAGGGCACGGCGGTGGCGGCCTCGCCAGGCGAGAGCGTCTTGGCCAGCTCGCCGGGGCGGCCGGGGGCGATCACGGGTGCGGTCGAGTCGGCCCGCGGGGCTTGCGGCGGCGTACTGGAGGTGCAGCCGGAGAGAGCGATGACCGTGCCTGCAAGGACCGTGCTTGCAATGAACCCGAGCGCGGCGCGCACTCAGCCCTCCCTGACTGATGTGGTGGAGAATGCGCACTCTAGGTGAAAAACGCCCCAATTGAAAGGGGGTGAACCGGAACAAAAATTGACAGGTTGGACACTGGCCCTTCAAGGCCGAAGACGCGAAGATTACGTAGATTTATGCCCCCTTTATTGGAGGTTGACCAGTGTTAACCCCGCGCAGGGCCCTCATCCTCGTGGCGGCGGTCGTGGCGCTGGCGGGCAGCACCCTGCCCGTCCAGGCCGCAGACATCCCTGCTCCCGGTCAGATCGTCATGAGCCCCAACATGGAGCACGTCACCAACGTGCCCAAGCCCGAAGCGCTGGCCGACATCCACACGGACATGGCCTTCCAGGGCGACTACGCCTATGTCGGCAACTACTACGGCTTCTCCATCTACGACGTCAAGCACCCGAAGCGGACCTCGCTCGTCAGCTCCGTGGTCTGCCCGGGCGGCCAGATGGACGTGTCCGTCTACGGCAACCTGCTGTTCGGCTCCGTCGACTCCTCCCGGAACAACGACTCGTGCAGCAGCACGTCGCAGTCTGCGACGATCAAGGAGTCGTGGGAGGGCATACGGATCTTCGACGTCTCGGACAAGGCCAATCCGAAGTATATCAAGGCGGTCGAGACCAACTGCGGTTCGCACACCCACACACTGGTGCCCGACCGCTCGCGTCAGAACGTCTACATCTACGTCTCGTCCTACAGCCCGAACGACACGTACCCGGACTGCAAGACGCCGCACGACCTGATCTCGATCATCAAGGTGCCGCTGAACAACCCGACGGCTGCGACCGTGATCGCCACGCCGAACCTGTTCCCGCAGGGCGGCTACGGCGGTGTCCCGCTGCCCTATCCCAACGGGAAGTCGGCCACGACCGGCTGCCACGACATCACGGCCTACCCGGAGAAGGGCATCGCGGCGGGCGCCTGCATGGGTGACGGCATCCTGCTCGACATCCGCAACCCCGAGCAGCCCCGGGTCACCGCGACCGTGCGCGACGAGGCGAACTTCGCGTTCTGGCACTCGGCGACCTTCAACAACACGGGCACGAAGGTGATCTTCACCGACGAGCTCGGCGGCGGCACCAGGGCCACCTGCAACGAGGCCATCGGGCCGAACAAGGGCGCCAACGCGTACTACGACATCGTGAACGGGCAGCTCCAGTTCAGGAGCTACTTCAAGATCGCACGGCACCAGGCCGACACGGAGAACTGTGTGGCCCACAACGGCTCGCTGATCCCGGTCAAGGGCCGCGACATCATGGTGCAGGCGTGGTACCAGGGCGGCATCTCGGTGGTCGACTTCACCGACTCGGCGCACCCGCAGGAGATCGCCTACTTCGAGCGGGGACCGGACAACACCGCGCCGGCCCTCAGCGGCGGCTTCTGGTCGGCGTACTACTACAACGGCTACATCTACGGCTCAGACTTCAACCTGGGCCTGGACGTGGTGAAGATCAATGACCCGCGGACGAACCAGGCGAACTGGGTCAAGATGCGTTCGCTGAACGCGCAGACGCAGGCTTCGTACCCCGGCCACCACTGACCGTTCTCATCGGCTGACGAGGGCCCCTGACCCGGGGTCCTCGTCGGCGTTGCTCCATCGGGACATAAGTGATCAAGGAGGCTCCCGAGTGTCCACTCCGCGTCGTACCCTCGTAGCGGCAGCGGCGGCTTTCGCGTTAGCGCTGACCGGAATGCCCGCGCTGGCCGCCGACATCCCACCCCCCGACACGGTGGTCATGAGCCCCAACGTGACCCACGTGCTCAACATCCCCAAACCCGCCCCGATCGCAAGCACCATCAACACCGATATCGCCTTCCAGGACGGCTACGCCTACGTCGGCAACTACGGCGGCTTCTCGATCTACGACATCAGGGACCCCAAGAAGGCGACGGTCGTCAGCTCCACCGTCTGCCCGGGCGCCCAGATGGACGTCAGCGTCTACGGCAACCTGCTGTTCGGCGCCGTCGACAGCTCGCGCAGCAACGATTCGTGCCAGAGCACCAGTCTGACGGCCGACCACAAGGAGGCCTGGGAAGGCGTACGGATCTTCGACATCTCCGACAAGGCCAACCCGAAGTACATCAAGTCGGTCGAGACCAACTGCGGCTCCCACACCCTCACGCTGGTGCCGGGCAAGGGGCGCGACAGGCACAAGAACGTCTACGTCTACGTGTCGTCGTACCTGCCGGCCGCGAACTTCCCCGACTGCATGCCGCCGCACGACAAGATCTCGATCATCAAGGTGCCGCTGAACAACCCGACCGCGGCGGCGGTCGCGGCCACCCCGGTCGTCTTCCCTGACGGCGGTAACGAGACCCAGCCGGGCCTCCTCCTGCCGACCCAGGGGTGCCACGACATCACCGCCTACGCCGAGAAGGACATCGCGGCGGGCGCCTGCATGGGCGACGGCGTACTGTTCGACATCTCGGACCGGCTCAACCCGAAGGTCACCGCCAGGACCACGGACCCGAACTTCGCCTTCTGGCACTCGGCCACCTTCAGCAACAACGCCAGGAAGGTCGTCTTCACCGACGAGCTCGGCGGCGGCGGCGGGGCCACGTGCAACGAGGCGACGGGCCCGAACAGGGGCGCGGACGCGATCTACGAGATCGTGAACGGGCAACTCGTCTTCAAGAGCTACTTCAAGATCCCGCGCCACCAGGCGGACTCGGAGAACTGCGTGGCCCACAACGGCTCGCTGATCCCGGTCAAGGGCCGCGACATCATGGTCCAGGCCTGGTACATGGGCGGGCTGTCGATCTGGGACTTCACCGACGCCGCCAACCCGAAGGAGATCGGCTACTTCGAGCGCGGTCCCCGCTCGGTCCCCGGCGGAGGCGGCATCTGGTCGGCCTACTACTACAACGGCTACATCTACGGGGCCGACTTCCACCAGGGTCTCGACATCGTCAAGATCAACGATCCGCTGACGGACAGCGCCAAGTACGTTCGCACCGGCCGGTTGAACGTGCAGACGCAGGAGTCGTACCGGGGCGGATGGCACTGATCCTTTACTGAGGTGGCGCGAACCCACCCGGAGTCGCCTTCGGCGGCTCCGGGGCGGGCGCCGGGGGCCTGGGCTGCGCATAAGGCCCCTGGTACGGGCCCGGCTGGGGCGTCTGGTACGGGCCTGGCCGCGGCACGCCGTTGGCGGAGGTGGCGCCGGCGCGCTGTGCGAGGCGCGTCTCCTCCCGCCGGCGGCGCTCGGCCAGGACGGCGCTCAGGTACGCGTGCGGCGGCACCCCCGGCGGCGCCGCCGGGGAGACGGACGCCGCCACCTGGGTCGCGATCCGCACCCCCATCTCATGCTGCACCTGCGGCGAGAGGTCGTGCCACCGCGACAGGTACTGCCGGGCGGCCTGGACCACCTCGTCGGGCAGCTGGGACAACTCCAGCCTGGCCGCCCAGCTCGCCAGCGGCGGCGGCATCACGATCAGCTGGCCCCTGTCGCGCGGCGCCCGCTCGGAGATCACGATCGTGCCCGCGAAGATGTCGCCGAGCCGCTTGCCCCGCTGCGACACCAGCGAGGAGATCAGCGCGGGCGCGCCGTACAGCAGCCAGAACTCCACCACCCCGGCCAGCCCGCGGAACAACGCCTGTCTGAACCGCTCAGGGCTGCCGTCGTCGCTGACCACGCGCAGTCCGAGCGCCAGCTTGCCGAGGCTGCGTCCCCTGCTGAACGACTCGAACAGCACGGGATAACCCACCATCACCAGCACTACCAGCGCGATCATGACGGCTGTGAGCATGGCCGTGTCCGAGATGACGGCGAACGCGCCTAAGAGCGCGTACGCGCCCACCAGCACGGTCAGCTGCACGGCCATGTCGATGATGATCGCCACCGCGCGTGAGGGCATCTGCGCGATGCGCACCTCGACGACGACGGCGTCGCCGGTCACAACCTCTGACATATGTGGAGCCTAACGGCTATGTACGGGTGATCGAGCGGCCAGAATGTTCAGGTGGACATCGACGCGTTCATCGCAGCACACCGCCAGGCCTGGGACAGGCTCGACCACCTGGTCAAGCACCGCTCGTCGCTGACCGGCGCCGAGGTGGACGAGTTGGTCGACCTCTACCAGCGGGTGGCGACGCACCTGTCCATCGTCCGCTCCTCCGCCGGCGACCCGATGCTGACCGGCCGGCTGTCCGCGCTGGTGGCCAGGGCCAGGTCGGCGGTGACCGGCGCGCACACGCCCGCGTGGCGGGAGCTGGTGAGGTTCTTCACGGTGTCGTTCCCCGTGGTGGCCTACCGGGCGCGGTGGTGGTGGCTGGCGAGCGCGCTGGCGTTCGTGGCGGTCTCCTGGGTGATGGGCGCGTGGGTGGCGGGCAATCCCGACGTCCAGGCGTCGATCTACACCGAGGACGAGATCACCCAACTCGTCGAGCACGACTTCGCCGACTACTACTCGGAGAACCCGGCCGCGTCCTTCGCCAGCGCCGTGTGGATCAACAACGCGTGGGTCTCCGCATTGATGATCATCTACTCGGTCCTCCTGGGGTTGCCGATCCCGTACGCGCTCTACGCGAACGCCGAGAATGTCGGCGTCGCCGGCGGTCTCATGGCCTCCAGGGACAAGCTGGATATCTTCTTCGGGCTGATCATGCCGCATGGGCTGCTGGAGCTGACCGCCGTGTTCCTGGCGGCGGCCGTGGGCATGCGCCTGGGCTGGACGGCGATCGACCCCGGGCCTCGGCGCCGGGTCGACGCGCTGGCCGAGCAGGGCCGGGCGGTGATGAGCGTGGCGCTCGGGCTGGTCGTGGTGCTGTTCGTGTCGGGGCTGATCGAGGCGTTCGTGACCCCGTCGGGGCTGCCCACCTGGGCTCGGGTCGGGATCGGGGTGCTCGCGGAGGCGATTTTCCTGACGTACGTGATCGTCTTCGGCCGCCGGGCCCTGCGGGAGAACGAGACCGGCGACCTCGAACGCGCCCCCGACGTCGCCCCCACCGCCTGACGGCCTACAGCCGTCCGGCGGCCTTCAGCGCCAGGTACGCGTCCGCGAGGGCGGGCGCGATGTCCTCCGGCGGTGCGTCCACGACCTCCACCCCGTGCCGCCGCAGCCGGGCTGTGATGCGCCGGCGTTCGAGCTGGCTGTGCTCGGCCGCCGCCGCGTCGTACACGTCCTCGGCCGATCCCCGGCGCGCCGCCATCGCCGCCACCCGCGGATCGGACACGCCGGCCACCAGCACCAGATGGCGCGACGACAACTGCGGCAGCACCGGCATGAGCCCCTCGTCCAGGGCCGCCGAGTTCAGGTCCGTGAGCAGCACCACCAGGCAGCGCCTCTTGGCCCGCGACAGAATGGCCGCCACCATGCCCTGGGAGTCGGCCTCGATCAGCTCGGCCTCGATCGGCGCCATCACGTTGACCAGCGACGACAGCAGCTCGGTCCGGGACGCCCCGGCCACCCAGGCGCGTACGGCCCGGTCGTAGGCCAGGAAGTCCACCTGGTCGCCGGCCCTGGCGGCGAGCGCGGCCAGCAGCAGCGCCGCGTCCATCGACCAGTCGAGCCGCGGCCAGCCCGGCCGAGCCTCGGCGGGCCGTGGATCCGGCCTGACCAGCAGCGCGCCGCCGCCCGCCGCCGCGCCGGCCATGGGGATCGGCGCGTCGCCCACCCGGCCCGCCGAGGTGCGGCCGGTGTCGAGCACGATCAGGACGCGGCGGTCGCGTTCCGGGCGCCAGGTGCGCACGACCACGTCGTGGCGGCGCGCGGTGGCCCGCCAGTCGATGGAGCGCACGTCGTCGCCGACCACGTACTCGCGCAGCGAGTCGAACTCGGTGCCCTGCCCGCGGACGAGCGCCGGGTGCTGGCCCTCCAGCTCCCGGAGCCTGGCCAGCCGCGACGGCAGATGCTTGCGCGACAGGAACGGCGGCAGCACCCGCACCGTCCACGGCGACCGATGACTGCCCTGGCGGGCGGCCAGGCCCAGCGGGCCCAGCGAACGTACGGTGACCGCCACCGACGACCGGTCGCCGCGCCTGGTCGGGTCCAGCGTCACGACGATCTTGCGGCGCTCGCCCTTGGGGACGTCCACCGCGGCGACCCGCGGGGTGGCGTTCGCGGACGGCGGCCAGGCGTCCCTCAGCACGCCGCGTACCCGCCTGCCGCCCGGATTCTCCACGATCAGCTCGACCGTGGCCCGCTGGCCCAGGCGTACGAGCGTGTCGCCGGAGCGGTGGAACCGCAACGGCCGCACAGCCCCCGCGAACACCAGGTCCACGACGATCGCGGCGGCCAGCAGCAGGCATACGCCCGCGAGCGCGGGGCCGGGCTGGGGCGCGAGCAACACCACCACGATCCCGAGCGCCGCGACCAGCCCGGCACGTCCCGTCAGAGCCATCGGCTCACCGCCACGCCAGGTTCGGTCGGACATGGGTTCACCGCCATGGCGGTTTCCGTCAGAGCCGACATCAGCGGGGGACCGGGACCGAGGCCAGGATGCCGTCGAGCAGGCCGTCCGCGGTCGCGCCCTCCAGCTCGGCCTCCGGCCTGAGCTGCACGCGGTGCCGCAGCGCGGGCCTGGCCAGCGCCTTCACGTCGTCCGGCGTGACGTACGTGCGGCCGGACAGCCACGCCCACGCCCGCGAGGCGGCCAGCAGCGCCGTCGCGCCACGCGGGGAGACACCCAGCTGCAGCGAAGGGGAGCTTCTGGTGGCGCGGGCCACGTCCACGATGTAACCGAGCACCGCGGGCGCCACGTGCACCTTACCGGCCGCCTCCCGTCCCGCCGCCAGGTCCTCGGCCGACGCGACCGCCTTGACCTCCGACAGGTCACGCGGGTCGAATCCGCTGGCGTGCCGCTCCAGCACCATGATCTCCTGCTCGCGCGGCGGCAGCGGCACGGTCAGCTTGAGCAGGAACCGGTCGAGCTGCGCCTCGGGAAGCTGGTAGGTGCCCTCGTACTCGACCGGGTTCTGGGTCGCGCACACCACGAACGGGTCGGGCAGCGGCCTGGCCGAGCCCTCTACGCTGACCTGCCGCTCCTCCATCGCCTCCAGCAGCGCGGCCTGCGTCTTCGGCGGCGTACGGTTGATCTCGTCGGCCAGCAGCAGGTTCGTGAACACCGGCCCCTCGCGAAACTCGAACTCCGCGGTCTTCGTGTCGTAGATCAACGATCCCGTCACGTCGCCCGGCATCAGGTCGGGCGTGAACTGCACCCGCTTGAAGTCCAAGGACAAAGCCGACGACAGCGTACGCACCATCAACGTCTTGGCCACGCCGGGCACGCCTTCGAGCAGCACATGCCCTCTGCACAACAGCGCGATGACCAGCCCCGTCACCACCGCGTCCTGCCCCACCACGGCCTTGGACACCTCGGCCCGCAGCGCGCCGAGCGCGTCCCTGGCGGCGTCGGCCGAGGTCGTCACGCGGAAAGTCTCCTCAGAGTTCACTGACCTGCCTTTCGATGAAGTCCAAGTATCCGGCCAGGGCCACGAGGGCGGCGTCGTCAGCCGGGGGTGGTCCGTACAGTGCCGCGCCGACCTGGTGGGAGTCCTGCCGGGTACGGGCGGCGAGCGCCGCGACGACCTCCTGCGGGCCCGCGCCGGACGTGAGGCCCAGCCTGGGGGTCAGGCGGTCGATCGTGCCCGCGCGTAGCGATTCGGCGGCGCGTTGCCTGGCGCGTCGGGCCCGGTAGAGGCGGCCACGGCCCTCGACCGTCTCGGCCGCCCGGACGATGACCGGCAGCCGCTCGGCCACCACCGGGCCCAGGCGCCTGCCCCGCCAGAGCGCGGTGACGCCCACGGCGATGATCGCCATGTAGATGGTCCAGCGGATGTTGTCGGGCATCAGGTCGTACATCGACTGGCCGCGCTCGCCGGGCAGCTCCGTCGCCGGTGGGCGCTCGGGGCGGATCAGCCAGGTGACGGGGCGGCCGGTGCCGATCAGGTTGAGGGCGAGCGCCGCGTTGCCGTCCTCGGCCAGCCGCCGGTTCGTCATGAACGAGCCGTCGCCGACGACCGTCGTGACGCCACCCGCGTTCGGGTAGCTGACCAGCGTGTGTCCGCCGCCGGACGCTGGGTAGCAGCCGGTGCCGCCCGCCGGGGCGTCGAACACCACGCCGCCCATGTACGCGCTGCCCGCCAGCCTGGCCGCGGGCAACTGGCACTGCGGCTCGCGGGAGCGGGGGCGGGCCGCTTCCGGGCGGGTGCGTACGCCGGGGGCGAGGGCCTGGAGGCCGAAGACGTCGCCGGCGATCAGGCGGTCGCCCGGGATCCTGGACAGGGCATGTTCGTCGAAGTACGTGGTGTCCGTGATCAGGAGTAGGCGGTTGCCGCCCCGTGCGGCCAGGTCGGCCGCCGCCTGCACGGAGTCGGCCCTGTCCACCTGGACGCCGCGCGAGCGCAGGAGCTCGGCCAGCGCCTTGGAGCCGGCCACGGAGGTGTCCGTGGGGTCGAAGGGGCGGGACGGGCCCTGGGACGGGGTGATCAGGACTCCTATCACGGCTGCCAGGATGAGAACGACGCCGAGCAGCACGATCATGCGGCCGGCGGTCCAGATGGAGCGGGCGGTGGGGGAGGTGGGTTCTGACCCGCCGGGCGCGGTGCCGGCCTGCGGCCCGCCGGGCGCCGCCGTCTGACGCGTGATCACGCTCACGTCTGCCCTCCACCGGACTCGGGCGCGCGCCGCTCCCCGGCCTCGTCAGCCTCACCCTGCGCTGCGCCGGATTGGTCCGCCGCGCCTCCCGGCGGCCTGCGGTCGGCTTCGTCGGAGGGCCCCTCACCGGTCGGGCGGGAAGCGTCCTCCGGCCGCCCACCCGATGGCTCCGCCGGCGGATCGCCATCCGGACCTGCAGCGGACCCTGCAGCCGGACCTGCGGCCGGGCTCACCGCAGGGTCGCCCACCTGCGCCCCGCGCGGCCCCGCCACGGGCATCGTCGGCAGCGCGTCGGCCCCTGCTTCCGGTGGCGCGGCGGCCGGGTTCGGTGGTGGTGCTGTGGCGGGGCTTGCTGGTGGCGTCGCGCTGGGGCTTGCTGGCGGTGCCGTGCCGGGGCTCGCTGGCGGACCAGCGGGCGAGCCCGCCGACGGCATGCTCAGCGGTCCCGCGCCGGGCCCCCGGCTCAGGCTGCTCAGCGGCCCGCTGGCCGAGCCGCCGACAGGGCCGTGCGGCGCGGGGCCGAGGCCGGGGCCAGGGCCGGGCGGAACCCCGGCGCCGGTGGGAGCCCCGACGCCGACCGGGACGCGGGCCGCGGCCGTGGCGGTCAGCGGGGCGGGGCGGGCCTGGCGGAGGTGGTCGTCGAGGAGCGCCATGGACTCGTAGGCCTCGCGGGTCCCGGGCACGCCGCCGTACGTGACGTCGTCGAACGAGCGCGCCGCCGCAGCCAGCTGCGTGGCGAACCCCGGCAGGGCCACCGCCGCCTCCGCGGCCAGCTCGTCGGCCGTGCGTCCCGGCATGCCGTCGACCAGCGCCCGTTCTTCCAGGTCACGGGCGATGGTCCGCAGGCGTTCCTGGATGGCCTCGCCCCAGCGCCCCTCGAGGGCGAGCCGTTCGGCGGCCCGCCGGTGCTCGGCCGCGGTCATCGCCCGCTCCCCGAACAGCCCGCCGCCGGCGAGCGCGTTCTTGCGCGCGGTCTTGCGCAGCCGCCAGGAGATCAGCACGATCAGGCCCACGAGGATGAGGACGATCAGCATGGCCGCGATGATCCCGCCCGCCGGCCCGCCGCCCGTGGCCGCGTCGACCAGGTCGCCCAGGAACTGGGTGAAATGCCGGTAGAACAGGTCGGCCAAGGATTCTTTCTCGTAGTCAGGCTTGAGGAGCTCCGCCGCGGCCCGGCGCGCGGCCTCCTCCCTGTCGATCGGGCTCACGACCTGGCGGAGTTGGACGGGTGCCAGAGCTCGTCGGCCGAGGCGTGCACCCAACCCTGGCGCTGCTGCTCGATGGCCGCCGTCTGCAGCACCAGGTCGAACGCCTCGCTGCGCATGCGCCGGTCGGCGTAGAGCAGGCCGGCCACCCCTGCCTCGAAGGGATAGGTGAACATCGCGCTGAGCGTGGCGCCGAGCGCGATCAGCACCGCGGACACGACGGCGTTGGCCACCGAGCCGGTGCCGAGCATGCCGAACAACGTGCCCGCGAGCGTGAAGGGCACCGACACGACGAACGCCACCAGGCCGACGAGCAGGGAGGTGAGCAGCAGGATGCCGAGCACCCGCCAGAAGTCGCCGGTGACCAGGCGCCACGAGCGGCGCATGGCCTCGATCGGGCCCTTGCCCTCCAGGACCACGATCGGCGAGGCGAACGCGAAGCGGGTCCTGATGAAGAGGTACAAAGCGAAGTAACCGATGACGAACAGGAAGATCAGCCCGATCATCAGGCCGATGGTCCCGTTGCTGGAGGAGCCCGCCGAGATCGCCGTCATGAGCAGCACGAAGAGCAGCACGAAGAGCGCCATGGGCACCAGCATGATGGCGGCCAGCAGCCCCACGACGCCGAACAACGCCGGGATCCGGCCCTTGACGAGCTGCCATGCCTGGCCCGCCGTGAGGTTGCCGCCGAAGACGGCCCGGCCGAGAATGCGGGTCAGCACGCCGGTCAGCAGGGTGACCACGACGAACTGGATGGCGTAGGAGATCAGCGTGCCGCCGTACTGGGCGGCGACGCCGTAGACGCCGGTGAGCTCGCCGGGCGGAGTCGTGGGGTCGGCCAGCGCGCCGCCCATGGTGTTGAGCACGAACGCCTGGCCGATGGCCAGGGGCACGGAGACGAGCAGGGCGGCGATGGCCGACAGGCCCAGCACCGACTTCGGGTTGGACCGGATGAACTTGATCGTGCCGTCGAGGATGTCGCCGAGGCCGAGGGGGCGCAGCGGGATGATGCCCGGCCGCAGCGCCGACGGGGGCGGAGGCGGCATGTAACCGTAACCGGGTTGCGGCTGGGGCGGATATGGTGTTTGGGGCCCAGGTCCGTAAGACGGCTGCTCTCCGTACGGCTGCCCGTAAGGAGCCTGCTGCTGTGCGCCCGGGGCGGTCCACGGGGAGGCCGGCGGGGCGCTGTAGGGCGGGGGCTGTTCGGCCGACCAGCCTGATGGCGTCTCGGGCGTGGGACCGTGACCGTCTGACATATCCCAATCCTGGCACGCTGTACGAGGCATTGGTGTCACGGAAGCGATTCCCTGTCCCATCTTGCCCGCATTCTCGGGCGAATCGGGTCAAGGTTCACGTCCGGGGATGGCCGAAAGTTGCCCTGTTACCGCAGACTGAGATTGCGGTCGCGTGGCGGGCCTAAAATTCGCCTTTTGTGGGTCTCAGGTCACACTCATAGGCCGACCAAGGGTAACCTTCAGCGATCGTGCGGGTATGTCCCACAATGCGTAGAACGAATGAGGGGCCATGAAAGGTCGCGTGCTGGTCGTCGACGACGACGCCGCTCTCGCCGAGATGCTCGGGATCGTGCTGCGGGGAGAGGGCTTCGAACCATCCTTTGTCTCAGACGGCGACAAGGCCCTCGACGCGTTCCGGGATACACGCCCGGACCTGGTGCTGCTCGACCTGATGCTGCCCGGCGCGGACGGCATCGACGTCGCGCGCAGGATCAGGGCTGAGTCGGGGGTTCCGATCGTCATGCTCACGGCGAAGAGCGACACGATAGACGTCGTGCTGGGCCTGGAGTCCGGCGCCGACGACTACATCGTCAAGCCGTTCAAGCCGAAGGAGCTGGTCGCGCGGGTGCGGGCGAGGCTTCGCCGCACCGACGAGCCGACCCCGGAGATCCTGCAGATCGGCGACATCACCATCGACGTGGCCGGTCACTCGGTCAAGCGGAGCGAGGAGACCATCAACCTCACGCCGCTCGAGTTCGACCTGCTCGTCGCGCTGGCCCGCAAGCCGCGCCAGGTGTTCACCCGCGAGGTCCTGCTCGAGCAGGTCTGGGGCTACCGGCACGCGGCCGACACACGGCTGGTCAACGTGCACGTCCAGCGACTCAGGGCCAAGATCGAGAAGGACCCCGAGCACCCCGAGATCGTCGTCACGGTCCGCGGCGTGGGCTATAAAGCCGGCCCTGCCTGACCTTCGCCTCCCCCTGACATGCCCCCGACGAAGCAGAAGAGGTCCCGCCGACGGACACTCCGCCAGATTCTCGGCGGAGTCCGCCGGCGGGTGCGCCGTGCGGCCGGCCGGGCCCGCCGCGTCTGGCGGCGCTCGCTCCAGCTCCAGGTGGTCACCAGCACGCTGGTGATCTCCATGGTCGTGATGGTCGTGCTGGGGGTGTTCCTGTCCACCCAGATCAACAAGTCCGTCGTCGACAGCAGGACCCGGTCCTCTGCCAGCGAGGCGATGGCCGACCGCCTGCAGATCGCCGACGCGCTGGCCCCCGAGGTGGACGACCAGGCGGCCAAGGCCGCCGACGGCGGCAAGATGTCGGCCAACCCGCTCGACGACGTCATGGACACCGTCACCGGCTCCGGCGACGACGGCTCCAAGAAGCGCTACGACGTGCTGATACTCAACGAGGCCAGCCCGGGCCAGTCCCGCGCCTCGGGCACCGTCGTGCCCGCCAACGTGCCGCACAACGTCAGCGCCGGCGTGCGGCGCAACGTGGACAAGCTGGAGTACGGCAAGACCGTCCACTCCATCGACCGGATCATGTTCAGCGGTCAGAGCCAGCCCCGGTTGACGTTCGTGGTCGGTGGCGTCGTGCACTCCTACACCGGCGACAACTACGAGGTCTACCACTTCTTCCCGCTCGATGAGGAAGAGGAGCTGCTGTCCAGCGTCCGGCTGGCCCTCGTCGTGGTGGGCCTCGGGCTCGTGCTGCTGCTGGCCGCCATCGCCTACCTGGTCGCCCGCCAGGTCGTCACCCCGGTACGGCTCGCCAGGCAGGCCGCCGAGCGGCTGGCCTCCGGCAAGCTCGACGAGCGGCTCAAAGTGCGCGGTGAGGACGACCTCGCCCGGCTGGCGAACTCGTTCAACGAGATGGCCGCGAACCTGGCGCTCAAGATCCACCAGCTTGAGGAGCTGTCGCAGGTCCAGCGGCAGTTCGTCTCGGACGTCTCGCACGAGCTGCGCACCCCGCTGACGACCGTGCGCATGGCCGCCGACCTGCTGTATGACGCCCGGGAGGACTTCGACCCGATGGCCGCCCGCTCGGCCGAGCTCATGCAGGCGCAGCTGGAGCGGTTCGAGTCGATGCTGGCCGACCTGCTGGAGATCAGCCGCTACGATGCCGGCGCCGCCACGCTGGACCTCGACTCCGTGGACGTGCGCCAGGTGGTGCTGCGCGCGATCGAGGACTCCGAGGCACTGGCCGAGCGGCACGGCACCCGCTTCGACCTGCGACTGCCCGCCGAGCCCTGCATGGCGGAGATCGACAACCGCCGGGTCGAGCGGATCCTGCGCAACCTGCTGTTCAACGCCATCGAGCACGGCGAGGGCAGGGAGATCGTGGTGACCGTGGGTGCCGACCGGGACGCCGTGGCCGTCGCCGTACGCGACCACGGGATCGGACTGAAGGCCGGCGAGGACACGATGGTGTTCGACCGGTTCTGGCGGGCCGACCCGTCGCGGGCACGGACCATCGGCGGCACCGGCCTGGGGCTGGCGATCTCCCGCGAGGACGCCACGCTGCACGGCGGCTGGCTGCAGGCCTGGGGGCAGCCGGGCGAGGGCTCGCAGTTCAGGCTGACGCTGCCCAGGACGGCCGGGGCCGAGCTGAAGGGCTCGCCGCTGTCGCTGGTTCCGCCGGAGATCGAGATGCGGCGCACGTGGCGCGGGGCGATGACGCCCGTGCTGCTGCCTGCTTCGGGGGCTGTCCATGACGAGGATTAGGCGGCTCTGGGTGGTCGTCGTGCTCGCGGCCGCCGTGGTCTGCGCCGGGTCGGGCTGCACCGTGATCCCGGTGAGTGGCCCGTACACCATGAACGACGCCGCCGGCGCCGATCCGCTGACCAAGCCGTTCCAGCGCCTGATCGCCACCTCGCCGCAGCCCGGCTGGGGTATCGAGCAGACGATCAGCGGCCTGCAGGCCGCCATGGCCGCCTACGCCGACGACCCGACGGTCCTGCCCCAATACCTGACCGCCGACGCACTGAAAGGCTGGACCCCTTCGGGGGCGGTGACGGTGCTCGACGACCGTCTGCAGGTCGACCTGCCCGAGCAGGACGGCGCCGCGTCCGCGCAGCGGGTCACGCTCAAGGCCAAGCAGGTAGCTCGCATCGAAGAGGACGGCACCTACGTGCCGCAGTCCGGGAACTGGGGGAGGCCCTTCGACCTGGTCAAGGTCAAGGAAGGCGGCTACCGGGTCAGCGGCCTGCCCGATGGGCTCATCCTCACCAGGTCGGACGTGGAACGCGCGTACCGGCCGACCAAGCTTTATTACCTCAACGGCAGCACGCAGGACAGGCTCGTCGTGGACAACGTGCGCCTGCGGCTGAAGCCGGCGGAGACGTACGCGAAGGTCATACTCGAGCGCCTGCTGAAGCAGCCGAGCGGGGCCCTGGTGGGCGCGGCGACCACGGCCTTTCCGCCCGGCACCAAGGTCGAGTCGGTCAGATCGGCCGAGGACGAGAGCGTGGTGATCAACCTTTCGGGCCCGCTGGACCTTTTGGACCTGAGTGGCGAGGACGCCCTCATGGCGCAGATCAGGTACAGCCTCAACAACAACGACGTCGCCAAGGGCCGCAGCATTTCGGTGCTGGTGGACGGGGAGCCGTACACGAGCCACCACCCCAATACCGACGACCAGCGCTGGCTGGACAACAGCGGCAACAGCGCCTACTACGTCAGCAACGGCGCCGTCCACTACCTGACGAAGGACGGGCCGGGCGGCGCCGTGGCGGGACCGGCCGGCGAGCGGCGCCAGGGCTACTCCGACTTCGCCATATCCAAGAAGGGCGCCTACGTCGCGGCCAGGACCTCCACCGGCATCTCGGTGGCACCCCTCGCGCAGGGAGGGCAGTGGCAGGAGGTCATCCAGGGCACCGACCTGACCCCGCCGTCGTGGCACCGGGACGGGTCGTTGTGGACCTTCGACCGCAAGAACAGGGCCGTGCTGCGGTACGACCCGGCAGCCAAGCGTGGGCCGGAAACGGTGTCCGCGCCCGGGGTGGAGAAGCTGGACGTCACCAACCTGCGCGTCGCCAGGGATGGAGTGCGGGTCGTGGTGACGACCGGCAAGAACACCGTCTGGCTCGGCGCGCTGACGGTCATGGGAGGGCTCGAGCTGAGTAACCTCCGGTCTCTGACCACGACCGAGGCGGGGGACGAGATCCGGGATGCCGCGTGGCGAGATGACGAGCATCTGCTCGTGCTGGTCCAGACCAAGGCGGGGCAGATACTGAACGAGATCGACGTTGGTGACGGGGCGGTCGCCGAGATTCCGCTGAAGGATCCGCTCCAGGCCCTGGCGGCGCTGAACGAGCGCGTCCTGGCGGAGTCCGAGCCGGAGAAGAAGGGGCCGGGGGCCAAGCTCCTGGAGCTCAACGAGGACCAGAGCTGGACCTCCAAGATCGACTCTGACGTCGAGACCCCGCTGTTCCCCCTGGGCTGAGGCCAGAGCCCGGGCCGGCGTCCCTGCCCGGCGGTCATGTGGTCGCGGGACGGGCGGGAATTGTCGGTGGCGGGCGGCATGCTGGGCCGCGTGCTGAGCGTCGTGCTCGATCTCGTCCTGCCGCAGACCTGCGCCGGCTGCGGTGCGAAGGGGGCGCGTTGTTGCGGCCGCTGCCTGGCCGAGCTGACCGCCCGGCCGGCCCGGCGCCTGCCCAGGCCGCGGCTGCCCGGCACGCCGGACTGCTGGTCGGCGAGCCCCTACGAGGGGGCGGTGCGCAAGGCGATCGTGGCGTACAAGGAGCGGGGCGCGGTGGCGCTGGCCGGCGTGCTGGCGGAGGCGCTGGCCTTCACCGCCCTCACGGCGATCGGCCGCACCGGCGCGCCGTGGGCGGCACGGGGGTTCGCCGTCGTGCCGGTGCCCAGCGGGCGGGCGAGCATCGGCGCCAGAGGGCATGACCCGGTGGGCCGGTTGGCAGAGCTGGCGGTGCGCAGGCTGCGGATGTTCGGCATCCCCGCGGTGTCGTGGGCGGCGCTGAGCCAGGCACGACGGGTGGTGGACCAGGCGGGCCTGAGCTCGCCGGAGAGGGCCGCCAACCTCGCCGGGTCCCTCAGAGTCGCGCTCGCCGCGAAAGGGCCTCCAGTGGCCTCTGTGCTGCTCGTGGACGACATCGTCACGACCGGCGCCACCGTCGTCGAGGCCGCCAGGGCGCTGCGAGCGGCCGGGGTGAGCGTGCCCATGGCCGTGACTGTCGCGGCGACACGCCGAAGATCTTGAAAAGCATTACGGTCACGGTGAGTAAAGAAAGATCCAAATCAACAGTCTCACCGGAAGGTCACATGTCACTTCCTCCGGGTACGTGGTGGGGCAGCTAGGCGGAAGGGAAGCCCGTCCTGGTAAGGGTTGCTGATCGGTTAAATGGGGTATCAAACAGGCCTCGCGGACCATCCGAAAATCACGGAAAGTGATCCTTTGGCCGATCCTCCGGCTGACATTCGCCCTGGATGCGGATAGCGTTCTGACATGGCACCCGTTCGGGTCCGTGGTTGCGCAGGGTCGGGGCTCCCGGCTCTGCTAGCCGATGCCAGCCGCAGGCAAAACGGTCCACGTAAGGCGACTCTTTGTCGACCGATCACGGTGCGGCTTAGGGATAAGTCCTGCCTTCCCGAGGGGTCAGATACCTCTCGCCAGAAGAGAAGGGCAGTAGTGGCAACAGAGCTGCGAAATCCTCAGCAGGCGGATGTGGGGTCGAAGACCAGGTCGGCCGGACGGGTGCCACCCGAGTTCCCGGAGACCGTGAGTCGGAAGAGGGTAACGGTGACAGAAAGGCAGACAGAAGACCCCGCCCGGCAAGCACGTCGTCGGGCGCTCTTGCTCAGTCGTTAGACCGAAAGGGGGGCTGTTGCATGGACATCATCGTCAAGGGCCGGCACACCGGAGTGAGTGACCGGTTCCGTGACCACGTGACGACCAAGCTGGCCAGGATCGAACGTCTGGACAACAAACTCATCCGAGTTGATGTGGAGGTGTCGAAAGAACGCAACCCGCGCCTTGCCAGTCAGCGCGAGCGCGTAGAGCTCACCATTCACTCCCGAGGACCGGCCATCCGCGCCGAGGCCTCGGCCGACGACCGATTCACAGCCCTCGACGTCGCCCTCGACAAGCTGGAAGGCCGCCTCAGGCGGCTGGCCGACCGGCGCAAGGTCCATCACGGCAGCCACTGCCCGCCCTCTGTGGCGGAGATCACCGCGACGCTCCCCGAGGCCGCAGGCCTGGCACCGCGGAAGGAGGCCCTCGTCCCCGAGCAGGCGGAGCCGAGCGAGGACGAGCTGCAGGAGCGCAGCGACCAGCTCTACGACGACATCGTCCCGATCGAGATGGACGGCGAGGGGCCACTCGTCGTCCGGGAGAAGTTCCACAAAGCGGAGCCCATGACCATCGACCAGGCTCTGCTCGAGATGGAGCTGGTCGGGCACGACTTCTACCTGTTCCGCGACAAGGAGAGCGGCCAGCCGAGCGTCGTCTACAACCGACGCGGGTACAACTACGGCGTGTTGCGGCTCGTAGAGCCCTGATCGCGCGCTAAAAGATCTTCTCGACCACCCAAGAACCGCTGGTTACATGCCATCATGGCGGTTCAACGGCTCTGGCCCCCCGACGAGGAGGAGACGTGAGCGAGCTCAGTCAGGTTCGGATGAGCGAGCGAAGTGCAGGCGCGAGGCGGATCAGGGAGGCCTCGTGACTGAGTCAGGCGAGGCTCGCACGTCAGCGAGCGAGCCGATCCGCGTGCTGATCGTCGACGATCACGAGCTGATCAGGCGAAGCCTGGCACTGGCGCTGGCCGCTGAACCCGACATCGAGGTGGTCGGTGAGGCGAGCGACGGGCAGGAGGCGGTCGAACTCGCCGATCGCCTCATGCCTGACGTCGCGCTCATGGACGTGCGCATGCCACGGCAGGACGGCATCGAGGCGGCGAAGGGCATCAAGGCCTCCGTCCCGAGCACCCGCATCATCATGCTGACGGTGAGCGACGAGGAAGAAGACCTCTTCGAGGCCATCAAGGCAGGTGCCACCGGCTATCTGCTCAAGGACGTCCAGATCAACGACGTCCCCGCCGCGGTGCGCGGCGTGCACGAGGGCCAGTCGTTAATCAACCCGGCGATGGCGGCCAAGCTCATCAGCGAGTTTCAAAACATGAGCCGCAAGGAGTCCGAGCGCCCGCCCCAGCTGCCCGTGCCCCGTCTGACGGACCGGGAGATGGAGGTCCTGCGACTGGTGGCCAAGGGCATGAACAACCGCGAGATCGCCAAGCAGCTGTTCATCTCCGAGAACACCGTGAAGAACCACGTACGCAACATTCTCGACAAGCTGCAACTGCACTCGAGGATGGAGGCCGTGGTCTACGCGGTGCGGGAGCGCATGCTGGAGATCACGTAGCGAGGTCGTGGCCCGCTGGATCGTCCAGCGGGTTACGGGCCGGCCGTGTTGAGGATCGGCACGAGCTCTGGCGGGTCGGCGCGTTCGACGCGGATCGCGTCGCAGCCCACCCACTCGGCGGCCGACCACAGGGCATCGGCTAACGCGCCGGCCCACTTGGCCGGGGACAGGCCAGGCTCCAGGCTGACCTGCCTGGCCACCAGGGTGGAGCCCTCGCGGGCCGGGTCGACGCGGCCGATCAGCCGGCCGCCGGCCAGCACCGGCATCGTGAAGTAGCCGTGGACCCTCTTGTGCTTGGGGACGTAGAGCTCCAGCGTGTAGGTGAAGCCGAAGACGCGCTCGGTGCGGCCGCGGTGCCAGATGAGCGAGTCGAACGGCGACACCAGCGTCGTGCGGTGGCGGCCACGCGGCTCGGACTCCAGGGCCGCGGCATCCGCCCACGCGTTGGCCTGGCCCTTCTTGCCCGGCCAGCCCGCGACGGTCACCGGCGTCAGTCCGGCCGCGCCGCTGAGCAGCACGTCGTCGAGTATCGCCGCGTAGCGGCCCTTGAGCCGCAGGAAGTCGATCAGGTCGGTCCTGCTGGCCACGCCGAGCGAGCGGCCGGCGATGGCGGCCAGGCGGACGACGCACTCCTCGTCCGTCAGGTCCTCGGCGAGGAGGTCGGCGGGGACCACGCGCTCGGCCAGGTCGTAGACGCGGCGCCAGCCGACGCGGCGGCTGCAGACCAGCTCGCCGATGTCCAGCAGCCACTCCAGGCCGATCTTGGAGTCCGACCAGTCCCACCAGGGGCCGCCGTTCTTGGCGCCGCCCACGTCGGAGGTCATCAGCGGGCCCGACTCGCGCACCTGCTCCAGGAGCTTCTCGACGTTGTCGGGGACCTCGTGCCAGCGGTATTTCCGGTCGCGGTAGGCGCGGCGGCGGAACGCGTAGAGCGGCCAGTGCTCGATGGGCAGGATGCAGGCCGCGTGGCACCAGTATTCGAAGCTCTGGGCGGGGTTGTGCCAGTAGGCGCGCTCGACCTTGGCCCGGCCCACCGCGCCCAGGCGCGCGTAGGCGACCAGCTCGTGGGAGCGGGCCAGGACCGAGATCGTGTCGAGCTGCACGGCGCCCAGCCTGCGCAGCATGGCGTGCACCCCGCCTTGGCGCGGCCCGGCGCCGATCAGGCCTTGCGAGCGCAGGATGATCCGGCGAGCTTCGTCGGCCGTCAGGTCCGTCGGGCCGGTCATGTCAGCGTTCGTGTAGGGCGATGCATACGCTGAAACCTAGCGCCGGGCACCGACAAAACGCCGAGGGCGAGCGCGGCCGGTGGGTGACCGAGCCGGCTCCGGCATCCCGCGGCGTGCCGGCCCTGCTCGGCGGGAACGCAAAAAGGCGGGCAACCGATGGGGTTCGGGGGCCCGCCTATGAAGCGCGGTTCAACGATGATCTTCGGCGCGCATGCCCACGCGAGGCGCGTCGATCACGACATCGGTGAAGATGTCGAAGACGAGAGCGAGGATGCCGCCAACGACGAAGAGACCGGCGCCGACCCAGATGAGCGTCCAACTGGTGGCGACCAGCCCGAAGCCGGCGGCGGTGAATCCGACCAGCATGATGGTCACCGCCAGCCACGATGACGCACGCCCGCCGTGGCTGCCCAGATTCTCCGAATGCTCCGACTTCTTCCCCTCAACCATGACCAATCCTTCCTTTGCCGGTTTTGCCGCTATTGATGCGGGCCGGCGCTCAACCGGCATACCCTCTGCCTTGCCCCCATTCTCCCAGACGCGTACCGCGCCCTTGTCGGCACGGTGGCTGTGTCTGGTTGCTGAACCGCCTACGATGGCAGGCGGGGAAGTTTGTCTCGGCCTCTCCTCCTGGCGGCGCCGCCGGGGTAGACCTGCGAGGAGCTTTACATAAAGTGGCAGCCATTCTCGACAAGATCCTACGTGCCGGCGAAGGCAAGATCCTGCGCAAGCTCAAGCGGATCGCAGACCAGGTCAACTCCATAGAGGACGACTTCACGAGCCTGTCCGACGCGGAGTTGCGCGCGATGACGGACGAATTCAAGCAACGCTACGCGGATGGCGAAACGCTCGATGATCTGCTTCCCGAGGCGTTCGCGACCGTGCGCGAGGCGTCCCGCCGCGTGCTCGGCCAGCGGCCCTTCGACGTGCAGATCATGGGTGGCGCGAACCTGCACATGGGCAACATCTCCGAGATGAAGACCGGTGAGGGCAAGACCCTCACCTGCACGCTGCCCGCCTACCTTAACGCGCTGGCGGGCAACGGTGTGCATGTCATCACCGTCAACGACTACCTGGTCAAGGTCGGCGCCGAGAACATGGGCCGGATCTACCGGTTCCTCGGCCTCGAAGTCGGCATGATCCTTGCGGGTCAGCAGCCCGACGAGCGCCGTAAGCAGTACCAGGCGGACATCACCTACGGCACCAACAACGAGTTCGGCTTCGACTACCTGCGCGACAACATGGCGTGGTCGCTCGAGGAGTGCGTGCAGCGCGGCCACCACTTCGCAATCGTGGACGAGGTCGACTCCATCCTGATCGACGAGGCCCGCACGCCGCTGATCATCTCCGGCCCCGGCGAGCAGTCCGGGAAGTGGTACCAGGAGTTCGCCAAGATCGTGCCCCGCCTGCGCAGGGGCGTCGAGGCGAAGAACCCGGGCGAGGAGAGCACCGGCGACTACATCGTCGACGAGAAGAAGCGCACGGTCGGCATCCTGGAGTCCGGCGTCGAGAAGGTCGAGGACTGGCTCGGCATCGATAACCTCTACAAGCCGGAGCACACCCACCTCGTCGGCTTCCTGAACAACGCGCTCAAGGCCAAGGAGCTGTTCAAGAAGGACAAGGACTACATCGTCGCCGACGGCGAGGTCCTGATCGTCGACGAGTTCACCGGCCGCATCCTGCACGGCCGCCGCTACAACGAGGGCATGCACCAGGCCATCGAGGCCAAGGAGAGCGTGAAGATCAAGGACGAGAACCAAACTCTCGCCACGGTCACGCTGCAGAACTACTTCCGCCTCTACGAGAAGTTGTCCGGCATGACGGGCACCGCCGTCACCGAGGCCAACGAGTTCCACCAGACGTACAAACTGGGCGTCGTCCCGATCCCCACCAACCGGCCGATGATCCGCAAGGACCAGGCCGACGTGGTCTACAAGACCGAGGACGCCAAGTTCAACGCGGTGGTTGAGGACATCAAGGAGCGCTACGAGGCCGGGCAGCCGGTCCTCGTCGGCACCACCTCGGTGGAGAAGTCCGAGCGGTTGTCCAAGGCGCTTAAGCGCCGCGGTGTGCCGCACGAGGTGCTCAACGCGAAGAACCACGCACGCGAGGCCGCGATCATCGCCGAGGCGGGCCGCAAGGGTGCCGTCACCGTCGCCACCAACATGGCCGGTCGAGGCACCGACATCATGCTCGGCGGCAACTCCGAGTTCCGCGCCGACCTCGAGCTGCGCCAGCGCGGGCTCGACCCGATCGAGACGCCGGAAGAATACGAGAAGGCCTATCCCGAGGCGCTGGAGAAGGCCAGGGCGGCGGTCAAGGCCGAGCACGACGAGGTCACCGCACTCGGCGGCCTCTACGTCCTCGGCACCGAGCGGCACGAGTCGCGCCGCATCGACAACCAGCTCCGCGGCCGCTCCGGCCGACAGGGTGACCCCGGCGAGTCGCGGTTCTACCTGTCGCTCGGCGACGACCTCATGCGCCTGTTCAACTCGGCCAGGGTCGAGATGATCATGACCAGGCTCAACATCCCCGACGACCAGCCGATCGAGTCCGGCATCGTCTCCAAGGCCATCGCCTCCGCCCAGCACCAGGTCGAGCAGCAGAACTTCGAGATCCGCAAGGAAGTTCTGAAGTACGACGAGGTGATGAACCGCCAGCGCAAGGTCATCTACGCCGAGCGCCACCGCGTGCTCGAGGGCGCCGACCTGCACGAGCAGGTGCAGGGCTTCATCGGCAACGTGATCGACGGTTACGTCCAGGGCGCCACGGCCGAGGGCTTCGCCGAGGAGTGGGACCTCGACAAGCTGTGGAAGGCCTTCGGCGAGCTCTACCCGGTCTCGGCGCGGATCGACGACCTCGTCGAGGAAGCCGGCGGCCGCGAGGAGCTCAGCGCCGAGTTCATCAGCGAGAAGATCAAGAACGACGCGCTGGAGGCGTACGCCCGACGCGAGGCGGAGTTCGGCGCGGAGGCCATGCGCGACATCGAGCGCCGGGTCATTCTGTCCGTCCTCGACCGTAAGTGGCGCGAGCACCTCTACGAGATGGACTACCTGCGCGAGGGCATCGGGATGCGGGCCTACGCGCAGAAGGACCCGCAGATCGAATACCAGCGTGAGGGCTACGAGATGTTCACCGCGATGCTCGAGGGCATCAAGGAGGACTCCGTGGGCTTCCTGTTCAACCTCGAGGTCGAGGTGCAGGAAAACCCGATCGTGGAGGAAGAGGACGCGGTCATCGCGGAGACCCGTTCGATCATCGCGCGCGGGCTGCGCGGGCCTGAGCGGCCGGCCGAGCTCGAATACACCGCGCCCGGTGAGCAGGGCGGGGTCGAGCACACCAAGGTGCGCACCACTCAGGCGGAGCGGGCCGCGTACGGCAACGTGGAGCGCAACGCGCCGTGCCCGTGCGGGTCCGGCAAGAAGTACAAGCGCTGCCACGGCGACCCGAAGCACGCGGCCTGATCACCTGGGTCATTCGCCAGGACCCCCGCCTTCACCAGCCAAGAAGGCGGGGGTCTTCGTTGTGCTACGCGGTCTCGAAATCGGTGCACAGCCAGTGGATGCCGCGGCGTTCCAGTCGTACGGCGAGGACGTGGTTACGCTCGCCGCAGTGGACGAGCACGCACATCTCGACCGCCCCGTCCCGGGGTTCCTTCACGTGCATGCTCCCGGCGAACGGCGGGCGGCTCGTCCGGATCATTCGTCCCGCCTTGAGTAGCTCGCGGTAGGCCCGGGAGGTGAGCCGGTCGGCGAGGGTCTCCGGGGCCCGCCGGCCCGCGAGCACCTCGGCCAGGGCCTGCCCGAAGTGGCGCAGTTTGCGCTCATCCGGTGTGGCGCCCGGCGGTCCCCATATCAAGGGCTGGCTGTCCAGTGCCAGGGCTCCATCGACCTGCGGGTTCTGCGGTGCTGCCGACACGCGTCCTCCAAATTCCTGGGCGGGAAACAATCGCCTATAAGAGTTTTCGGCTCGGCCGGGATATACGGAGGCCGCCAGCTTCCATGGCTTCCAATCCCTTTTGCACGTTCCGGCGAGGAAAGTGATAGGCGAGTTGGGTCCCTTCGCCGTTGTTATGGGCCGGGGCCGCCGGACGCTATGACTCGCCCGTAACCTCGCGGCCGGGTGTGGGCAGGTTCAGGGCACGGATGAGCACGGAGAAGATCACGTAGTAGATGAAGAAATAGGCGATCCCAAAGGCGATGAGCAACCCCAGGCCGTGCGTGTTCGACTTGCTGGCGTTCAGCAGCAGGTCGATGGCGCCGCCCGAGAACGTGAAACCCAGGCGGACGCCCAGCTCGGCCATCAGCGCCATCGACAGGCCCGTCAGGACGGCGTGCACGGCGAAGAGCACCGGCGCCACGAAGATGAAGGCGAACTCCAGCGGCTCGGTGATGCCGGTGACGAAGGCCGTCAGACCGGCCGACAGCATGATCCCCCCGACCGGACGGCGGCGGTCGGGCGGGGCGGCCCGCCACATGGCGATGGCCGCGCCCAGCAGGCCGAACATCATGACGGGGAAGAAACCGGTCATGAAGCTCCCCGCGCCTTGTTCACCGGCGAAATAGCAGTTCAGGTCCCCGGCCGCGTCGCGGATCGCGCCGTTCACGCCCGCGTGGCACTCCGGGAGCGTGAACCAGACGATGGTGTTGAGGAAGTGGTGCAGGCCCACGGGGATGAGCAGGCGGTTGGCGACGCCGTAGATGCCGGTGCCGGCGGTGCCGTGGGCCGAGAGCCAGTCACCGGCCGCGGTCAGCCAGTCGCCGACCGGACGCCACAGCAGGCCGAAGGCCACGCCCAGGAGCAGGGCGGCGACGGCGGTGACGATGGGGACCGAGCGGCGTCCCCCGAAGAAGGCCAGCCATGCCGGCAGTTTGAGCCGGTAGAAGCGCTGCCACAGCAGGGCGGCCGTGATGCCGATGACGATGCCGCCGAGGACGCCCGTCGGGTTCTGCGCGCCGACGTTGAGCGTACGGGTGCCGTCCCGGAGTACGAGGAGGACCTTGTCGTACACGGCGCCTCCGCCCGCGTCGAAGAACAGGGTCTTGGTGACGCGGTCGAAGACGAGGTAGCCGACGACGGCGGCGAGCGCAGTGGTGCCGTCGGACTTTCGGGCGAAGCCGATCGCCACACCCACCGCGAACAGCAGCGGCAGATTCTCGAAGAGGGCGCCGCCGGCCGCCGCCAGCACCTTCGCCACGGGAAGCAGCCACGGCAGCACGCCGCCGAGGCCGTTCGCGCCGAGGAGGTCGTCCTGGCCGAAGCGGAAGAGCAGGCCGGCGGCGGGCAGGACGGCGATGGGCAACATGAGCGAGCGCCCGATGCGCTGCAGCATCCCGAAGATCGATGACCAGGCTGATGACTGGGCCGAGCCGCCGCCCATCGCCGCACTCACCCCCGCTCGGTGATCCGTTCGCAGGGGAATGGTGGGTTCCTACCACGGGCGCCCGGGGAGAAAACCGCGCTAGGTCGCGCCCGGGGCGACCCGGCCGGTCTCGCCCGAGTCGACGTCGGGCTCGGGCTCCCGGCCGGGGGTCATGATGTCGAGGCGGCGGATCAGGAACGTGAACACCACGTAGTAGACCGCGCCGTAGATCAGGCCGAGCAGCAGGATGCCGGGAAGGTTCTCGGTGTTGGACTTGCTGGCGTTCAGCAACATGTCGAGCAGCCCGGCCGAGAACCCGAAGCCCAGTTGCCCGCCGATCAGCGTGGTCAGCGCCATGGCCAGCCCGGTCAGGACCGCGTGCACGGCGAACAGCAGCGGCGCCACGAAGATGAAGGCGAACTCGATCGGCTCGGTGATGCCCGTGACGAACGACGCCAGCGCCGCCGACAACATGATGCCGCCCACGCTCGCGCGCCGGTGTTTGGGCGCCGCTCGCCACATGGCCAGGGCGGCGGCGGGCAGGGCGAAAATCATGATCGGGAAGAAGCCGGCCATGAACTGGCCGGAGTGCGGCGCGCCGCCGAAGTAGCAGTTCCAGTCGCCGCCGAGCACGCGGCCGCCCACGTCGCACTGCGGGACGACGTACCAGACGACCGAGTTGACGAAGTGGTGCAGACCGAGCGGGATGAGCAGGCGGTTGATCAGGCCGTAGATGCCGGTGCCGACAGGGCCGATCGCGGCCAGCGCCTCGCCGCCGTGCCGGATCCACTCGCCGATCACCGGCCAGAACCAGCCGAAGAGCACGCCGATGACCAGCGCGACGATGGAGGTGATGATCGGCACGAACCGGCGCCCGCCGAAGAACGCCAGCCACGACGGCAGCTTGATCCGGTGGAAGCGCTGCCATAGCAGCGCGGCGACCAGGCCTATCACGATGCCGCCGAGCACCTTGGTGGGGTTCTGCATGCCGTAGTTGATGATCTCTACGACGCCCTGGTCCTGGACCTCTTTGATCGAGACGGTGTCCCGGATCTGGGAGCCGAAGAACATGACCTTGGTGACGCGGTCGAAGACCAGGTAGCCGACCACGGCGGCGAGCGCGGTGCTCCCGTCGGCCTTGCGGGCGAAGCCGATCGCGACGCCCACGGCGAACAACAGGGGCAGGTTCTCGAACAACGCCGCGCCGGCCGCGGCCAGCACCTCGGCGACCTGGTTCATCCAGGCGAAGCCCGCCACGTCGGCCAGCCCGCCGGGCTCGCCGCCGTTGGAGCCGAGCATGTCGGGCTGCCCGAAGCGCAGTAGCAGCGCGGCCGCGGGCAGGGCCGCGATGGGCAGCATCAGGGAGCGGCCCAGCCGCTGGAGCACGGTCATGACGCGCGCGAGCGGCGAGGGCCGGGCGGCGGCGGTCTCGTTCACCGGCGTTCCTCCGGGGGGTGGGATCCGGGGACGACCCCGGCAGCGTACGGCCCTCAGCCCCGTCTTACGGGCATTTCCAGAATGGTGCGCAACTGGTAGCGGTCGGCGCGATAGGTGGACACGCCCAGTTCCGCGCAGACGCCGCCGGAGAACGACCTGCGCTGCAGCAGCAGCACGGCACCGCCACGCGGCAGCTTCAGCAGATCGGCGTCGCTCGGGTCGGCGATGCCGCCGTCGATGGTGAGCTCGCCGGCGTCCATGACCAGGCCGTAGCGGCTCTCCAGCAGCTCGTACAGCGACTTGTCCGACAGGTTGTGCTCGGCCAGGTCGGGGGCGAGTTTGACCGGGATGTGCGCCCGCTCGATGGACAGCGGCTCCCCGTCGGCCATCCGGAGCCGCTCGATGAAGTGCACCTCCTCGCCCGGCTGGATCCCCAACTCCTTGGCCAGGTGGGCGCTGGCGCGCACGATCCTCCTGTCGAGGTCGCGCGATCCGGGAACCATTCCGCGGGCCCTCATGTCGTCGGTGAACGACGTCAGCTGCAGCGCCAGCTCGATCTTCGGCCGGGCCACGAACGTGCCCTTGCCCGGCACGCGGTGCAGGCGGCCCTCGGACACGAGGTGGTCGACGGCCTGCCGCACGGTCATGCGGGACAGGCCGAAGCGCTGGCACAGCTCGCGCTCGGACGGGATGGCGGCGCCGATGCTCAGCTCGTCGCTGTCGATGAGGTCCAGCAGGATCTCGCGAAGCTGGAAGTATTTGGGCACGGGGCTGTCCGGATCGATGTGCGCCACGCATCCTCCTCTCGTCTCGTCGCTATCTGGACAATAGGCTATGGTTCGTACTGGTCTAGTCCGGACTAGACCACATCACGCGAAAGACGGTCAAGCCCGAAGGGGAACGAGCCCACGATGACCACGAAGATGCGCAGCGAGATCGCCGAGCAGCCGGCCGCGCTGCGGGCCACACTGGACTCCCTGCTCCCCAGGATCGACGAGGTGAGAGCGGTGGGCGAGCAGACTCGCCAGCTGCTGTTCATCGCGCGGGGCACCTCCGACAACGCAGCAGTGTACGGCCGCTACCTGGTCGAATCGCACACGGGCCGGCTGGCCGCCCTGGCCGCGCCGTCGATCGCGACCACGTACAAGCGCAAGCTGGACCTGGACGGCGTGCTGGCCGTGGCGATCTCGCAGTCGGGGCGGACCGAGGAGATCGTCGAGACGCTGGCCTGGGCCAAGGACTGCGGGGCCGCGACGGTCGGCATCACCAACGGAGGCCCGGACAGCCCGCTCGCGCAGGCCTCCGACGTGGCGCTGTGCACGGAGGCGGGGGAGGAGAAGGCGGTCCCCGCGACCAAGACGTACACGACGCAGCTGGCCGCGCTGGCCGTGCTCGCGCTGGGGCTGGGCGCCGACGTGGACGTGGCCGAGCTGCTGCGGGTGCCGGAGGCGGTGGAGAAGCTGATCGCCGAGCCGGGTGAGGTCGAAGCGGTGGTCGAGGGGCTGCTGGACAAGCCGGGCGTGGTCGTCTCCGGGCGCGGGCTGGCGTTCTCGACGGCGCTGGAGACCGCGCTCAAGCTCAAGGAGGCCTGCTACCTGCACGCCATGGGCCTGTCGTACGCCGACCTGCTGCACGGCCCCATCGCCGTGGTCGACGCCGACACCCCGG
Source organism: Nonomuraea sp. 10N515B (assembly GCF_052245915.1). NCBI lineage: Bacteria > Bacillati > Actinomycetota > Actinomycetes > Streptosporangiales > Streptosporangiaceae > Nonomuraea > Nonomuraea sp. 10N515B. Next base: position 267,507 of record NZ_JBQQBQ010000005.1, read on the forward strand.
CGCTGCTGGTCGCCGCCGAGAACAGCCCGACACTGTCCGGCACGGTCGCGCTGGCCGAGCGGGTGGTGGCCGCAGGGGCGGCGGCGTACACGATCGGGGGCGGGGACGCGCTCGCCAAGGCGGGCACGGCCGCGCTCAACGGCCCCGACCTGCCCGAATGGGTGGCGCCGATGGGGCTGATCGTCCCTGGGCAGCTGCTCACCGAGGCGCTCGCCCGCCGGCTCGGCATCGACCCCGACGCGCCGCGCGGTTTGAACAAGGTCACCCAGACCGACTGATTTAACCTGGTCACAAGAGCTAGGGAGGCCGGATGGCGGCGGATGCGAACGCGATCATCGCCGGGCTCGGTGGCGCCGACAACATCATCGACATCGAGCCCTGCATCACCCGCTTGCGTACGGAGGTCCACGACGCGTCCAAGGTCGACCAGGCCGCGCTCAAGGCGGCCGGCGCGCATGGCGTGATGGCCGCGGGGAATGTGGTCCAGGTCGTCGTCGGGCCGGAGGCGGACACGATCGCCAGCGACATCGAGGACATCATCGGCTGAGGCGAGACCATGACGACTGTTCTCGCCCCGGTTGAGGGGGCAGCTGTGGGGTTGGCCGCCGTGCCCGATCCGGTGTTCTCCGCGGGCATGGTGGGGCCGGGAACGGCGATCGATCCGCTGCGGGGGCCGGGCAAGGCCGTGGCCCCCATCGCGGGAAAAATCATGAAGTTGCATCCGCATGCGTACGTCATCGTGGGGGACGACGGCAAGGGTGTGCTGGTGCATCTGGGCATCGACACGGTCCAGCTCAAAGGGAAGGGGTTCCAGCTGCTGGCGGCGGAGGGCGACAGGGTGAGCGCGGGCCAGCCGGTCGTGGCGTGGGACCCGGCGACGATCGAGGCGGGCGGCCGCTCGCCGGTCTGCCCGGTGGTCGCGCTCGACGCCCTGTCGGAGGCCGTGACCGGGGTCGCCGAGGGTGCCGTGCACGTCGGAGACGAGCTCTTCCGATGGGAATAGGACTCGCGTTTTTCGACACAATATGCACGGCAGTCGCAACCACGCGTCCAGCTGGTCTGGACCGGCACAGAAGGAGAAGTCGATGGGTGAGCGCAAGGTCACCGTGGCGGCGGAGGTGGGGCTCCATGCCCGCCCCGCGGCGACGTTCGTGCAACGGGCGATGAAGGCCCCGATGGACATCACGGTGGCGAAGATGAACAGCGCGAAGGCCCCCGTCAGTGGCAAGAGCATCCTCGCGATCATGGCGCTGGACGTCAGGCAGGGTGAGACCGTGGTGATCAGCGCGGAGGGCGAGGGCTCGGAAGAGGTCCTCGACGAGCTGGCCGAGATCGCCGGTACGCCGTGAACCTCCGGGGGGTGGGGGTCAGCCCGGGCATCGGGCACGGCCCCGCGTACGTGTTGACCGTCTCTGTGCCCGAACCCCCCAAGGGCGCCACGTACACCGGTGAGGCGGATCAGGAGAAGGAGCGCGCGATGGCCGCGCTCCGGCAGGTCGCGGGCGAGCTGGAGGCTCGCGGCAACCAGGCGGGCGGCGAGGCCGAGGAGATACTCAAGGCCCAGGCGCTGATGGCCGAGGACCCTGGTCTGGTCGTGAAGGTGCGTACCCTCATCGACCGGGGCTTGGCCGCGCCTAGGGCGGTTTTTGAGGCATTCACGAAATATCGGGACGTGCTGGCCGGCTCCGGGGGTTACCTGGGCGAACGGGCCGCCGATCTGAACGACATCAGGGACCGCGTGATCGCGCTGCTGTACGGGCAGGCGATGCCGGGGTTGCGGGGGGCGCCCGCGGAGCCGTACGTGCTGGTCGCCAGGGATCTCGCGCCCGCCGACACCGCGTTGCTGGCCAAGGGGCAGATCGCGGCGTTCGTCACCGAGGAAGGCGGTCCCACCAGCCACACCGCGATCCTGGCCAGGGCCATGGGCGTGCCTGCCGTCGTGGCCTGCCGGGGCGCGACCGGCATCCCGAACGGCGTCCGGGTGATGGCCGACGGCACCTCCGGCGACGTACGGGTGGAACCGGCCGAGTCGGACGTCGCCGACGCGCTCAGCGCGGCCACGGCCAGGCAGGCGGCGATGGCGTCCGCGCGGGGGCCGGGCAGGACCGCGGACGGGCACCCGGTTCCGCTGCTCGCGAACGTCGGCGGGCCCGCTGAGCTGGAAGCCGCCGTGGCTGCGGGAGCCGAGGGGATCGGGCTCTACCGGACCGAGTTCCTCTTCCTCGACCGGGCCGAGCCGCCTTCTCTGGAGGAACAGACGCGGGCCTACCGGGCGGCTGTGGAGGCGTTCCCCGGGGGGAAGGTGGTCGTGCGGACGCTGGACGGGGGTGCGGACAAGCCACTGGCGTTCCTGCCTACCGCGGCCTCGGATTCGGCCGCCTCGGCTTCAGCCTCAGCCTCGCCCTCTGCCTCAGCGTCGCCCTCTGCCTCGGCCTCGGTTGAGCCGAATCCGGTGCTCGGGGAGCGCGGGCTGCGGAGGCTCAGGAGATTTCCCGAGGTGTTGGACGCGCAGCTGGCGGCGATCGCGGCCGTGGCGTCCGAGGATCTCCTGGTGATGGCGCCGATGGTGGCCACGGGGGAGGAGGCCGCGTGGTTCGCGCGGTCGTGCCGGGCCAGGGGGCTGGCAGGTGTCGGCGTGATGATCGAGATCCCGGCGGCCGCGCTGCGGGCCAGGGACCTGCTGGCGTCTGTGGACTTCGTCTCGATCGGCACCAACGACCTTGCCCAGTACGCCTTCGCCGCCGACCGCCAGTTGGGCGCCGTGAGCGCGCTGCTCGATCCGTGGCAGCCCGCGCTGCTCGACCTGGTGGCCATGACCGCGCGTGCCGCGTCCGTGGCGGGCAAGCCGTGCGGGATCTGCGGCGAGTCGGCTGCCGATCCGGCCATGGCCTGCGTGCTGGTCGGGCTTGGTGCCTCGACGTTGTCGATGGGGGCCGGCGCGCTTGCTGCCGTACGCGCCGCGCTGGCCGCGCACACGCTCACGCAGTGCCGGCTGGCGGCCGACGCGGCGCGGGCGCGTACGACGCCGGCCGACGCCCGTGCCGCGGCCCGCGTCCACCTCCCCGCGCTCGCCCATCTCGGGCTGTAACGGCCCGCGACGCTTCCTCCGGCCCGGGATGGCAGCACGTCGGCCGTCCGCCGTGACCGCCGACCCGCTGTCGCCGACCCGCTGTCGTGGACGCGCTGTCGTGGACGCGCTGTCGTGGACGCGCTGTCGCCAGGCCGCTGTCGCCAGGCCGCTGTCGTCGGCCCGTTGTCGTGGACGTGGTGTCGTCGGCCCGCTGCCGGTCGTCCGCCGCCGTGATCGTCCGCCGCCGTGATCGTCCGCTGCCGTGATCGTCGGCCCGCTGTCGTGGACGTGGTGTCGTTGGTCTGCGGTCGTGGACGCGGTGGTAAGTCTGCGTGGTCGCGGGCGCGGTGTCGTCGGCTTGCGCGGTCGCTGACCTGCTCTCACCGGCCTGCTCTCACCGGCCTGCTCTCACCGGCCTGCTCTCACCGGCCTGCTCTCACCGGCCTGCTCTCACCGGCCGGTGTGGCTCGGCCGTATCGGGCTGTGGCGCGCTGCTCGCCGAGCGGCTCGGCTCGGATCGGCCGACCTGAGCTGTGGCTGGTTGCTTGTGTGGGCGGCTGGGCTGGGCTGTGGCTGGTTGCTTGTGTGGGCGGCTGGGCTGTGGCGTGGGCGTCCGCGTGGTGCCGGCCCGGTGGGTTTCGCTGGGCGCGGAAACGGACGGGTCGGGCGTAGCGGGGCGCTTCGCTTGCGCGCCGGCCCAGCAGGGTCGTCGGATGGATACCTTTGGAGGCATGTTTCGACGGATCGGTACGGCAGGCCTCCTGGTGATCGCTCTGGCGGCCTGCGGCAATGGCGGCGGCTCGGCGGGGGCGACCCCGATCGGGGGCAAGGCCGCACCGCCCGCGCCCACCACGCAGAGCCCGTCCCAAGCGCAGGCCCAGCCGGACCCGGTCGAGCGCGTCCTGTCGAAGATGAGCGCCGAGGAGAAGGTCGGCCAGCTGTTCATGCCCGTCCTCTATGGCTCGTCCGCCGACACGGCCTCGGGAGAGAATCAGGCGAGATACGCCGCCCAGACCCCCGCCAAGGTGATCGCCAAATATCACCTTGGGGGCGTGATCCTCTTCCCGCACAATGTCAAGAGCGTCGGCCAGGTCGTCGGCCTCACCAACGGCATGCAGCGGGCGTCGAAGCAGGTCCCGCTGCTGATCGGCACCGATCAGGAAAACGGCCTGGTGTCGCGGATGTCCGCGCTCATGACCGACTTTCCCGGCGCGTCCCGGATCGGCGCCACCAAGGACGCGGAGCTGTCGCGTGCCGTGGCCGAGGCCACCGGCCAGGAGTTGCGTGCGCTCGGCGTCAACCTCGACTTCGCTCCGGTCGCCGACGTGAACGTCAATCCGAATAACCCGGTCATCGGCCCGCGGGCGTTCGGCAAGGACCCGAAGCAGGTGGCCACGATGGTCGAGGCGGCGGTCAAGGGGTTCGCCGACGCGAAGGTGGCCGCCACCGCCAAGCACTTCCCCGGCCACGGCGACACCACCGTCGACAGCCACACCGGCCTGCCCGTGATCAAGCACTCGAAGGCCGAGTGGGAGCGCATCGACGCGCCCCCGTTCAAGGCCGCGATCGACGCCGGGGTGGACGCCGTGATGAGCGCCCACATCGTCTTCCCCAAGCTGGACCCGTCGGGCGACCCGGCCACGTTGTCCAAGCCCATCCTGACCGGCTTGCTTCGGGAGAAGCTCGGCTTCAAGGGCGTGATCTCCACGGACGCGCTCAACATGGCCGGCGTGCGGCAGAAATACAACGACGGCGAGATCGCGGTCCGCGCCGTGCTGGCCGGCGCTGACCTGCTGCTCATGCCGAACGACCTGCCCAAGGCCTACCAGGCGGTGCTGGCGGCGGTGAAGTCAGGGCGGATCAGCAAGGAGCGCCTCGACCAGTCGGTGACCCGGTTGCTCACGCTCAAGCAGGCCAGGGGATTGCTGACCGAGGCGCCCACGGCGTCGGCCGAGGAGGCGGCCCGCGTGCTGCGCTCCGCCGAGCACCGCAAGCTGGCCGCCCGCGTCGGGGGTTAACGCGCACGGTTTTCGGTCAGGCGTCACGCCGCCGCAGCAGCAGCCAGCCGGTCAGCAACGCCGTGGCCGCCCACGCGGCGAGCACGCCCAACCCTGCCCACGGACCGAGGGGCAGGACGGCGGTGTCGGTGGTGGCCTGGACGGCCAGTCCCGCGTTCGTCGGCGAGATGCTCCAGAGGAAACGCTGGGTGTCCTCGTCGGCGACCATGCGGATGGCGATCGGGAACAGATAGAGCAGGCCGAGCACGACGCCGGTGGCCGCCGCGGAGTCGCGTACCGCGATGGCGACGCCCACGCTGAGCAGGCCGATCAGCCCGAGATAGAGCACCGAACCGACGGCGGCGCGCAGCGTCGGCCCGTCGGCCAGAGACAGCAGGGCGTAGCCGTGCTCAGCAGTGAAGCCGCTCCCCGGCAGGAGCAGCCGCCCGGCCAGCACGGATCCGAGCACCGCGATCGTTCCGGCGGCCAGCGTCAGGGCGGTGAGCACGCCGGCCTTGGCGGCCAGCAGGGTGGTCCTGCGCGGCATCGCGGCAAGGCTGGTGCGGATCAGGCCCGTGCTGTACTCGCCGCAGACCGCCAGCACGGCCAGCAGCGCGACCATGGCCTGGCCCAGCTGCACGCCCATGAGGCCGAGCCGGGTGGCGTCATGGCCGCAGCCGGCCGACCCGCAGGTCACGGTAGTGGCGGCCACGGCGCTCAGTGCCACGGTGAGCACCACCATCCCGGCCAGCAGCCAGCCGGGCCCCGGGACGGTGCGCAGTTTCGTCCACTCGGCGTGGATCGCCCGCCTCATACGTCGCTCCGGCGCAGCCGGTGCACGGCCAGCGCGAGGGCCAGCGCGGCGTACCCGCATGTCACGGCGAAACCGGCCCACGGCGCGAGCGGGTAGTAACCGGCCACCGGCGCGTAGTGGGCGGTCACCTGTGGGTACTCGGGGATGCTCTGCTGGATCGCGAACCCGGCGGCAGGCGTGACCCGCAGCAGCCAGTCCGACACCGACTCGGGCAGGATGGACGCGGTCGCCAGCACGTACGGGACCAGGATCGCCGCAATCGCCACGATGACCGCCATCGCGCTGCGCCGGAACAACGAGCCGAGGGCGAGGGCGAAGACGGCGGCCACGGCGAGCAGCGCCGCGACGCCGGCGACGACGCGCAGCTCGGTGAGCGTGGACACCGGGAGCGTGTAGATGTTGTTGCCCCGCAGGACTTGCCGGCCGATCGGCAGCGTGACGGCGGTGGCGGCCAGCCCGGCGACGAAGGTCACCACGCCGATTACCAGGGCCTTGGCCGCCAGCACCCGGCCGCGCCGCGGGCTGGCGAGCAATGTCGTGCGGATCAGCTGCCGCCGGTACTCGGCGGTCACGAACAGCACCGCCACCACGATCACCACGATCAGCCCGAACATCGTGCCGGTCAGCGTGCGTTCGACGGTGCTTTCTTCGGTGATCGGCGCGATGTCGCCGACTCCGGTGATGGTGAACGTGCCACCGGAGCGCTCCAGCCTGCCCGGGTGATGAGGCGTCACACCGTCGAGCCCCGTCGTGACTCCGATGTCGTCGATCTTCCACGTGCCGCCGGTTCCCGTCCCCCGCACGTCGACCTCGTCCAGGACGGCGGTGGCCTCCGTGAAGCGCGACGCCGCGGTGGACCCGCCGATGGTGTTCTGCGTCACGGTCAGGTCGCCGGGGGAGGCGGCGAACAACCCGATCCGGGCCTGAGTGGGCAGCCCGGCCAGGCGGGCCGTGCCGACCCGGGTCCACTGCCTGCCGTCGGGCGACTCCTCGCCGGTGATCGTGTCGCCCGTGCGGGTCAGCCGCAGCCAGCGTGGGGACTGCGCCGACACGCCGCCCGGGCGGCCCGCTACGTCCTTGGTGAAGTTGTGCTGCATCCGCACGCCGTGGCTGCCGGTCATCATCACGGCCGCGTAGGGAGCGCCCTGCTCGGTGCTCTCCTTGATCATGACGCCGGCCTTCGCCCAGGGCACGACACCCGTGACGACGTTCCTGACGCCGGGGGTGGCGTCGGGCTTGCGGATCTGGCCGGTCATGGAGTTCACGCGTACGGTGATGCTGCCGTCCCCGTCCAGCGGCTGGTGCACGAAATAGAACCTGTCCCGCACCGCCTCGCCGCCGGGTCCCAGGATGGGGGCGGGACACGGCACCTCGACCGGCCCCTTCATGCAGGAGGAGTGGCTGCCCGTGGCGAACAGCAGCCCGAGCCCCACGATGAGCAGCGCCGCGACCACCGTGCCCGCCACCCAGCCGCGGACGGTGCGGAACTTGGTCCACTCGGCGCGCAGCAACTGCGCGAAGCCGTCGCGCCCGGGCCGCAGGTCCGAGCGGTAGGGGGTGACAGTGCTCATCGGGCCGCTCCACGGAACTCGACCGCGTCCCTGGTGAGGTCCAGGTACGCCTCTTCCAGCGTCGCGCGGTGCGCGCTCACCTCGGAGAACGGAATCGACTGCGCGCCCAGTAAGCGCACGATGTGCTCGGCCGCCAGCCCGGACACGGTGAGCGTGTCGCGGTCGGTGACGGTGACCGTGCCACCGGCCTGGGCCAGGGCCTGCATCGCCGCCGGCCGTTCCGGCGTACGCAGGGTCACCCGGCCGTCGGACGCGGCTGCGATCAGATCGGCCACGCTGGTGTCCGCCACCACCCGGCCCCGGCCCACCACCACGAGATGGCCGGCGGTGTCCTGGAGCTCGCTCATCAGGTGGCTGGACACCAGCACGGCACGTCCCTCGGCGGCCAGCGAACGCAGGAAGCCGCGGATCCACACGATGCCCTCGGGGTCGAGGCCGTTGAACGGCTCGTCCAGCATGAGCACCGGCGGGTCGCCGAGCAACGCCGCGGCGATCCCGAGCCGCTGGCGCATGCCCAGGGAGAATCCGCCCGCCTTGCGCTTCGCCGCTGAGCGCAGGCCGACCTGCGCCAGTACCTCGTCCACCCGGCCGGCGGCCAGCCCTTGGGAGTGGGCCAGCCAGAGCAGGTGGTTGCGCGCGGTGCGGCTGGGTTGCAGCGCACCGGCGTCCAGCAGCGCGCCGACGTGGCGGAGGGGGGTGGGCAGGTTCTGGTACGGTCGCCCGCCGATCAGGGCGCGGCCCTCGTCGGGCGCGTCCAAGCCGAGCACGACCCGCATCGTGGTGGACTTGCCCGCGCCGTTCGGCCCGACGAAACCGGTGACCTGGCCGGGGCGGACGGTGAAGGTCATCCCGTCCAGCGCCAAGGTCTGGCCGAACCGCTTGCGCAGCCCGCTGACTTCGATGGTTGCTTCCACGCCAGGCAGACTAGGCATCCGGCGTGGCTGTGGTCGTCACGCGGCGGAGCGATCTCCGTCGTCGCTGGCGGCAGCTACGGGGGGTCCCTCGTGTGAGGGATGCCAGGATGCGGCGGGGACCGTGACAATGGCTTTCGTGGAGCGCGCGCGAGACCGGGGCTGGACCTGGCGAGGACACCGGGACCTGGCCGTCGGAGTGCTGCTTGCACTGCTCGTGCTGCTCGCGCTGGCCGAGTCGATCGGAGGGGGCAGCGAGACGCAGCCGGTCATTGGCCACACGGTGAGCGCCCCGGCCGGCGAGGCGGCGCCGGTGGAGGCCGCCTTCGGGCCGCGCACCGGCGGCGGCGACCCGCCTCTCAACATCATGATCTTCGCGTTGCTCGCCCTGGCCACCACGCTCCCGCTCCCGCTGCTGTGGTCGCAGCCGCTCGTGGCCGCCGTCCTGATCTGCATGGCGAGTGTGTTGTCGATCACGGGTTTCCACACGCTGACCGTGGCCGGCCTGATCGCGCAGCTGATCGCCGCCTACCGGTGCGGCCGCCATGGGCCGCCGATCCCGGCTGTGCTCGTCACCGTGCCGTTCCCGATGCTGGCCTTGGCGCTGGAGCTCGCCGGCGCGACAAGCGGCGGCCAGGTCTGGGTCCTGACGCTGCTGGCGGCCTGCCTGGCCCCTGCGGCCGCGCTGGCCGGGATCGCCCGCCGGGCCCGAGGCAAGGCCATGGCCGACACCGCCGCGCGGCAGGTGGTCGCGGACAGCCTGCTGGAGCACACCGCCCGTGGCGAGCGGGCCCGCATCGCCCGGGAGTTGCACGACGTCGTCGCCCACCACATCTCCATGGTCGCGGTGCAGGCGGAGACCGCCCGGCTGGCCGTCCCAGGGATGCCCGATGCCGGCGCTGAGCGGCTGCTGGCGATCGGCGACACTGCCAGGGCGGCGCTGACCGAGATGCGGCGGCTGCTCGGCGTGCTGCGCGAGGACGCGCAGGCGGAGGCGACCTGGCAGCCGCAGCCAGGCCTGCGGCTGCACGAGCTCAACGAGTTGCTTGACGAGTCACGCGAGGCGTCGGGTGCCGGGACTCGGCTGATACTCCGCGGCGCGCCGGTCGAGCTGGATCCGGGGGTGGAGCTGGCCGCGTACCGGATCATCCAGGAGGCGCTGACCAACGCGCGGCGGCACGCGCCCGGTGCGGCCGTGGACGTGGAGTTGCACTACGCTGACGACGCCCTGCGGGTGACGGTCCGCGACAACGGGCCGGGACCGTCCGGCGGCAACCAGGCCGGCCATGGCCTGGCGGGTATGAGGGAGCGTGCCGTGGCCGTGGGCGGCGAATTGCGGACCGGACCCGCGCCCGGCGGCGGCTTCCTCGTCGAGGCACGCCTGCCCGGAAAAGACGCCGACGACGCGTCCATGACCGGCAACGCCCCCGTGACCGCCAACGCCCCTGTGACAGGAAAGGACGCCAGCGCCTCATGATCCGTGTGGTCATCGCCGACGATCACCTGGTCGTCCGGACCGGGTTCGCCGAGTTGCTCGACACCCAGCCGGACTTCGAGGTCGCCGGGACCGCAGCCGACGGGGCAGAGGCGGTGCGGATCTGTCGGGAGCTGGCCCCCGACGTCGTGCTCATGGACGTGCGCATGCCGGGTATGGGCGGGATCGAGGCCACCAGGCAGCTCGCCGGAGCCGGTGCGGACGGGCCGCGGGTGCTCATCCTGACGACGTTCGACCTGGACGAGTACGTCTACGACGCGCTGCGCGCCGGAGCCAGCGGCTTCCTGCTCAAGGACGTCACCGCCGAGCGGCTCTTCGACGCGGTACGCGTGATCGCCGCCGGCGAGGCGCTGCTGGCGCCGGCGGTCACCAAGCGGCTGATCAGCGAGTTCGCCCGCCTCGGCCCGAGATCGCAGGCGCCCGCGCTGTCGACGCTGACGCCGCGCGAGACGCAAGTGCTCCGGCTGGTCGCCGAGGGGCTGTCCAATCCGGAGATCGCGGTCCGGCTGGTGGTCACGGAGGAGACGGTCAAGACCCACGTCAGCCGGGTCCTGAACAAGCTCGGGCTGCGCGACAGGACGCAGGCCGTCGTCACCGCGTACGAGACGGGCCTGGTCGTGCCGCGCAGCCGGTCATGAACTTAGAAATCGAAGTCGTCGATGTTGTCCTTGTTGAACACGGTCGGCTTGCCGAGCAGCACCTCGCCCTTGGCCCCGATCGTGTACTCGCCGAGCTTGCCCGCCTTGAACTTCTCGCCCTCGGCGCCGGTGATCTGCCCGGAGGCCAGGGCGGCGCCCGCGTACGAGGCCAGGTAGCCCAGGTCGGCCGGGTTCCACAGCTCGAACCCGTCGATCGTGCCGTCCTTGACGAACTTGCGCAGCTGGTTGGGCGTGCCGAGCCCGGTCAGCTTGACCTTGCCCTTGTACGGCGAGTCCGACAGGTAGCGGGCGGCCGCCGCGATGCCGACGGTCGTGGGCGAGATGATGCCCGCCAGGTCCGGGTACGAGCGCAGCAGACCCTGGGTCTCGGTGAAGGACTTCTGGTCGTCGTCGTTGCCGTAGGCGACCTTGACCAGCTCCATGTCCTTGTACTCGGGCTTCTTGAGCTCGTCCTTCATGAACTCGATCCAGGTGTTCTGGTTGGTCGCGTTCGGCGTGGCGGACAGGATGGCGATCTTGCCCTTGTGGCCGATCTGCTCGGCCAGGAGCTGCACCTCCGTACGGCCGAGGTCCTCGGGGCTGGCCTGGTTGACGAACACGTCCCGGCCCTCGGGGGCGGTGTCGGAGTCGTAGCTGACGACCTTGATGCCGGCGGCCCTGGCCTGCTTGAGCGCGGGCACGACGGCGTTGGGGTCGTTGGCGGAGATGACGATGGCGTCCTGCTTCTGCTGGATCAGCGTGTTGATGTAGGACACCTGCGAGGAGGCGCTGGCCTCGGACGGGCCGACCTCCTTGCCCTCGCCGCCGAACTCCTTGGCGGCCTCGACGCCGCCGTTGTCGGCGATCGTGAAGTACGGGTTGTTCACCTGCTTCGGCAGGAAGGCGATCTTCAGTCCCTGCTTGAGCGGGGCGTTCGGGTTGGCCGCGGCCGACGACGCGGCGGTGGCCGGGGCGGAGGACTGCTGCTGTTGCACGTCGGTCCTGGTGGTGCCGCCGCACGCGGCCGTCATCAGGACGAGCCCGGCCAGGAGTGCTGTATGACGCATTCCCATTTTCATCATGGGGACTTCCCTTCCATTTGTAGTGATGTGCGCCGTCGCCAGACCGCCCCCAAGTTAGGCGCCAGCACGGACGCGACGAGGAGCAGGCCCGTCACGAAATTGAGCACCTCGTTGGCCACGTCCGCCAGGATCAGCGCGTTGCGGACGACGCCGAGGAGCAGGACCGCCATGAGGACGCCGGGCAGTGAGCCGCGGCCGCCGAAGATCGACACTCCGCCCAGCAGCACGGCGGCCACGACGGCCAGCTCCAGGCCGACGCCGTTGTCGGCACGTGCGCTGGCGTACCTGAACGTGTAGACCAGCGAGGCGAGCGAGGCCATGACCCCGGAGGCCACGAACAACCAGAACTTGATGCGCTTGACCCGGATCCCGGAGAAGTACGCCGCCTCCTCGTTCGAGCCGAGCGCGAAGATCGACCGGCCGAGGCCCGTCGCGTGCAGCACCACGGCGGCCACCGCCGCCAGCAGCGCCACGAGCACCGTCATCAGCGGCACCGGGCCGATCGAGGCCGTCGCCAGGCTCGTGTAGGCCGGCGGCAGGTCAGCCACCGCCTGGTCGCCCAGCATCACGTACGCCAGGCCGCGGAACAGGGCGAACGTCCCGATCGTCACCGCCAGGGAGGGGAGGCCGAGGCGGGTGACCAGCAGGCCGTTGAACGCGCCGCACAGGGCGCCGACCAGCAGGCAGATCGGCATGATCGCCTCGATCGGCAGCCCGGAGTTCCACAGCCAGCCGAGCACGGCGCAGGACAGGCCGAGCGTGGAGGCCACGGACAGGTCGATCTCGGCGGCCACGATGACCAGGGTCATGGTCAGGGCCATGAGGGCTATCTCGGTGGTGTCGAGCAGCAGGAACGAGACGTTGGAGCCGTTGGCGAACCCGTCCACGCCCAGCGACGCCCAGACGACGACGCCGACGAGCAAGGCGAGGATCAGCGTCTCCCACCGGCGGAACAGATCAGTGGTCGCCGACTGGCGGAGCCGGTCAGTGGTCGCCGACTGGCGGAGCCGGTCAGTGGTCATCGTGGAACCTCCGGCGGCGGAGTGCGGCGGCCACCCGCAGGGCGAGCAGCCGGTCGAGGACGATGGCGGCGATCAGCAGGGCGCCGTTGATGGCGGTCTGGGCGAGTGCGTCCACCCGGAGCACGGCCAGCGCGCTCGTGATGCTCGCCAGCAGCAACGCCCCCAGGGCGGCCCCGTAGACCGTGCCGCCGCCGCCGAAGATCGCCACGCCGCCCACCACGACGGCCGCGATCACGTCGAGCTCCTTGCCGGTGGCCACGGTGGCGTCCACGGTGCCGAAGCGGGCCGCCCACATGACGCCGGCGAGCCCTGCCAGCGCGCCGTTGGCGACGAACGCCGCCATGATCCGCCGCTGAACCCGGATCCCGGCCAGCACCGCGGCCTCGGGGTTGGAGCCGATGGCGTACAGTTCGCGGCCGGCGCGCAGGTTGCGCAGCATCCAGCCGACGACCAGCAGGACGATCAGGGCGACCAGCGCGAGCAGCGGCATCCCGAGCACCGAGCGCGAGCCCAGGGACAGGAAGCCGTCGGGCATGTCGGCCGCGTTGACCTGCCGCCCGCCCGCCCAGGCGTAGTCGATGCCGCGGAAGGCGTACAGGGTGCCGAGCGTGGCCACCAGGGCGGGCACCTTGGCCACCCCGACGAGCAGCCCGTTGATCGCCCCGCAGGCCGCGCCGAGCACCACGCAGCCGGCGATCACGATGGGGATCGGCACGCCGGGGTTGTCGGCGAGGACGAGCGCGCCCCCGAACGCCGACAGCCCGACCACCGAGCTGACCGACAGGTCCACGTTCCGGGTGATCACGACGAGTGTCTGGCCGACGGCGAGCATGGCCACGATGGCGGAATTGAGCAGGATGTCGCGCAGGCTGCCGTAGGTCAAGAAGCTCGGGTTCACCGCCCCCGTGACGCCGAACAGGGCGGCGAGCGCGACCAGGATGCCCAGCTCTCGCACCCGCGCGACAATGTCGACGAGCCGCCGGCCGCCGTTGCGCGTGGCGCTCACGGGCCGGGTCGCGGTGGCGGTCATCCGAGATCCCTCCTTTCAGTGGTGGTCCTTCCGGTCGCGGCGGCCATCACGTTCTCCTCGGTGGCCTGCGCGCGGTCGATCTCGGCGACCAGCCGTCCTTCGTGCATGACCAGCACCCGGTCCGCCATGCCCAGCACCTCGGGCAGCTCGGACGAGATCATCAGCACCGCCACCCCGGTCCCGGCCAGCTCCGACAGCAGCCGGTGCACCTCGGCCTTCGTGCCCACGTCGATGCCCCGGGTCGGCTCGTCCACGATGATCACCGACGGCTTACGGGCCAGCCACTTGGCCAGCACGACCTTCTGCTGGTTGCCGCCGGACAGCACGTTCACCGGGTCCGTCAGCTGGGCGAACTTCAGTTGCAGGCGTACCGCCCAGTCCTTGGCCCGCTGCCGCTCGGCGAGCCGCGAGATCAGCGGCCCGCGGTGCAGGGCGGCCAGCCCGGCCAGGCCGATGTTGCGCTCGATCGACAGGTCCATGACGAGCCCCTGCTGGCGGCGGTCCTCGGGGACCAGGGCCAGACCGGCGGCCATCGCCGCCGTGGGGCTGGCGGGCCGCAGTCGCTTGCCGTCCACCTCGACGCTGCCGGCGTCCCACCGGTCGATGCCGAACACGGCCCTGGCGACCTCGCTGCGCCCGGCTCCCACGAGCCCGGCCAGCGCGACGATCTCGCCTCGACGCACGTCGAACGACACGTCGGTGAAGACGCCCTCGCGGGTGAGCCTGCGCACGCTCAGCGCCACCGCGCCGGCGGTCGTCTCCTGCTTGGGGAACAGGGCCTCCAGCTCCCTGCCCACCATGCGGCGCACCAGGTCGTCGGGCGTGATGTCGGCGATCAGGTCACTGGCGACGAAGCCGCCGTCCCGCAGGGTGGTGACCCGCTGGCACAGCTCGAACATCTCCTCCAGCCGGTGCGAGATGAACAGCAGCGCGCACCCCTGCTCGCGCAGCGCCTTGGCGACGCCGAACAGCCGGGCGACCTCCTTACCGGACAGCGCGGCGGTCGGCTCGTCCATGATGAGCACCCTGGCCTGCCGCGACAGCGCCTTGGCGATCTCCACGAGCTGCTGGTCGGCGATCGACAGACCGCGGGCCGGCTGGTCGGGGTCGAGCTGCAGGCCGAGCCTGGTGAACAACTCGGCAGCGCTCGCGCGCATGGCCCGCCGGTCGATGCCGAGGCGGCCACGGGGCTGGCGCCCCATGAAGATGTTCTCGGTGACCGACAGGTCGGGAAACAGGGTCGGCTCCTGGTAGATCACCGCGACCCCGGCCTGCTGCGCGTCGGCGGGACCGGCGAACTCCACCGGCGCGCCGTCCAGCAGGATCTCTCCGGAGTCAGGCCGGTGCACGCCCGAAAGGATCTTCACGAGCGTGGACTTGCCCGCGCCGTTCTCGCCGGCGAGGGCATGGACCTCGCCCGCATACAGTTCTAGAGAAACCTCGCGTACGGCCCGCACCGCGCCGAACGCCTTGCTGACCCATGAGAGGGACAGCACGGGAGTATCTGGCATGCCACACCCTGGCAAAATCGTTTTAATCGGTGGATGGAAAGTAAGGCAGTAACCAGGGGCGCGTCAATGCCCTGTTAAGGGCGGCTTTCCAGAAAGTTGCGATGTGTCCGGGCGTTACGCTGATTGTTACGTTTTAACAACAGCTCTGGTGGGAGCCGTGGGAGCCGCCGGCGCCGAGCAGGGGTTGCGGCGGTATCTACCGGGCGCCAGGCCGTACTGCCGCTTGAACGCGTTGGCGAACGCGAACTCCGAGCCGTAGCCCGCACGGACCGCGATCTCGCTCAGCGGCGCGTCCGACTCCCGCAGTAGCCGCCCCGCGCTCGACAGGCGCCACCAGGTCAGGTACGCCAGCGGTGGCTGCCCCACCAGGGCGGTGAACCGGCGCGCGAACGCCGCCCGCGACGACCTCGCACGGCCGGCCAGCTCCGCCACCGTCCACGGATGCGCCGGATCGCGGTGCATGGCGTCGAGAGCGGCGCTGATGCCCGGATCGGCCAGCGCCTGCGCCCAGCCCGAGACCGCACAGTGCCCGTGCTCGGCGTCGAACCAGGCCCGCAGGATGAACAGCAGCAGCATGTCCAGCAGCGACGAGACCACCGTGTCGGCGCCCAGCCGGGGGCGCTGGATCTCCGCGCCCAGCAACTCCACGGCCGCCCGCAGCTCCGGGTTGCCGCCGAGCCTGGCCGGCAGGTGGATCAGCGCCGGTAGGTCGTGCAAGATCGGATGGGTTTGGGTGGGGTCGAGCCGGTATCCGCCGCAAAGGAGGACCGTCACGGCGCCCGGGCCGCCGCCGGCCGACGCGGACGAGAACAGGTCGAGGTCCTCCGTCAGCGGGTCGCATTGCGGCTCGGCCACCGGCGTGGACGGGCTGTCGGCCATGGCGTAGCTGCCGCCGTGCGGGAAGAACACCACGTCCCCGACGGACAGCGCGATCGGCTCCTCGCCAGGAGGGAGCAGCCAGCCCGACCCCTGCAGGACCACCTGGAACCCGGCCGACCCGGGGACGTCGGGGAAGCGCTGGCCCCAGGGCGCGCGCCATTCGACGCGGGCCGAGCGGGGCCGTCCGGCGCGCATGACGGCGATCACGTCGCTGAGTACGTCCATAGCGTGACTCTAGCGTCTGAGACGATGACGTATTAATCTCAGATAACAACGCATTGGGCATCTCTCCCGGCATCTCTACGGTTGTGCCCATGAAGCGAGTCCTGGTGACCGGCGCGACCGGAACCGTCGGCCGGCACGTCATGGCGTTGTTGAAGGAAGCCGGGGCCGAGCCCCTGGCCCTGAGCAGGAGCACGGGTGATCTGACCGATCCGGCCACGATGCCGCTCGACGGGGTGGAGGCGGTGTTCCTGGTGTGGCCGTTCGCCACGGCCGAGGGGGCGCGGGCGGTGGTCGAGGCCGTCGCCGGGCGGGCCCTGCGTGTCGTTTACCTCTCGTCGGTGGCGCGGCGCGATCACGAACGCGAGGTCGAGCGGCTGATCGAAGAGTCGGGCACGGAGTGGACGTTCCTGCGCCCGCACGCCTTCGCGGCCAACGCCTTGCGGTGGGCTCGGCAGGTGCGGGCGGGTGCGGTGCGCGGCGCGTACGGGCAGGCCGCCGGCCCCGTGGTGCACGAGCGGGACATCGCGGCCGTGGCCGTGCGGGCGTTGCTGGACGAGGGGCACCACGGCGCGGCGTACGAGCTGACGGGCCCCGAAGTGATCACGCAGGCCGACCAGGTGCGGATCATGTCTGAGGTCACCGGGATACCCGCCCGCTGGGAGGAGATCCCGCTGGACCGCGCCCGCGCGGACCTCCTGGCCAGGGGCTGGCCACCTGAGGCGGTGGACGGCGTCCTCCAGGCCCAGGCCGAGGGGAGCCGGGTGCAGGCATCGGTCACCTCGACGGTCGAGGAGATCACGAAGAGGCGCGCGAGCACGTTCCGGCAGTGGGTGGCGGAGCACGCCGGCGAGTTCCGCATCCCTCCCGAGGCGGCGTCCACGATGCGGGCGGCACGTATCCACCGGTTCGGTGACGCCTCGGTGATCCGCCAGGACGAGGTTCCCACGCCCCGTCCTGGACCCGGGGAGGTACTCGTCGAGGTGGCGGCCACCTCGTTCAACCCGTCGGAGGTCGGCCTGCGCTCCGGGCTGCTCCCCGAGGTGTTCCAGGCGACCCTGCCGCACACGCTCGGCTGGGACGTCTCCGGCACGGTCGTCGAGACCGGTGCGGGCGTCACCACCCTGGCACCGGGGGATCGCGTCTTCGGCGTGGTGAGCGGCGCGGCGGCCGAGTACGTGACCGCCCCCGCGGACGTCCTGGTCAAGGCGCCGGAGAGCATTCCGCTCGCGGACGCGGCCGCCATCCCCGTGGCCGGGCTCACCGCCTGGCAAATGATCTTCGAGCACGCCCGCATCACGCAGGGGCAGCGCGTGCTGATCAACGGCGCGGGCGGCGGCGTCGGCCGGTTCGCCGTGCCATTGGCCAAGCTGGCAGGCGCGCACGTGACCGCCACGGCCGGCCCGCGCAGCGCCGATGCGGTGAGACGGACCGGTGCCGACGAAGTCGTCGACTACACCGAGGCTCCGCTGCCCGGCGGCATGGACGTGCTGCTGAATCTGATCCCGATCCCCGAGGACGCGGCCAAAGCTCTGGCCGGGCTGGGCCGGGTGATCGTCACCATCGCCACCCCCATCGAGGGCGGCACACATTTCGTGATGCGTTACGACCCCGGGCAACTGGGCGCGATGGCGGCCCTGATCGACGAGGGACGGCTCGCGGTGGAGGTCGCGGAGTCACACGCCCTGTCCGAGCTGCCCGAGATCCACCGCAGGGCGGAATCGGGCGACACGCACGGAAAAATCACGCTCTATCCCTAAGTGGTCTGCGGCGATCGGGCCAGCGGGAGGGGATGGGTGGTGCCGGTTACGCGGCGGCGTACAGTAGCGCTCTGGTCGAGATCGGGGCGGAGCCGCACTCCGTGGCCGGGGGCCGTTCCCGGGCTCAGCCGACCGGCGGAGATGTCCGGCAGGCCGGTGACAAGCTGCGGATACCAGCTGGAGTAGTAGGCCCTGGTGGTCTCCTGGATGAACACGTGCGGCAGCTGGACGGCCAGGTGTGCCGAGGCGCCCAGCACCACGGGCCCGCTGCAGTCGTGGAGCGTGAGGGGCACTTCGGCCGCGAGCGTGCGCTCGGCCAGAGCCAGGACCTCGCTGATCCCGCCACACCAGCCGAGGTCGGCGATGAGGACGTCCACCCCGCGCCGATCGAGCAGAGGGGCCACGGCCGTGCGGCCACCCAGCGTCTCACCGGCGGCGATCGGAACCGGGCTGGTCGCTCGGAGTTCGCCGAGCTCGGCGTAGCGATCCGGCCGTATCGGGTCCTCGACCCACAGGGGATCGAACTCCGCGAGCGCCGCCAGAATGACCCGCGCCACGGAAGGCTCCCACAAGCCGTGCAGCTCCACGAGGAGGCGCATGCGATCGCCGACGGCGTCGCGCACCTTGCGCAAGGGGCCGAGTCCGGCATCGAGGTCGGCCCGGCTGATCTCGCGTCCCGCCGAACGTTCGGCGTAGACGTCGAAGGGCCAGATCTTCATGGCCGACACCCCTTCGGACAGGAGATCCTCGGCCAGTCGGTCGGCGTGGTGGAGGAAGCCGTAGAGGTCCTCGTAGCGTCCTTCGCCGGCCACCCCCCAGTTGGCCGACTTCTGGCCGCTGGGGTGGCGCATGTAGTGCGGGCCCGCACAGGTGTTGTAGATCTGCACGTCGCTCCTGACGCGGCCGCCGAGCAGTTCGGCCAGCGGCAGGCCGGCCTCCTGGCCCATCGCGTCCCACAGTGCCAGGTCAATGGCCGACAGCGCGCGGACCTCGGCGCCGCTGCCCAGGTAGCCGACATAGCCCACCAGCTCCGTCAGCAGCGCCCGCAGCTCGTCCGCGTCCCGCGGCATGGCGCGCCCGACCAGGGCGGGCGCCAGAGCCTCGTAGAGGTGCGCCTCGGCCGCTGAGGCCCCGTAGTAGGTCTCGCCCAGCCCGACGATGCCCGACTCGAGGTGCACCTGAACCAGCAGCAGGTTGGGCAGTTCCTCGACGACGAGTGTCTCGATGCCTTCGATGCTCATGCATGTCTTCTTATCGGCCAGACTGGTCTGACCGCAACTCCTGGATGACGGTCGGCATGGTTGACGAAACCTCCCGTTTACCTAGATGGTGGTCTGACCGGTAAGCCCGCAAAGGAGTCTGCGATGACGTTGACGACACGTACGATCGCCGGCCTGGCCCTCATAGCCGCCACCGTGACGGCCTGCGCCCCTGGTGCCGCACCCACCGAAGCCCCCGACGCGGGCAAGGCCGTGTCCAGTGCGCTACCGACCGAGCCGGTCACGTTGACACTGAGCCACTTCGAGGAAGGTGGCCAGGGGAAGGCGATCGAGCAGCTGGCCGCCAAGTATCAGCAGCTTCACCCCAACATCACGATCAAACCGACTTACACGGCCTTCGCCGACTACGGCAAGAACATCAAGCTGCAGATGTCCTCGGAATCGGCGCCCGACATCGCCCAGGCGGGCCAGGCGCAGACGATGCAGGGCCCGCTGGTCCAGGCGGGCCTGCTCCGGCCGCTGGATGAGTACGCCAAGCTGTACGGCTGGAGCGAGCGGTTCAAGCCTGGCCTGCTCGACCAGGCCCGGTTCTCCAAGGACGGCAAGACCTTCGGCACCGGCGAGCTGTACGGCATAGCCTTGGGCGGCAACCTGGTCGGCATCTACTACAACCGGGACAAGCTCGCCAAGCTCGGCATCACCACCCCCTTCAAGGATCTCGCCGCCTTCCAGGACGCGCTGGCCAAGGCCAAGGCGGCGGGCGAGACGCCGATCCAGCTCGGCAACCTGGAGGCCTGGCCGGGCAATCACGTGCTGTCCGACCTGATCGCTCAGTACGAGCCGCACGAGAACGGGCTCAACTGGGTCTACGGCCGCAAGGGTGCCACCTTCGACAGTCCCGGTGTGCAGCAGGCCACCAAGACCCTCGCGGAATGGGCCAAGGCCGGCTACATCGACTCCTCCGCCAACGGCACCTCCGACAGCGACGGCGTCGGCAAGTTCATCAAGGGCAAGGGCGTCTTCATGGTCTCCGGTAGCTGGAACCGGTCGCGTATCGACGAGAACATGGACGGCAAGGCAGGATTCACCGCGATGCCGCCGGTCAAGGCCGGTGACCCGGTCCGCGCGACGGGCGCGACCACCTCGCCGTTCAGCATCTCCGCCAAGACCAAGTACCCCGACGTCGCCGCCAACTTCATCGACTTCATGACCCGGCCGGAGAACGCGGCCACGCTCTTCCAGGGCGGTTACCTGCCCGTCGCCGAGCGTGACGCGGGCGAGCCCAAGGCGGGCAGTGCCCAGGAGGGTTTGGTGGAGACCTGGCAGCAGGTTCTCGCCGACGACGGGCTGGCGCTCTACCTCGACTGGGCGACCCCGTCGATGGGCGACACCCTCTTCCCCGCGGTCCAGCAGCTGATCGCCGGTAAGACGACGCCGGACAAGCTCATCTCCACGGTCCAGGAGAACTGGGCCGACGAACGCGGTAACGGCTAGGGCGATATGAGGGCCAACTCCAGAGTCGCCTACCTGTACATCCTGCCCGGTTTCCTGGTCTTCGCGCTGTTCGTTCTGGTGCCGCTGGGGCACACCGCCTGGCTGTCGCTGTACGACTGGGACGGCATCACCCTCGGCACCTGGACCGGGCCGGACAACTACACCGAGCAGCTGGCCGATCCCGACGTCCGCACCGCTTTCAGCCACTCGATGGTGTTTCTGTTCTTCTTCGCCGCGCTGCCCGTCGGCCTGGGACTGGTGCTGGCCTCGGTACTGTCGCGGTTCCGGCTGCGTGGGCTGGGCTTCTTCCGCACCGTGATCTTCCTGCCTCAGGTGGTGACCGCGGTGGTGGTCGGCATCGCGTGGCGGTGGATGTACGCCGACGAGGGGACCATCAACCAGCTGCTGTCCGCGGTCGGCCTGGACGGGCTGGCCCGCGCCTGGCTGGGTGACTTCACCTGGGCGCTGCCCGCGCTCGGGCTGGTCGGCACCTGGGTGATGTCCGGGCTGTGCATGGTGTTGTTCCTGGCCGGCATCAGCAAGATTGACGCCAGTCTGTACGAAGCGGCCCGCGTCGACGGAGCCGGACCGGTCAGGGAGTTCTTCGCGGTGACCTTGCCAGGACTCAAGCAGGAGATGGCCGTGGGGCTCACGCTCACCACGATCGCAGCGCTGCGCTCCTTCGACCTGGTCTACGTCACCACCGGTGGCGGCCCGGGCAACGCCACCAACGTCCCCGGTTTCGAGATCTACAAGCTGGCCTTCCGCCAGGGGGCCGTGGGCGAAGCCTGTGCGGTCGCCGTGATGCTCACCGTGCTCATCTTCACCGTGGTCCTGTTGATCACCCGGTTGCTGCGGGAGAAGCTGTGAACGCCCGTTTCGAACGGCTCGGCGCCTACACCTTCCTGTGCCTGTTCGCCCTTGCCGTAGTGCTCCCCCTGTTCAGCATCCTCTCGGTCGCCCTGCAGCCCCAAGGGGCGCCGGTCGCCGGCCTGAGCTGGCCAGACGATCCGCAGTGGGGCAACTTCGCGCGGGCGTGGACCACCGGTTCCTTCGGCGACCTCATCACCTCGAGCGCGATCGTCGCGGTGGTGGTGGTCCCGGTCGCGACGGTGCTGTCGATCATGACCGGGTACGCCTTCGGCACCATGCGGTTCCGCGGCAGCACCCCGCTGTTCTACGTGATGCTGATCGGCATCGTCATGCCGTACGAGGCCACCGTCGTGCCGCTCTACTACGACCTGCGCCAGTTCGGTCTCACCGACAACTACCTGGGCCTGATGCTGCCCGAGATCGGGTTGTCGGTGTCGTTCGGCACGTTCTGGATGCGGGCCTTCTTCCTTTCCACGCCCCGCGCGCTGATCGAGGCGGCCCGCATGGACGGCGCCAACTCCTTCACCGTCCTGTTCCGTATCTTGCTGCCTGTCGCCCGGCCCGCCGTCACCACGCTCATGGTCCTGTTCTTCGTCTGGAGCTGGAACGAGTTCCTGCTGTCGCTGGTGCTGCTGCAGGATCCGGCCGTCCGCACCGCGCCCGCCGGCCTGGGCCTGTTCGTCGGCCAGCGCACCACCGACGTCGCCGGCCTGTCGGCCGGGGCCCTCATCGTCACCGTCCCCGTCGTCCTCGTCTACCTTTTCCTGCAACGCCATGTGATCCGCGGCATGCTGCAGGGCGCCGTCAAGGGCTGACCCTTAGAAGGAAGGCTCCGTACGTGTCCCACGCCATCGACTTCCGGTTCGCGCCTCCCTCGCGCTGGACAGCGATCTGCCTGCCCGACGACCCGCACAAGACCCTGGTCCGCGAGGACGGCGCCCTGCTCTACGGCTTCACACAGACGCACCTCGCGGCCTGGCACTTCGCCACCGTCGTGGAGTTCTCCGCCCAGACCGCCGACCGGCCCGTGTCGGTGACCCAGTGCACCGAGTCCGCCGCACGCCCCATCGTGGTCACCACCATGCGCTACCCCCGGCTGGAGCTCACGCTGACCGCCTTCGCCCACGAGCACGACGGCTTCCGCGCCGATGTCGTGATGTGGGAGCTGACGCACATCGGCGACGACGGCGAGGTGCTCACCGGACTGCACATCGACCACCACGACCGCGACGCGGTGCTGACGGGTGGCACGACACCGTTCCACGTCGCCTACTCGGTGGCGCCCGAGCAGGCTCCTGTCCAGCCGATCTGGATGGACGACACCGCCGAACAAGACGGCACGCCGCTCGGCCCTGTCGCCCTGGTCCACCGGCCGCAACGGCTCCATCTCGCCCACCCGACCGGATTCCACCCCGCCACCGGCCTTGACGTCACCCCCGAGATCCTGCGACCAGGCGGGCGGACCGGCGGGGCACTGGTCCTGCCGCAGCCGGCCGTGGCCGAGACGCCCGCCATCGCGGACCTGGCCTGGGCCGAGGCCGCCCTGACCCGTGCCCGCGCCTTCTGGGACGAGCTTCCAGCGCTACGGCTGCCGATCACCGTGCCCGATCCGGCCGTGCAGGACCTGCTGGTGGCCTGCGTGCGCAACCTCCTGCAGGCGCGGGAGATCCGCGACGGGCTGCCGGTGCCGCAGGTCGGCGCCACGGTCTACCGCGGCTTGTGGATCGTCGACGGCCATTTCATCCTGGAGACGGCCCGCTACCTCGGCTTCGCCGCCGACGCCGACGCCGGTGTGCGCGTCCTCCTGCGCCGGGTCAGACCCGACGGCTCCATCACCGGGTTGGAGCTGGCACCGCACATCAAGGAGACCGCGATCGCGATCGCGACGCTGGTGCGGCAGTCAGAGCTCAGCGCCGACCCGCGCGGCGCGCTCAGCTCGCACTGGCCGGTGGTGCTGCGCGCCATCGACCACATCGCCGACCTGCGTCGCCAGGCCGACGCGTTGCCCGTCGGTCACCCGCTGCACGGCCTGATGCCGCCGGCGTTCGCCGACGGAGGCGTGGCAGGCGTACGGGCGGAGTACACCACCACGCTGTGGACGCTCGCGGGGCTGCGCGCCGCGGCCAGGGGAGCGACGATGCTCGGCCGCGCATCCGATCGCGACGCGATTCACGCGCAGTACCTCCAGTTGCGCGCCAACTTCGACAAGGCGGCCCGCCGACACCGCGAGGAAGGACTCGCGTACCTGCCCATGATCCACCCGGAGAGCGGCTCGCATCACTACCACGCGGGTCCCGTCGAGGCCGACGTGGCCGCATGGCATCGGATCCGGCCCGGCAGCGCCACGTGGGCGCTGTGCCAGGCCATCTGGCCAGGAGAGGTGTTCGAGCCCGGCGACCACGTGGTCACCGACCTGCTGGCGCTGTTCGACGCGCTCGATGACGAGCAGGGGATTCCTGCCGAGACCGGCTGGCTGCCCTACCGCGCCGTCTGGCCCTACGCCGCCTCGTTCGCCGCGCACGCGTGGCTGTACGCCGGCCGTGCCGACAAGGCGGTCGACTACCTCTACGCCTTCGCCAACCATGCCGCGCCCACCCGCGTATGGCGGGAGGAGCAGTCGCTGACCGCCACCGGCAACGGGCAGCTGTGGGGAGATATGCCGCACAACTGGGCCTCGGCCGAATTCGTGCGGCTGGTCAGGCATCTGCTGCTGTTCGAGCGGGACGACACACTCGAACTGCTGCCTGCCGTACCGGCTGGGTGGTTCGGGGCCGGTCAGACCATCGAGCTGGAGCGCAGCGCCACCCGCTTCGGGCCGGTCAGCCTGCACGTCACGACCGAGCACACGGACGTGATCACGGTCACCGTCCGCTACACCCGCCAAGGCGACAGCCACCCGGCACCGGACCGGCTGTCCCTGAGCCTGCCCCTTCCCGAGGGGACCGCGGAGCGGCCCACCGAGATCACCGTCGACGGCCGCGCGGTGCCGCCCGCCGACGGGCGGATCCCGCTGGCCACGGTCGACGACGTCACCGTCCGCATGACCTACCGTCGGCTACCATGATCAGGGGCGTTTGCCTCCGGCGGGGACGGGACATAGCATCCGGTCTGACCGCGCGGGGTGCTGTCGGGGAGGATCACCGGTGACGATTGACGCCGTTCCGCGTGACATGCTGTCCACCTATCTCGAGGACGCCCTGCTCACCGGGAAGATCAGCCCGGGCAGCCGGCTTCCCTCCGAGCGGCTGCTTGCCCAGCGTTTCGGGCTCAGCCGCCCCTCCGTCCGCGAAGTCATCAAGGAACTACAGGAGCGTGGGCTGGTCCGGGTCATTCCCGGGCGCGGCACGTTCGTACGCGAGCCGAGCAGCGTCGACAGCATCCGCCCGCTGGAGGCCTATTACCGCCGGCGCAACGCCACCCCGCGTGAGGTGACCGACGCGCGGATCATGCTGGAGACCCACGCCGCCGTGCTGGCCGCGCGAAACGCGACCGAGGACGATCTGACCGCGCTGCGCAAGATGCTGAGCGCCTTCGAGATGGCCGGGAATGTCGTCGAGAAGGCCCGCGCCGACATCGCCTTCCACATCCTCATCGCGCGGGCCGCCCGCAACTCCGTGCTGGAGGTGATGTTCCTGTCGATCGCTGGGCTCACCTTCGAATACATGCTGCGCAGCCTCGCCGACCCCACGATCGTCCGAGAGGGCGCTCCATACCACGACGACATCCTCGCGGCGATCGCCGACCGCGACACCGAACGGGCTCGCCGCGCCATGGAAGGACACCTGTCAGTGGCGCATTACCACTACGGCGAAGACCTTGACAAGGGGCTCGACACGCTCGCCCGCCGCGAGCTCACCCGGCTGATGGGGCCGGGTGTGTCACTCGACGGCATCATCGAATCGGTGCTGACCGCGCTCGACGGCCCTGACGACGACCTGCTGCGACTGGAGCCCAACTCCCGTCAGCGCTAGGGTCTGTTTCAAATTGATCTTCAACTCCTGGTCAGTCCTGGTTGAACAGCGAGCAGCCGCCGTCGGCCAGCAGGGTCGTGCCGGTGATGTAGTCGGCGTCGGGTGAGCACAGGAACGCGGCCACCCTGGCCACCTGCTCGGCGGATTGCGGAACTCCCAGCGGAATGGCCTGGGCGGCCCGCGCGGCGTAGGCGGGCTCGTTGTCGAACTGCCACTTGGCCAGCCCCGCGGCCACAATTCCCGGCGCGAGGGCGTTGACGAGGATGCCGTGCGGTGCCAGCTCCTTGGCCATCGACCGGGCGAGCATCGCCACGCCGGCCTTCGACGCGCTGTAGGCCGCGATCTCCGGCCACGGCACCGTGCCGACCCAGGATCCCGTCAGCACGATGCGCCCGCCAGATCCTTGGGCCACCATGCGCCGTGCGGACGCCTGGGCCGTGTGGAAGCAGCCGGTGAGATTGATCGCCAGCTGTTGTTCCCAATCCTCGACAGAGATCTCCAGGAACGGGGCGGATTTGACGACGCCGGCGTTGGCGATGGCGATATCGAGATGTCCGACCTCGTCGACGGCGGCGTCCAGGGACGGCCGATCGCGCACGTCGGCCTGCACATAGCCCACCTTGCCGTGCGCGGATGCGGTGGCGATCCACGGGCCGGCCTCGGCCGGCGACTTCACGTCGAGGAGCGTAACGCGAGCTCCCCTGCGAGTCAGCTCGGCGGCCATCGCGGCACCGATGTCTCCTGCGCCACCGGTGATCAACGCGGAGCGTCCCGCCAGTACGGGCATGATCCATCCTCCTCTGGTTTGACCGGTAAAACCAGAATCCTATGCCGGAGAGGAGGTGTTCTCCCTCGAGGCCAGCCGGTGGGAGGCGCAGACTCGGAAGCACGCCGTCCCACCCGCCGGCCCGATGCGGTCAGCGTTGCGGTTGCTCGGCGAGATGGTCCAGCTCGCCGGCCACGTCCGGAATGGTCCGAACGCCGATCGGCGGGTTGTCCGCCGTCTGGTGCAGGCCGGGGTTGCCCGCCTCCACCGCGAACGACGCACGAGTCGAGATGGCCGCCCCCGGCCGCGTGACGTAGGGCACGATCCGGTAGTCGACGGTCAACGCCTCCGGAGTCGCCGTGGCGCGCACGTAGCCACGCTGAACGTTGTGGAACTTCAGGTGCGGATTGGCGGCGAGGAACGTCTGCCCGAGCCCGTCCTGGTCGGCGCCGTCCTTACCGGAGGCGATCGAGGTCCCGGCGAACTCCACGCCCATGACCGGAGAGTTCGGGTCGTCGAAGTCGGGCCTGAGCTCAGCCGCCAGGCTGCGGTGGATGTCACCGGACAGCACCACCGGATTGCGCACGTTGTGCTCCACCATCCCCGACAACAGCCGGGCGCGGGCGGAGGCGTAGCCGTCCCACAGATCCATGCCGAAGGCCTGCACGTCAGGACTGGCGTCGTGATCGAGCGGCGCCATGAGCAGTTGCTGCGCCAGCACGTTCCACGTCGTACGCGAGCGCGCGAGGCCGCCGAGCAGCCACTCCTCCTGCCTGGCGCCCAGCATCGTCCGGTTCGGGTCCAGCCGGTCCGCGCATCCGACGTCCAATCCGTCGCCGCACGGCTGGTCGTCGCGATACTGGCGGGTGTCGAGCACGTTGAAGGTCGCCAGCCGTCCGAAGGACGCGCGCCGATAGAGCCGCATGTCAGGCCCTCCGGGCATGGAGGCGCGACGCAGCGGCAGGTGCTCGTAGTACGCCTGAAAGGCGGCGGCCCGCCGTTGCAGGAAGACCTGCGGGTCCTGGTCGGGCTCGGTGTCGATCTGGGAGATGTCCTTGGCCCAGTTGTTCTCCACGTCGTGGTCGTCGACCGTCACCATCCAGGGGAACGCCGCGTGCGCGGCCTGCAGGTCAGGGTCGGTCCGGTAGAGGGCGTGCCGGTTGCGGTACTCCGTCAGGGTGAAGGTCTCCTTCAGGTACTGCTCGGGCAGGCTGAGCCCGCGCACCCCGCCGGTGGCGCCCACGCCGTACTCGTAGATGTAGTCGCCGAGGTGGAGGACCACGTCCAGGTCCTCCTGGGCCAGGTGCCGGTAGGCGGTGTAGAAGCCCTCGTACCAGCACTGACAGGAGACGAAGGCGAAGGCCAGGGCGCTCAGGTCCGCCCCCGGCGCAGGCGCGGTCTTGGTCCGGCCGACCGGGCTGATCTCGCCGCCCGCGCGGAACCGATAGAAGTATTCCCTGCCGGGACGCAGGCCGTGCAGCTCAACGTGCACGCTGTGCCCGAGCTCCGGTCTGGCCAGGCTGATCCCCTCGCGAACGACACGCCGGAACCGGTCATCGGCGGCGACCTGCCACTGCACCTGTACGGCCTGCTCTGGCATACCGCCGCGGCCGTCCACGGCGAGCGGCTCAGGAGCCAGCCTGGTCCATAACACGACCCCGTCGGGCGCCGGATCGCCCGACGCCACCCCAAGGGTGAACGGGGTGCTCGCGGCAGCCGCCGTTCCCGTCCCCGCCCAGCCCGGTATTGCGGCGGCCGAGCCCGCCACCAGTGTCGCTGTGAGGAATCCTCGACGGCTGTACCTGTTCATGCGCGAGCTCCTGTCGATCATGGGGTCTACCCCACCATGACTGCAGGAGCCGAAAGTGATCAAGAGGTTGAAATATCGTTGCTTTGTGCTAAATGAACGTCGCCCGCTGGGTGCACGACCTGGCCGTCAAGCGCGTCGGCTACGGCGTGGACGGCGGCGTGCGGGCGACCGAGCACCTGCCGCTCAGGGCCGCGGCCTGAAGTGTTGCAGCACCTCGGGGTTGGCCATGGCGTCGGGATTGGCGGCCTCCTCCACCGGCGTGCCGAGCAGGATCTTGCGTACCGGCACCTCCAGCTTCTTCCCCGACAGGGTGCGGGGGATGCCGGGCACCACGCGGATCTCGTTCGGCACGTGCCGGGGTGACAGCTCCTCGCGCAGGGCCGCGCAGAGCTCGCGTTCCAGCGACTCGGTGAGCTCGGCGCCCTCGGCGAGCGTCACGTACAGGAGCAGCCGCCCTTCCTGCCCGAGCTGGCCCGTGTCGATCACGAGGCTGTCGGCGATCTCCTCGAACCGCTCGACGACGCGGTAGAACTCGCTGGTGCCCATCCGGACGCCGCCCCGGTTGAGTGTCGAGTCGGAGCGGCCGTAGATCACGCAGCTACCGTCCTCGTTGATCTTGATCCAGTCGCCGTGCCGCCACACGCCCGGATAGACGTCGAAGTAGCTCTCGGCGTAACGCTCGCCGCCGGGGTCGTTCCAGAACATCACCGGCATCGACGGCATCGGCTGCGTCAGCACCAGCTCGCCGACCTCGCCGACGACCGGCTTGCCCGAGGGGTCGTACGACTCCACCTTCGCGCCCAGCGACCGGCACGGGATGATCCCCGCCCTGATCGGGTGGAGCATGGTCGCCCCGACGAAGCCCGTGCACACGTCCGTGCCGCCGGAGAACGACCCGATCGGGATCCCGGGCAGCTCGGCCGCCACCCACGCGAACCCCTCCGGCGGGAGCGGAGACCCGGTCGAGCCCACCCCGCGCAGCCGCTCCAGCCCGGACGGCCGCACACCGCTCTTCAGCGAGGCCATGATGTACGGCGCCCCGACTCCGAAGTACGTCACGTCCTCAGAATCGGCGATCCGCCACAGCGCGGCCGGCGACGGATGGGTGGCCGAGCCGTCGTACAGCACCGGCGTGGCACCCACCAGCAGGGCGCCGATGAGGTAGTTCCACATCATCCAGCCCGTGGTGGTGTACCAGAAGAACACATCGCCCTCGCCCAGGTCCTGGTGGAAGGCGAGCGACTTGAGATGCTCCAGCACCACCCCGCCGTGGCCGTGCACGATCGGCTTCGGCAACCCGGTCGTGCCGCTGGAGTAGAGGATCCACAGGGGATGATCGAACGGCACCCGCTCGAACTCCAGCGGCCCCAGCTCGGCCCGCAGTCCCTCCCAGCCGACCACCTCGCCGTGCGGCATCTCCTGGGTGTGCGCCGGAGTGGGCTCGGCCTGCTGTGGCGCGCGGCCCTCGTCGGCCGCCGCCAGGTAAGGGATCCACACGGTGGCACGCAGCGAGGGCAACTCGGCGGCGATCTCGTTGACCGCGGCCGAGCGGTCGTAGCTCTTGCCGTTGTAGTGGTAGCCGTCGACCGCGATCAGCACCTTCGGCGCGATCTGCTTGAACCGGTCGACGATGCTCGGCACCCCGAAGTCGGGCGAGCCGGCCGACCAGATGGCGCCCAGTGAGGCGGTGGCCAGGAAGGCGATCAGAGCCTGCGGGATGTTCGGCAGGTAGCCGGCGACCCGGTCGCCCTGTTGCACGCCGAGCCTGAGCAGCCCGGCCCGCACGCGGGCGACCTCCTCACGCAGCTCGGCGCGGCTCAGCTCCTGGCGGGCGCCGTCCTCGGAGACGAAGACCAGCGCTGTGCCCTCGGCCCCGCGCAACGCGTTCTCGGCGTAGTTGAGCGAGCTCCCGGCGAACCACCGGGCCTCAGGCATGGTGCCGGACAACACCGGCCCGCCGCCGCGCTCCCCGATGACGTCGAAGTAGTCCCAGATCGACGT
The DNA here is from genome assembly GCF_052245915.1 of Nonomuraea sp. 10N515B. Taxonomy (NCBI): domain Bacteria; kingdom Bacillati; phylum Actinomycetota; class Actinomycetes; order Streptosporangiales; family Streptosporangiaceae; genus Nonomuraea; species Nonomuraea sp. 10N515B. The sequence continues at coordinate 297,644 of NZ_JBQQBQ010000005.1, forward strand.
CCAGAACTCAGCCGGCTGGTCGACCGACCACCGCCACACGTCCTCGTAGGACTCCTCCCGCCGTCCCAGCCACTCCAGGTAGCGGGTCAGCCGGGCCCTTTCGACCACCTCTTCGCTCGGCTCCCAGAGAAGCTCGCCCTCAGCAACCATGTGCCCATCCTGTCGCCCGATCAGTGGGAGGACATACCTGTACCCCCCACACAACTGACTATCTCCGTAGGTGGTCCACCGCCATACGCGCGGCCGTGCCGATGACGGCGTCGGCGCGCGGCTGGTTGAGCGCGGTGCTGAAGGAACGGGTGAAGACCGCCACCGCGTAGCGCCTGCCGTCGGGATATTCGACGACGCCGGACTCGGTGCGCAGCGTCGGCAGCGTGCCCGTCTTGCCGCTGACCGCGACGTCGTCGTACGGGAAGCCGGAGGCCAGCCGGTGCGGCCACACCTGCATGTTCAGAACAGTACGCATCCAGGCGCAGGAGGCAACCGAAGCCGCCTCGTCCCGCCAGATCAGCCCGAACAGCCGGGCCATCTCCCGCGGCGTGCTGCGGTTCGCCCGCGCCGGGTCCAGCGCGCTGAGCCGGGCCACCTCGTCCGGATCCAGGTACGGCCACCCGTGCCCGGTGTCCTTTCGCATGCTCTCGTTGAGCTCCTTGGCGCTCTGCGTCACGCGGGTCGCCGTCAGCCCGTGGCGCGCCAGCATGGCGTTGACCGCGTCCATCCCGACCCGCCCGAGCAACACGTCGGCCGAGCTGTTGTCGCTCACCGCGATCATCAGGTACGCCAGGTCGCGCAGCGAGATCGTCACGTCGTCGAGCATCGCCGAGATCCCCGTCGGCCCTGCCACCCGGTCGCCGGCCGTCACCGTCACCCGGCTCGTCGGGTCGAGCAGCCCGGCGTCGGCCTGCCGGCAGAACTCGACCAGCAGCGGCACCTTGAACATCGACGCCGTGGGCAACGGCTCGTCGGCCCCGTGGCCGATGCCCCGCCCGGAGTCGATGTCGGCCGCGTACAGCCAGCCGGCGACGCCCGCCATCCGGAACAGCGTCTCGAAGTCAGGACTGCTCATGCCAGCATCCCCGGCCTGCGGCTGACCCGCCGCGCGGGCACGGCGCCTGCGTCCGTCATCCCGGCGCTCTCCTTCAACGTCCGTACGGCCACGGCCGAGAAATCGTCGATCGGGCCCGTGGCCACCCGCCAGGCCGTGGAGACCCGGTAGGCGATCGGCGAGCCTAGCAGCGGCCGCCACGCCAGCCCCGGCACCTCGGCCTTCGGCGCGAACGCCACCGCCGCACCCGCCAGCACCAGCCCGAGCCCGGCGCCCTGGTGCATCTGCGGGGGGACATAGCCGTGGCGACGGCACTCCGCCAGCGTCTCGGCGTACATGCCGGGCTCGCCGTCCTTGGGCGGCATCAGCAGCTCCCGCCCGGCCAGGTCGGCCAGGTGCACCTCGCCCGCGCCGGCCAGCGGGTCGCCGGCGGCCAGCAGCACGCCCTGCACCTGGACGAGCGGATCGCCGAAGCGCAGTCCCGGCGCGGTCACCGGATGCCGGACGAGCCCGACGTCGATCATGCCCTCGGCCAGCGCGGTCACCTGGTCGGCGGTCCAGATCTCGGTGGGCGCGAGGCGTACCTCGGGATGGGTCTCGCGGAAGTCCGCGACCAGGGCGGCGATCACGGCGGCGGCCAGGTCGGGCGGGACGCCGACCTTGAGCACCGTGTCCTCGCCGTGCCTGGCCAGCTCGTGCAGGCGGTCCACCCTGGCCACGATCTCGCGGGCCTCGCCGAGCACCAGCCTGCCCGCCTCGGTGAGCCGGACCTGGCGGGCGGAGCGGTCGAACAGGCGGGTGCCGAGCTCCTCCTCCAAGCGCTTGATGCGCTGGCTGAGTGGCGGCTGGGCCATGCCGAGCCGGATCGCGGCGTTGCCGAAGTGCAGCTCTTCCGCCACCGCGATGAAGTAGCGAAGATGGCGGACCAGGTCCATAACCAGCAACTATATCTAGATTTATATGAGTGAGGCAGCCATATCAATATTGGACACTCCCGCCGCGCTTCTGGTGTCCTCTCGGTCATGGCACCACAAACGGGGACAATACGACGACGGCCGCGGTCGCGAAGGTGGCCGTGGATCACGGCGGGGCTCTTGGTTCCCGCCGTCGCGGCGGGCGGCGTGATCTGGGCACTGCGTACCCAGGGCACGCCGGAGGAGACGGCCGACCGGTATCTCACCGCCTGGACCGCGCAGGACTATGCGGCGATGCGGGCGCTCGTCGCCGACCCGCCCGCCGACTTCGAGGCCCGGCACCGACGGTTCCACGACGACCTCAAGGTCACGGAGGCGACCTTCCGCAGACACGTGCCGACGGGGGTCTTCGCGGCCACGGCCGAGGACATGGGCGGCGTCGTGACGTTCCAGGCCAGGCTGAGCGGTCGGCAGCTCGACTGGGACTACGACGCAGAGCTCAGGTTCGTCGAGCGGGACCGCACGTGGAAGGTCGCCTGGAGCCCGGCCGCCCTGCACCCCCTGCTCAAGGCGAGCCACTCGTTGCGGGCGGTCGCGAAGCAGGGCGACCCGCTGCGGGTCCTGGCCGCCGACGGCACCCCCCTCAACACCCCGGAAGCGCCCGGCTCGGTGCAGCAACTCGTCGAGGGCCTCAAGCAGACCTACCCCGACCGCTTCAAGGCCCCCGCCCGCTACAGAATCGACCTCTACCAGGGGGACCAGCCCATCAAGACGGTCGTCGAAGCAGGCGGGAACCGGCCGCTCAAGACCACGCTCGACCTGGCCGTCCACCGGGCCGGGGCGGCGTCTCTGGAGGGCGTGCGCAAGCCGGCCTCGCTGGTGGCGCTGCGGGCCTCGACCGGGGAGATCCTGGCCGTGGTCAACAAGCCGGGCGGGTTCAACCGGGCGTTGCTCGGCAAGTATCCGCCGGGGTCGACGTTCAAGGTCGTCACGGCCTCCGCGCTGGTCGCGGGCGGGGTCTCGCCGGGGGAGCGGGTCGCGTGCCCGGCCGAGAAGAACATCGGCGGCTTCCCGTTCCACAACGCCGGCTTCAAGGACTATGGGACGTTGACGTTCCAGGAGGCGTTCGCGCACTCGTGCAACACGACGTTCGGTGAGATGAGCGTGGCCTCGCTGGGCGGTGCGCGGCTGGCCGAGGTCGCCAGGAGCTTCGGCTTCGGGACGGCGATCACGCCCGGCGTGCCCGCTGTACGGGCCGAGTTCCCCGACCCCAAGGACGACACGGACCTGGCCTCCGCGTCGATCGGTCAGGGCCGGGTGCTGGCGAGCCCGCTCAACATGGCCTCCGTGGCCGCCGCCGTCGCCTCCGGCGCCTGGGTCCCGCCCCGGCTCGTCAGCGAGGAGCCGACCGGGCAGGACTCTGGGCCCCGGCCCCTGGAGCCCGCCGTGGTGTCCGCGCTGCGCAAGCTCATGCCCGCCGTCGTCACGGACGGCACCGCCCACGCCGTACGCTTCCCGGCGGGCACGGCCGGCAAGACCGGCACGGCCGAGTACGGCTCCGGCAAGGAACCACCCGCGCACTCGTGGTTCATCGGTTACAAGGGCGACCTGGCGTTCGCCGTGATCGTCGAAGGCGCCGGCGCCGGCTCCGCCGTGGCCGCCCCCATCGCCTCCCGCTTCCTCACCGCCCTACCCTGACCCCGTCCCGTCACCCCGTCCCGTCACCCCGGCCGACTGGCCGCGCCCCTCCGGGCCGGTTGGCCGTGTCGGGTCGGGTCGGGCCGGTCGGTCGTGTTGGTTTGGGCTGGTCGGCAGGCGCTATCGCGGCGGGGCGGGGGCCGGGCGGCTTTGTGGTCGAGCCGGGGAGGTGAGTCCGGCGACCGCGGCCACCACTTCCGAGGCGTTGGAGAGGTCCGGCAGGACGACGTCGGCGCCGGCCTCCCGAAGCTCGCTCGCCATCGAGCGCCCCGAGGCAACGCCGATCATGGCCGCGCCGCCGATCTTGGCGGCCTGCACGTCCCGCGTAGAGTCCCCGATCACCACGGTGTTGGCCGCCGTGAACGCGGTCCCCAGGCGCTGCTTGGCCCGTCCCTGGGCCACCTGGAGCAACGTCGCCTTGGGATAGGGCTCCTCGCCGTAGCCTCCAAGCTCGAAGTCGATGTATTTGTCGAGCCCGAACGCCTTCAGCTTGTGCACGGCGTTGCTCTTGATCGTGCCCGTCAGCACGGTCTGCACCACACCGTCCAGCCTGGACACCGACTTCAACGCATCCCTGGCCCCCGGCATCATCCGCCCTTCCTTGGCCAGCCGCCCGCGCCGGTCGGCGAAGGCTGCGGCGAGCGCCGACAGGAACCGGGGCAGGTGATCGTCCTCGGACTGGATCCCGTTGACGGCGAGCGTCTCGAAGACGATCTCGGAGTCCGGGCGGCCCATCGGCGCTACGAGTTTGACCAGCGGCCGGCCGGTCACGGCGCGGAAGGCTTCCGCGTAGGCGTCTCTGGACACGATGGCGACGTCGACCAGCGTCAGGTCGACGTTCCACAGCACAAGGCGATTAATGGCAGCCTCCTGAGGGGGACACTGCAAGGGTACGGGCGGCGCCCGGCCGACGTTCGCCCCGTGCGCGATTTCGGTGGTATTAGGCGTAATCCAGGGCGTCGGCCAGCGTGTCGACCACCGGCAGCCCGGTGCTCTGCAGTTCGGCGCGCGTCGTCATGCCGCCGGTGTAGAGCACGGCCTTGGCCCCCACGTATTTGGCCGCGAGCCCGTCGTCCACGCTGTCGCCGATCACCAGGATCTCGCCCGGGTCCACGCCCATGGCCTGGATGTGGGCCGTCATGTGCGCGGCTTTCTCGCCGCCCGTGGTGCCGAGCAGCCCGTCGATCCTGGTGAAGTGCCTGCTGATGCCGAACGAGTCGACCTTGGGCACCAGGTGCGCGTGCGGCGCCATCGAGCAGAGCGACTGGCTGCCTGTCCAGCCGGTGAGCACGAGCTCGGCGTCGGCGGCCAGCCCGCAGGCGTCGCTCAGCCGGTAGTAGTGCTCGTGGAACCCGTCGTCAAGCAGCTCCCACTCACCGTCGGCGAGCGGACGGCCCAGCAGGCGCTCGTAGGCGACCCAGATGGGCCGCGTGTAGACGGCTCGGAAGCCGTCGGCGGTCAGCGCGGGCAGCGCGTATGGCTTGAAGACCTCGTTGGTGGCCCCGACCACGGCGTCGATGTCGTGGAACAGCGTGCCGTTCCAATCCCAGACAATGTGCTTCGTCATCGCGTCCAGCCTAGTGGGTGGCCGTGACATTCCTGTGAACGGCGAGGGGCCTCGACCGGTCGCGGCCCCGCGCCGGCGGGGGAGCTCACGACGAGGGTGACCTCAGCAGGTCTGGGATCTCTTGCGTCGCGTACCACATGAGCTCGTGGGCCTCCGCCCCGTCCACCGTGAACCGGGCGTCGTCGTCGCCCTGGTCGGCGGCGGGCAACGCGCCGATCGCCGCCTCGATGTCGGAAGTCGCGGTGGAATCGTCGATGTGCACCGAAGCCACCTTGGCCAGCGGGACCGGCTCGGACAGGCGGACCCGCGCGCGTTCCTCGAGATCGACGCCCGCGGAGACCGCGCCGTCCGGCACCTCGGCGGCCACCACCACGCGGCGGGGCGCTGCCGCCACGCCGTCGGCGCGGTCGGCGGCCAGCATCCGCAGCGAGGCGCGGGCCGCCTCGGTCAGTGCGACGTACTCGAGCTCCTCGGTGTCCCCCGAGGCGTACCACTCGGTCAGGGCGGGGGTCACCGAGTAGCCGGTGAGCGGGGCCGGGCCCAGCTCTCCCGCTTCGACTGCCCTGGCCAAGGCCGGGAGAGTGCACGGCAGATAGACGCGCATCAGGAACCTTTCGTGCTTTCTGGCCGAGCTCCGCTCGGCGCGCTGAGACGGAGGTCCTCGCTTGGCCGCGAATTCGTCTCAACCGTTGAGGTCACTATGATGCCCGCCGCAACGTGAGGCGTAGGAGAGACTCGAGTTCCGAAAGGGTCGAGTCCGTGTCGCGGTGGTGGATCCCGGTCATGCCGAGCGCGCGGGCGGCCACGATGTTGGCCTCGATGTCGTCGATGAACACGCACTCCTCGCCCGGCAGCCCGACCTGGCCGAGCGCGTAGTGGAAGATGCGCGGCTCGGGCTTGCGCATGCCGATCTCGCCGGAGATCACCACCGCGTCGAAGAGCCCGTCCCAGTCGTGCCGCGGGTATTCATTGGACCAGGAGTTGGACACCAGGCAGGTCTTGACGCCGTGCTCGCGCACGTCGCGCAGCATGTCGTACATCGCCTCGACCCGCTCGAACCCCGCGAACATGCGGGCGAGCAGCCCGTCGGCCACCGGCGGCACCCCGTCCAGGGTCAGCAGGCGGGCGGCGAGATCGCGCTCGAAGGAGGGCCCGTCGAGCTCGCCCCGTTCGAGCGCGTGGATGGTGCTCTCGCCGTCGCCGTTGTAAGCGTGGTCGACCATCTCGCGCATCACGTGACGATAGTGCTCGCCGTCGATCCGGTCCGCTTCGATCCATTTGGCGATGGCGTCGGAGAGGCTGGTCGTGAGCACCCCGCCCCAGTCGATCAGCACACCCGTGACCACGAACACCTCCTGGCTCGAATCTCGTTCTAGGGTAAGACCTCCGCGGGATCGGCGGGCCCGGCGACATGCGCCAGCGACGCCGATGGCCGATCGCCCAGCGGCCGACCCGCTCACGACTTATTTTCCGAAATGACGCATTTAGTGGGACTCATTAGATCGACGAGCCTTTGCTTGCCAAAACCTCTATTGGAGGTGGATTCTCGGCGATCCGGGTACGCGTCGATATATGAGCACAAAGGTACGGGGAATTGCCGCTCTGGTTCTCGCCTTCGGCCTGCCTTTCCTGGTGAGCAAGCCCACCGGAGCGGAGGAGGAAATGGGCACGGAGACGGCGGTCCTGAAGCCGGGCGACCGCGGCGAGAGCGTCACGCTGCTGCAGCAGCGGCTGCACAACCGCGGCTACTACTACGGCAAGATCAACGGCGTCTACGACGAGCAGACCATGTTCGCGGTCTGGGCCTTGCAGAAGAGCGGCAGGCTGAAGCCGAACGGCACCGTCGGCCCAGAGGTCTGGAAGGCGCTGGAAGGGCCGAGCCGCAACCGCCCCATGGTGCCCAATGGGGGCGCGAACAGGGTCGAGGTCGACCTGCGCGACCAGTTGCTCACCCTCTACCGCCACAACCGCCCGGTCCTGATCTCGCACATCTCCTCGGGCGCCGAGGAGCCGTACTGCCTCAACGGGAAATGCGGGAACGCGGTCACCCCGGTCGGGGACTTCCGCGTCACGAAGCGGGCGCCCGGCTGGACGACGGGGCCGCTGGGACCGATGTACAACTCGCTCTACTTCGTCGGCGGCGTCGCGCTGCACGGCGCGATGCGGGTGCCGCCGTGGCCGGCCTCACACGGCTGCGTACGCCTGCCGCTGGCCGTCTCCAAGCGCCTGTACGAGCTCGTCGGGGTCGGCGACCGCGTGTACGTGCGCGGCAAGATTTGATCTACAAGCCCTGAGGGAGCCGGAAGAGCCTGCCGGGATCGTAAGTGGCCTTCACCTCGGCCAGCCGCGCCGCGTTCGGCCCGTAATACGCGGTACGCCAATTTTCCAGGTCAGGATCGATGTAATTCACGTAGGCATTAATACCGAAATATTTGGACATGTCGGTGTGGAGTGCGCGCAGCCACGACCGATCCATTCCGTCCTGGTAATACTGAACGCTGAAAAGCGCCGCCCGATGCGGGAACGCCGTCGCCGTCGGATCAACCCGGCGGATCGCGCCTCCCATGGCGTCCATCAGCACCATGTGCCGCCCGCCGCGAGCCACCCCGCTCACCAGTGCCCGGATCCCGTCCTCGGGCAGGCTTCGGTACGCCATGTGCGACTTGGCGGAGAATGTCGTCCGCGGGATCCGCCGGCACTCGGCCACCGGCTTCGACGAGCAGCCACCCATGATCTTCATGGCCTCCAGATGGGAGACCGTCCGCGCCGAGCGCGACGAGGGCCGGCCGATCCGCCGCACGAGCGGGGCCAGCAGCCGGTCGAGCGAGGATTTGCGGCCGAGATAGGTGCCGACGAGCTCCACGTCCAGGCCGCTCCCCGACCGCGCCAGGTGCAGCGACGACCACAGCTCGTCGGGCGCCGACGGGGCCCACGACTGCCACGCCCGCACCGCCGCCCGCGCCCTGGACCACGGCCAGTGCAGGAAGAACACGGTCGCGTCGCCTGTCTCGAAGGTCCGGAACGTGAAGGACACGGCCACGCCGAAGTTACCGCCGCCGCCACCCCTGCAGGCCCAGAACAGCCCGGGATTGCGGGTGGCGTCGCAGTCCAGGACCCGGCCGTCCGCGGTGACGACCCGTACCGACTCAAGGGCGTCGCAAGTCAGGCCATGCTTGCGGGACACGACCCCGATCCCGCCGCCCAGCGTGAGCCCGCTGATCCCCACTGTGGGGCAGGTGCCCGCGGGCACGCTCACGCCGTGCCGGGACAGCCGGTCGTAGACGTCGATCAGCTTGGCGCCCGCGCCGATCGTGGCCCGGCCGTTCGCGTAGGCGACCGAGCTCATCCTGGACAGGTCGATCACCACCCCGGTGCCGGTGGACCAGCCCGCGTACGAGTGACCGCCCGAGCGGGCGGTGACGGGGACGCGGGCGGCCTTCGCGAACGCCAGGCACGCCGCCACGTCGGCCGCGTTCTCGGCGTACACGACCCCGCCCGGCCTGATGCGGTCGTAGGCCGGGTTGTACAGGCGGCGGGCGGTGGCGTACCCCGCGTCCCCCGGCAGCACGAGCGTCCCCGCCAGCCGCCGGCGCAACCGCGCCCAGTCGGGCGGCGGCGCGGCCAGTGCGGCCAGCGGGGCCAGTGCGGCGGCACGCAGGAAACCGCGCCGGTCCACGGGCGTCTCCCGGCGTGGCGAATCCCGGCGGTCCATCGGCGCCTCCTCGTCATCGACGTCAATCGACTGGTGAGACGCCCGGATGGCCCACCGGGTTCGGCACTGCCCATGCGTTCACCCAGAGGTCATCCGGCCGTCCCTCGGGCTCTCACGCTCGGAGCGGCGCCTACCCGCGTCAGCCGTGGCACACTCGAACCTGCTTTCATCATGCCGTCCTTGACCAGCCGCAACGGCGACCCGCTCGTCTTCGGTCCCGGTCCGCCGTGTCCGTCGCCGCTGCTGGAGGCCAGCCGGAGGGCCAGCGCCGGGCACATCTCGACCGCCCGCCGCGCCTCCTTGGCCATCCACCCGGGGACGCTCCTGAACGACGGGAACCCGTAGTCGTCCAGGTCCACGAACTCGGGCAGCAGGTGCGCGCACAGTCCGTGTCCCTGACAGCGGGACCAGTCCACCTCCAGGCGATAGGAGATCTCGGCCTCGCGCTCGGGCATCGGCAGCACACCGCGCACCGGCCGCCCGCACGAGCCGTGCTCCAGGTGGATCGCGATCTCGGTCTCGAACGCGTCCAGCGCCGACAACACGAACTTCGCCGTGCCGTCCGGGTGGAAGCACGCGCCGCGCCGCTCGACCAGGCGTACGGACCGCCGGATCGCGTCCACGGAGCCCTTGCCCTCGACGAGGTCGCACATGAGCCTGGCCACGTCCGGCAGACCGAGGCGGCACGGACCGCACTGGCCCGCCGACTCGGCGGCCAGGTAGGAGGCGACCCTGGCGGCCTCGCCCAGCGAGCACGTGGACTCGCCGAGCGGGACGATGATCCCGGCCCCCAAGGTGGCGCCGGCGGCCTTCATGCCCTCGCGCGAGATCACGGCCGTCTGGACGGCCTCGGCCGACACCCACGCGCCGTGGTAGCCGCCGATGAGCACGCCGTCGCCGATCTCGGCCTCGCACAGGTCGAGCACGTCGGCCAGCATGGTGCCGGTCGGCGTCTCGATGACCGCCCCGTGGGCCGCGCCGCCGCTGACGGTGAGCAGGATCGTGCCGGGCTCCTTGCCGGTGCCGACCTCGGCGTACTTCTGCGGCCCGTACTCGGCGAGTAGCGCGAGCTGCGCGTAGGTTTCCGTGTTGGACAGCAGGGTCGGCAGCCCGTCCACGCCGCTCGTCGCGGCCCGCCTCTTGCGGCCGGGCGGGATGCCCATCTCGCCGTTCACGGCGTTGACGAGCGCGCCGCCCTCGCCGGAGATGAAGCTCTCCTTGATGCCGACCACGCGGATCGGCACCCGGCTCTCGGCCCCGCCGGACACGTTCGCGGCCCGGCGCTCGGCCACGGCGGCGGCGACGGACGCCTCGGCGACCTCGCCCCCGGCCGTGGCGAGCACCACCTCGCGGGCGCCGAGCGCCTCGGCGGCCAGCACCGCGCCGTCGAGGACCAGGTGGGGATTGCGGGTGAGCAGCATGGCGTCCTTGGAGCTGGCCGGCTCGCCCTCGGCCCCGTTGACGAGGATGACGCACTCGCCGCCCGGGCCCACTGCGTCGGCGACGGCCCGCAGCTTGCGGGCGAAGGGGAAGGCGGCGCCGCCCCGCCCGCGCATGTCCACCTCGTTGGCGTACGAGATGAGCTCGTCCAGCGTGCGCGGCTCCACGACGCCGTGGAGCGTGCGGTGGGCGGGCAGGTCGAGGCGGCGGCAGTGGTCGAGCCCGGCGGTCAGCCGGGCCGGACCCATGCGTAACACCCGTGGCACTCGAGCCGGAATCACGGTCGCTCCTTTGCGATGACGTTCGGGCTCATCCGGCCTCCCGGTATCTGCGTCGAGCCTCGGCGAGGCTCACCGGCGCGTTCGTCCTGGCCGACTCGGCGGCGGCCGCCCTGGCGGCCTCGGCGGCGGCCGCGTTCCGCGTCGCGGCCGTCTCGGGCCGTTCGGCGGGCACGCCGACGGCGGCGGGGGAGGTCACCGCGGGCGCTTCGACCATCTCGGGTACGACCGGCGGCCGGCGCAGCGAGGCCAGCACGCGCACGATCAGCGCCCCGCCGACCGCCGCCAGGCTGGCCACGTAGGACCAGGCCACCCATCCGGCCGGCGGGCGGCCGGCCGTCAGTCCGTGCATGATGCCGATGGGCCAGGCCACGTACGCGGACGAGTGCAGCACCCGCCACATCCACGGCTTGGCCCGTACGGCGAAACGACCCCTGAGCATTCCCGTGACCACGGCCACGATCATCAGATCGAAGGCCAGCGTCCCGAGTGCCACGTAGATCCCGGCCACCGGCACGACCGCGGCCCCCAGCGGCACGTGCCCCAGACTGATCATGAGTGAGATGTGCGTGACCAGATAGGCCAGCCCGATGAGGGCGGTGGCCCGGTGCGCGAGCTGCGCCCTGACCCGGTTGGCCGGCGACAGGAAGACGCGTTCCGTGGTGATGATGCCGAGCGCGACCGTCGCGGTCAGCAGCACCAGACCGAACACGCCCGCGTAGTACTCGAGGAAGCTCACCCCGCGGCCGAGCAGCGTGATGCCACGTTCCGTCCTGGTCAGCGCGAACGCCGACAGCAGGAGGGCCATGACGGTCGCGCTTGCTCCCAGCCGGATGCTTCGGGTATCCAGCATCGTGGGAGCGTGCCGGGGGTGTCGTCTGTGGAGCATCTCATTCCCTCCAAGGTCGAGTGAGGGTGCGACTCGGAAGGCGGAATTGCCCTTCAGGGCGCGGTTTTCAGGGTCAGCAACGGCGGCCCCGGTTGATGCAATCGACGACGAAGCGCATCAGCCGATCGGGCATGACGTTGGCGAAGTCGGCGTGGTCGGTGACCGGGTTGTGCTTCTGCTCAGGGAAGGCGTCCACCGCGAATGACTGGCCCTGCGGCACGGAGTACGCGAGGGTCATGCGAAGCTGCGGAATCGCCCGGGTGCCCTGAGGACAAGCACCGTTCTGGCCGGGGAAGACCACGTGTGTGCGGTGGTTGGCGCTGTCGGTGTTCTGACCGTCCCAGCAACTGGGGAAGTCCAGAATACGAAGAACGAGGCTGCCGCGCGGGCAAAGCGGATATTTGTCGGTCGCTATACGGTTTTGGAATCCCGTGCAGCTCCACGCGGCCCGCGCGTTGGCCCCGCCGTTGGTGGCGGCCTTGGCGTCACCGGTGATCAGCCTGAGGAACCTCGGCATGGCGACGACCCTGGAGGTCGCGTTGCCGCGGAACTGCAGCTGCACCGCGCGGGCCGTCAGCACCTGGCCGACGTTGCCGTCGGGGTCGTTGGAGTTCTGGTCCGAGTTGCGGTCTCTGAGCACGGGCCAGAAGTAGGTCGACCGGTCGTTCAGCCGGCACGTGGTGCCCGCCGCCGCCAGGCTCTCGTCGGTGGAGAACCCGTCCGTCGACACGTTGCCCACGTAGTCGTGCAGGTGGTGCGCCCCGTTGCTCACGCCGGGGGCGACGATGAAGTTGTCGGGGTTGTTGTGGCGGTTCTCGTTGCGGCCGCACTGGGAGACGAACGTGCCGCGCGAGCCGCTCCTGCCGATCCGCGCGCCGAGCTGGCGCGGCGGGACCTGGCGGATGTCGATGAAGTCCTCGGGGAAGGGGCCGAGGTCGGCGCACGCCTCCTCCTCGCCGTTCCCGGTCTCGGTGGGCGAGGGCGACGCGGTTCCGCTCGGCTGCTCGTCGGGGGCCTCGGACTGCGTCGGGGTCGGTGTGGCCGTCCTGGTGGGCCGGCCGCGGCGGGAGAACGTCGAGGCGCTCTGCTCCTCCTCGGGAGCCTGGGCCTGGTCGTCGCCCTCGGGGGCCTGCGTCTGGCCGTCGCCCTCGGGGGCGGGGGACGCGGCCGGGTCCAGGATCGCGGCGCCGCCGCCCTGGGGAGCCTGCTGATCGGCGTCCTGCTGCTGGCCGGTGCCTTGCTGCTGGTCAGCGCCCTGCTGGCCCTGGTCCTGCTGCTGGCCTGGGTCCTGCTGCTGGCCCTGGTCCTGTTGCTGTCCTTGATCCTGTTGCTGGTCCTGATCCTGCTGGTTCTGGTTCCCGTTCCGCTGCTGCGCCGAGGGACTCGGGCTCGCGGTGGCCTCTCCGGGGACGCAGTGGTCGGCGATCGCCGGGCCGACGCCGATCACGGCCGCGGACACCAGCCCGGTGGCCGCCATGGCCAGGACGGACACGGCCGCGGCCATGCGTCTGGATCTACTCATACGTGTCTCCTTGTTTCGACCGCCAGAGCGACGGGTGGTGCAGGCGGGGGCGTTGGGGCCTCGGGCAACTGGGTGTGGTCGACCATGCCGGTGGACTCCAGATACGCCATGTGGCGCATGACGGCGTTGATGCCTTCCTGGGCGAACTTCCGTATCTCGGAGTTACGGGTCCCGGACCGTACGCCCGCCACGACGGTGAAGACCTTGCCGTGCGCGGCACGCAACAGGTTCACGTAGTCCTTGTCGAAGGCAGGGCCGCTCTCGGCTGCCAACTGCGCAAGCCACCGCTGCTGATCGGCGTTGGGCTCGTCGGGCAGGGCCACGCCGAGCTTCTTCGCCGTTTGGCGGACCATCTGGTCCAGCCTCGCGTGCTCCTCCATGATCAGCCTGCCGACTTCCTTCACGCGCGGGGACTCGGCGCGAGTCCTGGCGTAGTCGCCGGCGGGCATCTCCCAGAGGCCTGCCTGTCGCACCTTGACCAGCAGGTCGCGGTCGGCTGCCGTGAGCGGTCCCGAGGGTGTCTCAGTGAACTGAGCGGCCGCGGGGTCGATCGACGGCGGCATGACCAGCACGATCGTCACCGCAGCGGCTAGGACGAAGCCGCCGAGCATGAAGAGCTCGCCACGCAAAAGCCTGTGCATGGTCGGAGGTACGCGGGCTCCCCGGGCCAGGTTCACCTATGGCCGGAGATAGTTAGAAATGACTGGAGTTATCGGAGTGGCTACCGAACCAATAACAAAGGTGTAAAGATGTGCCCCGTGCTAGGTCACCTCGACGGCAGGTTCGAGAGTGCGGATGCCGAGGCGGAGCATCGCATTGCGGTGCTTTACCAGGAGTTCGGCGGCCCTCTGCTGCGCCACGTACGCAAATCTACAGGTAACGACCTTCAATGGGCTGAAGACGTCGTGCAGGAGACGCTCGTCAGAGCCTGGCGTAACTCGGCAAGACTGCAATGGGAACCAAGCCTCATATGGGCGTGGCTACTGACAGTGGCCCGCCGCATCGTTATCGATGGGCGTCGGCGGAAGAGCGTGCGGCCTCACGAGGTCGAACCGCCCGAAGTCGACATGATGGCGGTGCCCGACGGCTCCGAGCGAGCCCTCTCGGCGATCGTTGTCGCCGACGCGCTCCGGAGTCTGTCCGAAGAACACCGCGAAGTCATTGAGCAGACCTACCTTCGAGACCGTACGATAAGTGAAGCGGCGGAGATTCTGGGGATCCCGCCGGGCACGGTGAAGTCCCGGCTCTACTACGGGATCCGGGCTCTCCGCGAGCTGCTGCGGGACAAGGGGGTAGCCGGCTGATGCATGACGAGGTGGCCGCCTACGTCCTTGGTGTCCTCGATGAAGAGGAGCACGAGGCGTTCGAACGCCACCTCGACACGTGCGAGCAGTGCCAGGCGGAGCTCATCCAGCTCGCCGAGCTGCCCGATCAGCTCGACGTGCTCAAGAACACCCCCTCGGCCTCCGACGACGACCCCCCGATGTCCATGTCACGTTGACGTCTGTCCCCTTTTCGGGTGGTATCGGTACGGCGAGGCTTTACGCCCGGCAACCGGAAAAGCCGGGTGGTTCAGGGGGAGGTGTTCGGTGGGCATCGACGGTGATGCGCCCGGTCCCCCGGATCGGCAGTTCGGAGAGGAAGGCGGCCGGCTGTCGTACGGCGGCTACCTTTGCCTGCCCGCGTTGCTCGAGCAGCAGCAGCCGCAGTCCGAGGCGCCGGACGAGCTGCTCTTCATCACCATCCACCAGGTCTACGAGCTGTGGTTCAAGCTGCTGCTCCACGAGCTGGAGGCCGCTCGCGCCGCCATGTTCGGCGGCGAGCTGTGGCAGGCCAGGCACCTGTTCCAGCGGGTGCACGCGGTCGAGCGGGTGCTGATCGAGCAGATCGAGGTCCTGGAGACGATGACGCCCCAGGACTTCCTGGAGTTCCGCGCAAAGCTGGCGCCGGCCAGCGGGTTCCAGTCGGTGCAGTTCCGCGAGCTGGAGTTCTTGTCGGGGCTGAAGGACGAGCGCTACGTCGGCAGCTTCCGCCATGCCTCGGACACCGAGCTCGCCAGGCTGCGCCGCAGGCTGGAGGAGCCCACACTGTGGGATGCTTACCTGGCCGCCCTCGCCCAGCGTGGCCTGCCGGTCTCGGACGACGAGATCATGGCCTCGCTGCTGGCCGTGGCCAGAGACCGCCGGTCCCACGACGACCTGTGGCAGCTGGCCGAGGACCTCCTCACCCACGACGAGACCACCGCACTGTGGCGGATGCGTCACGTTCAGATGGTCGAACGCCAGATCGGCACCAAGTCCGGCACCGGCGGCTCGACCGGCGCACCCTATCTGCGCAGTAGGGCGCGCCTGCACTACTTCCCGCTGCTGTGGGAACTAAGGGCCTGGCTATGAACGCCACGGCGAACCCTCACAAAGGAGTGAGACCTACGATGCCCCTCGACGAGGCCAAGGATGAGCTGCTGCAGCGAGCCGCCGAGAGCTGTGCGGCGAGCAGCGAACACGTGACCACCGAGGAGGCGCTGTCCTTCCTCCGGTTCTACTACCGTCACGTGGCGCCCGAGGACCTGCTCGACCGCAACCCGGTCGACGTTTACGGCCCCGCGATGTCGCAACGCCAGCTGGCCGAGGTCCGCCCGCAGGGCCGGGCGGTGGTCCGGGCCTATGCGCCCACCTTGGAGGAGCACGGCTGGGACCCGGGCCACTCGGTGGTCGAAGTGGTCACCGACGACATGCCGTTCCTCGTCGACTCGGTGACGATGGAGCTCGACCGGCACGACCTGGGCACCCACCTGGTGGTCCACCCGCAGATGCGGGTGCGCCGCGACATGACAGGCCGCATGCTCGGCCGCGGCCAGGAGGACGTCACCGGCCAGATGCTGGTCGAGTCGTGGATGCACATCGAGATCGACCGGCAGTCCGATCCCGCCGTGCTCAAGGGACTCGAGGCCGACCTCCAGCGGGTGCTCGAAGATGTGCGCCACGCGGTTGAGGACTTCAGGAAGATGCGGGCACTGGCCGTGCAGACCGCCGAAGCCCTGAGCATGAACCCGCCGCCGCTGGAGCCGGCAGAGGTCGAGGACAGCATCGACCTGCTGCGCTGGCTGGCCGACGGGCACTTCACCTTCCTCGGTTACCGGGAATACCGGCTCGAGGACACCGACGAAGGCGAGGCGCTGCGCTCGCTGCCGGGGGCGGCGCTGGGCATCCTGCGTGACGACAGGCCCGGCTCGGCCAGTTTCTCCGTGTTGCCGCCCGAGGTGCGGGCCAAGGCACGCGAGAAGCACCTGATGATCATTACCAAGGCCAACTCCCGTGCCACCGTGCACCGGGCGACCTACCTCGACTACATCGGGGTCAAGACGTTCTCGCCCGAGGGCGAGGTGATCGGGGAGCGGCGCTTCCTCGGCCTGTTCACGCATGTCGCCTACAACGAGTCGATCTCCAGGATCCCGGTGCTGCGGCGCAAGCTGGCCGACGTGCTCGACGCGGCCGGGCTGCAGCCCGACAGCCACGACGGCAAGGACCTGATCGAGATCCTCGAGACGTTCCCGCGCGACGAGCTGTTCCAGACCTCCGTCGAGCAGCTGCTGCCGATCGCGATGGGCGTGTTGCGGCTGCGTGAGCGCAAGCAGGTCAAGCTGTTCCTGCGGCGCGACGACTACGGACGCTACATCTCCTGCCTGATCTACCTGCCGCGCGACCGCTACACCACCAAGGTGCGGCTGAAGATGCAGGAGATGCTGCTCAAGGCCCTGGGTGGCAAGTCGCTGGACTACAGCGCGATGATCGGCGAGTCGGTGCTCGCCCGGCTGCACGTGGTGGTGCGGGGCGAGCGGGGCAGGCAGCTGCCGCCGCCGAGCGGGGACGTGGAGGAGCTGGAGGCCAGGCTGGCCGCGCTCACCCGTTCCTGGGAGGACGACCTGGCCGCCGCGCTGGGGGAGATGACCTCCGAGGAGGAGTCGCCCGCGCTCATCCGGCGGTACGCGTCCGCGTTCCCCGAGGGATACAAGGCGGACTTCCCGCCCAAGGTGGCCGTCGTGGACCTGCGCCGCCTGGAGGAGCTCGTCGCCGCGGGCGACGACGAGCAGGTCGGGATCAACCTCTACGAGCCGTACGACGCGACCGAGGGGGAGCGGCGGCTCAAGATCTACAAAGTCGGCTCGCCCATCTCGCTGTCCCAGGCGCTGCCCCTGATCCAGCGGCTCGGCGTCGAGGTCGTCGACGAGCGGCCCTACGAGATCGACAGGGACAACGACCCCAACACCAAGAATGCCTGGATCTACGACTTCGGGCTGCGCTACACGCCCTCCGACGAGGTGGACAGGAACGACTTCAAGCGGTTCTTCCAGGACGGGCTCACCGCGCTGTGGAAGGGGCGGGTGCAGGCAGACGACTTCAACGCGCTCATCCTGCGGGCCGGGCTGACCTGGGAGGAGGTGGAGATCCTGCGGGTCTACGCCACATACCTGCGTCAGGCCGGGAGCACGTTCTCGCAGTCCTACATCGAGCGGGTGCTGAACGGCAACGTGCGGCTGGCGCGGCTGCTGGTGAGCCTGTTCGAGGCCAAGCTGGATCCGCGGCGGAGCGACGACGTGCGGGCCGAGCTCCTGGACGCGCTGCACGAGGAGGCCCTGGGGGCGCTGGACGAGGTGGCCTCGCTGGACGAGGACCGCATCCTGCGCGCGTACCTGGAGATGATTCAGGCGACATTGAGGACGAACTACTTCCAAACGGTAAATGGACGGCGCAAACCGTATATTTCACTTAAGTTCGATCCGCAGGCCATCAGCGTTCTCCCGTTGCCGCGGCCGAAGTTCGAGATATTCGTTTACTCGCCCCGGGTCGAGGGCGTGCATCTGCGATTCGGGAAGGTGGCGCGCGGCGGGCTGCGGTGGTCCGATCGGATGGAGGACTTCCGGACGGAGATATTGGGCCTGGTTAAGGCGCAGATGGTGAAAAACACCGTCATTGTTCCGACTGGGTCCAAAGGTGGATTTGTCGTGAAACGTCCGCCAGTGGGCGGCACTCGCGAGGATCTGCTGGCCGAGGGCGTGGCCTGCTACCGGATCTTCATCTCTGGACTGCTGGACGTCACCGACAACCTCGTGGACGGCAAGGTCGTGCCGCCGCCGGACGTGGTCAGGCACGACGGCGACGACCCCTACCTGGTCGTGGCGGCCGACAAGGGCACCGCCACCTTCTCCGACATCGCCAACGGCGTGGCCAAGGACTACGGGTTCTGGCTGGGCGACGCGTTCGCCTCCGGGGGGTCCATCGGCTACGACCACAAGGCCATGGGCATCACCGCCCGAGGCGCGTGGGAGTCGGTCAAATACCACTTCCGCACCATGGGTGTGGATACGCAGACCACCGACTTCACGGTGGCCGGCATCGGTGACATGTCGGGCGACGTGTTCGGCAACGGCATGTTGCTGTCGCAGCACATCCGGCTGGTGGCCGCGTTCGACCACCGGCACATCTTCGTGGACCCGTCCCCCGACGCCGACCGCTCCTACGCCGAGCGGCAGCGCCTGTTCAACCTGCCGCGCAGCTCGTGGGAGGACTACGACACCAAGATGATCTCGGCGGGCGGCGGCGTCTTCCCGCGTACCGCCAAGTCCATCCAGATCACGGCTCAGATGCGCGAGGCGCTCGGCATCCCCGCCGGGGTGAGCTCGCTGGCGCCGAACGACCTGATCAGCGCCATCCTGCGGGCCCCGGTGGACCTGCTGTGGAACGGCGGCATCGGCACGTACGTGAAGGCCGCCTCCGAGTCCCACACCGACGTGGGCGACAAGGCCAACGACGCGCTCCGGGTCAACGCCGCCGACCTGCGCTGCAAGGTCGTCGGCGAGGGCGGCAACCTGGGCTTCACCCAGCTGGCCAGGATCGAGTTCGCGCTGAACGGCGGGCTGGTCAACACCGACTTCATCGACAACTCGGCCGGCGTGGACACCTCCGACCACGAGGTGAACATCAAGATCCTGCTCGACCAGGTCGTCCGGGACGGCGAGCTGACCGACAAGCAGCGCAACCAGGTCTTCACCTCGATGACCGACGAGGTCGCCGCGCTGGTGCTGCGGGACAACTACGCGCAGAACGTGGTCCTGGCCGCCGCCCGTGCCCAGTCTGTCGAGATGCTCCACATCCACGCCCGCTACCTGCGGCGGCTGGAGCGCGAAGGGCTGGTCAACCGGGAGCTGGAGTTCCTGCCCTCGGACAAGACGCTGGCCGAGCGCCGCCAGGCCAGGCTCGGGCTGACCGCGCCCGAGTTCTCCGTCCTGCTGGCCTACACCAAGCTGGTGGCCGACGCCGAGCTGCTCGCCTCCGACCTGCCCGACGAGCCGTACCTGGAGTCGTGGCTGGTGTCGTACTTCCCGTCGGACCTGCGGGAACGCTTCAGGACCTACATGGACGGGCACCCGCTGCGGCGGGAGATCATCACCACCTGTGTGGTGAACGAGCTGGTCAACTCCATGGGCACCACGTTCATGCACCGCTTCGCCGAGGAGACCGGCGCCTCGACGCCCGACATAGCGCGGGCCTGGCTGGTGGCGCGGGAGGTCTTCGACCTGCCGTCGT
Organism: Nonomuraea sp. 10N515B; assembly: GCF_052245915.1. Classification (NCBI taxonomy): domain Bacteria; kingdom Bacillati; phylum Actinomycetota; class Actinomycetes; order Streptosporangiales; family Streptosporangiaceae; genus Nonomuraea; species Nonomuraea sp. 10N515B. The sequence continues at coordinate 317,293 of NZ_JBQQBQ010000005.1, forward strand.
TCTACCGGGCCGTGGAGTCGCTGGACAACAAGGTGAACACCGATGTCCAGATCGCCATGTTGCTGGAGGCCCGCAAGCTCGTCGAGCGCGGCACCCGCTGGCTGCTGGTCAACCGGCGCCCGCCGCTCGACCTGGCCGGGTCCGTCAGCTTCTTCATGAAGGGCGTCAACGGGCTCGTCGCGCACATCCCGAAGATGCTCACCGGTCCCGACCTGGCGGCGTACGAGGAGCGCCGGGACTCGTTCGTGGCCCGGGGCGTGCCGCTGGAGCTGGCCGAGCGGGTGGCCGGCATGGTGCCCGCGTACTCCACGCTGGATCTGGTCGAGGTCTCCTCGCTGACGGGACGGCCGGTCAACGAGGTGGGCGAGGTCTACTTCGACCTGGCCGACCGCCTCCAGATGGCCCGCCTCAGGGAGCGGATCATCGCCCTGCCCAGGGACAACCGGTGGAATTCCATGGCCCGCTCGGCCCTGCGCGACGACCTGTACGCCGCGCACGCCTCGCTGACCAGGGATGTGCTGGCCCACAGCAAGCCGGGGCTGCCCCCGGAGGAGCGGCTGGCCCGCTGGTCCGAGGCCAACTCCGCGGCCGTCTCCCGGGCCAGGCAGACGTTGTCGGAGATCTGGGAGAGCGACAACTTCGACCTGGCCACGCTCTCGGTCGCGCTGCGTGCCATCCGCACGCTGGTGGCCGCCAGCAACCTCCCGCACACGGAGGCGTAGCCCTTCGCCATCGGCGCTGCGACGGCTCTGTCCGCCGCCGCAGCGCCGTGGGCCGTCACGGCGCCGCTCCCAGGCGTGCGCTCAGCCGACGCGCCGCAGGGCGCGCTCGCGGCGGGCGGCCACGCTCGACCCCGACTCCCCGCGTGCCATCCTCCGCAACACCACCGGCGCCACGAGCAGCCCGAGCACCGCCCAGGCGCCCAGCACCCCGGCTGTCTCCAGGTGCCGCCAGGACTCGCCGATCTCGATGGCCGCCGCCGCGTCGGGCAGCAGGGCCGAGCGCATGCCGAGCCCCATCCAGTAGACCGGGAAGATCTGGGCGATCCACTGGAGCCACTCGGGCAGTGCGGTGATCGGATAGAAGATGCCGGAGATCCCGATCACGCCGAGGAACGGCAGCTGGAGCAACCCCTGGGCCCGGGCGCTGGCGAACGCCGAGCCGAGCACCGCGCCGATGGGCAGGGTCGCGACCAGGCCCAGCACCAGCACCCAGGCCAGGGTGGGCCAGGAGCCCGGGCCGACCGCCAGGCCCTCGACGATGAGCACGCCGGGCACCAGGAAGATCATCAGATCGGCGAGCAGGCCGCCGGAGACCGAGATGACCTTGCCGATGAGGTAGGCCGGCATGCCGTGTGGGGTCGCCTTGGCCCGCAGCAGCGTGCCGTCCTCGCGGTCGGCGGTCAGCTGCTGGCTCATGCTGATCATGCCGACCGCGGCGTTCATCCCGAGGATGCTCGGCAGGGCCAGGGTGCTGAGCAGGAGCCCGCTGGAGCCGAACGACAGGTCCCTGATGAAGAACATGGTGGCCACCATCAGGCCGGGCCAGAGGACATGCGAGAAGAGCTCGGGCCCATTGGTGAAGGACTGGCGCAACTCGATCAGGCCGCGGGACCAGCCCGCGCGCAGTGCCGTCGTGGTGGGGTTCATCGGCTCGCCTCCGGGGTCGATTCGGCCTGGCGGACCAGGGTGAGGTACGTCTGCTCCAGCGAGGCCCGGTGGATCTCGAGCTCCTGGACGTCATCGCCGTACCGGGCGAACAGGTCCTGGGCGAACCGGGTCGAGTCCGCTGTCTTCTGGACGAACCGCTGCCCGTCGAGGAGCCAGCGCACCTCGTCCTCACCGGCGATCCGCCGCGCCAGTTCGCCGGCCGTGCCATCGGCGATGATCCGGCCGCCGTTCAGCACGACGATGCGGTCGGCCAGCTTCTCGGCCTCGTCCAGATCGTGGGTGGTGAGCAGCACGGTGGTCTCGTGGGCGTCGACCAGGCCGCGTACGAGGTCGTGGAACTCGCTCCTGGCCTGCGGGTCGAACGACGCGGTCGGCTCGTCGAGGAACAGCAGCTCAGGGCGGCCCACGATGCCGATCGCCACGTCCAGCCTGCGCCGCTGTCCGCCGGACAAGGTCTTGATCTTCTTGCCCGCCTGCCCGGTGAGGCCGACCGCCTCGATCAGCTCGGCGCCGTCCCACGGCCGCCGGATGTGAGGGGTGGTGTAGCCGGCGTAGTAGCCGCCGAGGTGGTCCAGGAGCTCGCGGACCCGCCAGTTGCCGTGGTCGCGCCAGGACTGCAGCACGACCCCGAGCCGGGCCCGCCACCGCTCGTCGCCGTGCGCGGGATCGGCGCCGAGCACCTCGACCCGGCCCGCCGAGCGGGTGCGGAAGCCCTCGAGGATCTCGATCGTGGTGGTCTTGCCCGCCCCGTTCGGCCCTAACAGGGCCACGACCTCGCCGTGGCGGACCTGGAACGTGACATCGTGCAGCACGTCGACCGGGCCGTAGCGCATGCGCAGCCCGTCGACGTCGAGCGCGGCTTGGTCGCTCATCGTCATGAAATGACCTCTCTTCGTGATCGGACGTCCCCGTGACGGGACGCGTGCCGGCGGCACCCGTCGCGAGGGCATGACTGGTCGCGACCCGAACCGGCCGGACCGCATCGCTACGCGTGGGCGGTCCGCGGCAAGGGCCGGGACGACAGGGGGATGGGGGTGGTGAATCGGGCAGCTCGGAGACCCGAGCTACCAGCTCTCGTGCGCGAGGGTCTCCCGGGCGCGTGCCATCAGGCCCGCCCGGTCGGCGCCGGCCAGAGTGAGTGCACGGGGCACGGTGCCGATCTCGGTGTCCAGGATGCCGAGCAGTAGATGCGCGGGTCGCAGGTCCTTCTTGCCGGTGGCGGCGGCGAAGCCGCGTTCCAGGGCGAGCCTGGCCGAGGCGCCGATCTTCGGCAGCTTGGGGTCGCGGCTCGGCTTCGGGAGGTCGTAGGAGGCGAGGGACACCCCCACCGTGCTGAGGCTGTGCTCGAACTCCCGGTCCAGCGCCTCCCTGATCGCCTGCCGCCCCAGGCCGGCCGCGAGCAGCACACGGTGGGCGGCGGTGCCCTCGTGCGCGGCGATCGCCAGCAGGAGGTGGTGCGCTTCGATCACCGCGGAGCCGTCCTCCAGCGTCTCTGCCCCGCCTCCCACGATGATCGCCTGGATGTAGTGGTCGATCGCGCTCATTGTCGTCTCCTCAACGTGACGCCGGCCGCGATGAGCCGCTTGGAATGCTTCTTGTGGACCGCCTGCCGGGTGACGCCGAGCGCCTCGGCCACGTCGGGCCAGCTCCAGCCCGCCCGCATGGCCTGCTCGACGGCGGCGTCCTCCAGCTGGTCGGCCAGGCGCCGCAACGCCATCACGGCCGCGAGCGCGTCCGCGGGGTCCTTTGGTACGGAAACATCATCTGCCGGCATACAAGCAACCGTAGTTGACTAATGGAAGGTTAGTCAACTGCGGTTGCTTAGCGCGTGCGGGCAAGGCGGGCTTGCCGTAAAAATAGGCCTCTTCTTGGGCTTTATTGACCGGAGGCCCGGGTGAGAGCGCCTTCGTGGGCGATCACGGCCGCCGCGGAGGGGCGGGACAGCGGCGGGACGGCGGTGGCATATTGGTGGGTTTCGATCAGGCGCAGCGTGCGGCGCAGCACCGGCGCGCTGATCGCCCATCGGGCCGACTCCGGCACCGGGATGTAGTCGTCCTCGGCCGTCTTCGTCGTCGTGGTCGACGTCCGCGACAGCGAATACTGGATCAGCGCCCCGCCGTTCTTGGTGCGCAGCGCGTACACAGGGAAGTTGTCGGCGCTGAAGATCGAGTCGTAGCTGTAGCCGCCGACCTTTCTGTCGCCCTTGGCCTTCTGCCGCAGCTCGGCGATCTGCTCGGCCACCTCGGTCGTATAGGGCCCCGGCGCGAGGAGCCCGGCCGTGACCCCGGCCGTCCCGGTTTCGGCCACGCTGGCGTGCACGGGCTGCATGAACTGCGGGCTGATCGTGACGGTCTTGTCGTCGGGAGCCAGCGCCGTCGCATAGCCCTCGGAGTCCAGCTCGATCTCCGGCAGCTGCTGTCCCGGCAGGAGCTGCGCCACGGAGCTCAGCCGCCAGTCGTCCGCCGACTTGGCGAACGTCAGCAGCGTCGGCCGCCCGTCGCGGGTCGCCAGCGCGCTGAACCAGGGCGCCTTCTCCGTCGGGACGAACCTGGGCACGTAGAGCGTGGGCGGGCCCCACTTGTAGCGGGGCGGCGCGTAGTCGGTCGACAGGTATGCCGCCACGGTCAGCAGCACCTGCCCGCCGGTCGTGAGGTCCTTGGCCGCCAGATCCAGGCGGCCCTCCAGGTCCTCCTCGTCGCTCTTCACCCGCAGCGCGTCGTCGGTGGCCAGGATGTCGTGGAACTCCTTGGCCGCCTCGGCCCTGGTGATCGCGACCGCGCTCGCGGAGGGCGTGGGCGTCGAGGAGGCGGACACGGCCTGCTTCGAGGGGGAGGGCGGCGGCGCATTGCCCGTGCAGGCGCTCGCCGCGGCCAGCACGCCGGCGGCGAGCGCCAGCACCTTCCGCCGCCCGAATACACGCACGTCGCCATCGTATTGGGTGCGCGGGAAGACGACGCCTTGGGCGGGTCCGGGGTTGGAGGACGGAGTTCTCCCGTGAGGCGCGTACCCTAGGGAGACGTGGCAGGCATCGATCCGGCAGAAGAGATCAACGAGCTCGCGGGCACGGTCCGCAGCATCCAGGACGTGCTCGACCTCGACGCGCTGCGCAAGCAGATCGCAGAGCTGGAGCAGCAGGTTGCCGCGCCCGACCTCTGGGACGACCCTGAGCAGGCCCAGAAGGTCACGAGCAAGCTCTCCCATCTCCAGGGCGAGCTCAACCGCGTCGAGGGCGTCGCGCGCCGCCTCGACGACCTGACCGTCCTCTACGAGCTGGCGGCCGAGGAGGGCGACGACGACACGCGCGTCGAGGCCGACAAGGAGCTCGAGTCGCTCAAGTCCGATATCGGCGCGCTCGAGGTGCGCACCCTGCTCTCGGGCGAATACGACGCCCGCGAGGCGCTGGTCACGATCAACTCGCAGGCCGGCGGTGTGGACGCCGCCGACTGGGCGGAGATGCTGTTCCGGATGTATCTGCGGTGGGCCGAGCGCAAGGGCTACGCCACAGAGGTCTACGACACCTCCTACGCGGAGGAGGCCGGCATCAAGTCGGCCACGTTCACGATCAAGGCGCCCTATGCCTACGGCACGCTGCGCGGCGAGCACGGCACCCACCGTCTGGTCCGCATCAGCCCGTTCGACAACCAGGGGCGCAGGCAGACGTCGTTCGCTGGTGTGGACATCGTGCCGGTCGTCGAGCAGACCGACCACATCGACATCAACGAGGACGAGCTCCGCATCGACGTCTACCGCTCGAGCGGCCCGGGCGGCCAGGGCGTCAACACGACCGACTCGGCCGTGCGGATCACGCACCTGCCGAGCGGCATCGTCGTCTCCTGCCAGAACGAGCGTTCGCAGCTGCAAAACCGCGCCAGCGCGATGAACGTGCTCCAGGCCAAGCTGCTCGAGCGCAAGCGGCAGGAGGAGGCGGAGAAGATGTCGGAGCTGCGTGGCGCGACGACCACGTCGTGGGGCACGCAGATCCGCAACTACGTGCTGCACCCCTACCAGATCGTCAAGGACCTGCGCACGGGCACCGAGGCAGGCAACCCGTCGGCCGTGCTGGACGGCGACCTCGACGGGTTCATCGAGTCGGAGATCCGCTGGATGCGGCGGCAGGAGTCGGGGGCGGAGTCCTAGGGCCCTAGAGCCCGCTGAGGTGCTTGAGCGCCAGGCTCGCGAAGAGCAGGACGACGAGCAGCAGAATGATGAGGGCGGGTGACAGCCCGGCGAAGCCGTGGTGGTGCATCCGCTCTCTGTTGGCGCGGCAGAGGGCGCAGCGCCCCTCGATCACGGGGTGGGCGCACTGCGCGCATACGAGGTGTTCACAACTCATGACAGCCCCAAGTGTAGCCGCACAATCGTTTTGTTTCCGTTATGGACGTTCCATGCCAGTCTTCCCCCTAGACTGTGCTCTGGCCAATCGGAACGTCGATCATCAGTAAAGACGAGGTCCCCGATCGGCCAGCGGCGGGAAGTGGGCATGTGCCACCCTCGCTTCCGTCCTGACCCCTAGACTGGCATGCCGTGATGCTCTCGTGATCCATTTCGATAATGTCACCAAGGTCTACGCGAACCAGAACCGGCCCGCTCTCGACCACGTCTCCGTTGACGTGGACAAGGGCGAGTTCGTGTTCCTCGTCGGCCCTTCGGGGTCAGGCAAGTCCACGTTCCTGCGTCTGATCCTGAAGGAGGAGCGGCCCAACTCCGGCGCGATTCACGTCGCGGGGAAGGATCTGGCCCGCCTCTCCAACTTCAAGGTGCCGCACCTGCGCCGCCGCATCGGCTGCGTCTTCCAGGACTTCAGGCTCCTGCCGAACAAGAACGTCTACGAGAACGTGGCGTTCGCCCTCGAGGTCATCGGCAAGCCCCGGCGGTTCATCCGCAAGGTGGTGCCCGAGGTCATCGAGCTGGTGGGCCTCGAAGGCAAGGCCCACCGCATGCCCGACGAGCTGTCCGGCGGCGAGCAGCAACGCGTCGCCATGGCCCGCGCGTTCGTCAACCGGCCGATGATCCTGTTGGCCGACGAGCCCACGGGCAACATCGACCCCGCGACGAGCATCGGCATCATGAAGGTGCTCGACCGCATCAACAGGACTGGCACCACGGTCGTCATGGCCACGCACGACGCGGCCATCGTCGACTCCATGCGCAAGCGTGTCGTGGAGCTGGAGGACGGCAAGATCGTCCGTGACCAGTCGCGTGGCGTTTACGGCCAGGCGTACTGACAGGGAGCTGCAGACACAACATGCGGGCGAATTTCATCTTCTCCGAGGTCTGGATCGGCCTCCGTCGCAACCTGACCATGACGATCGCGGTCATCATCACCGTGGCGGTCGGAATGGCGATGCTGGGCGTCGGCTTGATGATCAACGCCCAGGTCGGCTTGATGAAGGGCTATTGGGGCGACAAGGTCGAGGTCTCGGTCTTCCTGTGCAACAAGGGGACCGCCATGCCGGCGTGCAACGGCAAGGCGATCACGCAGACCCAGATCAAGGCGCTCGAAGCGCACATCCGGGGCACCCAAGGGGTCAAGGACGTCTTCTTCGAGAACCAGGACACGGCTTACCAGAACTTCCAGGAGGCCTACGCCTCCAACCCGGCTCTGGTCAAGGCCACCCAGGTCGAGGACATGCCGCAGTCGTTCCGCATCAAGGTCGCCGACCCGGACAACTACCAGCCCATCATCCAGGCGGTCCAGGGCCAGCCGGGCGTCTCGCAGGTGACCGACCACAAGCAGCTGATCGGGCCGTTCTTCCAGATGCTCGACAAGCTCGCCTTCTACGCGCTGGGCGTCGCGATCACCCTGGTGCTCGCCGCGGCGCTGCTGATCGGCAACACGGTCCGGCTCTCGGCGTTCAACCGGCGCAGAGAGACGGGCATCATGCGGCTGGTCGGCGCGTCCAACCTCTACATCCAGCTGCCGTTCGTCATGGAGGGCGTGATCGCGGGCCTGATCGGCGGCGTGTTCGCCGCGGTCATCCTGATCGTGACCAAGGTCCTGCTGTTCGAGGAGCTCGGCAAGTTCTTCGGCGATGCGACCGCTCAGCTGGGCTGGGACACCGTGGCGCAGACGATCACGTACACCATGATCATCGGTGTGTTCATCTGTATCCTGGCTTCGTTCGTCACGCTCCGCCGCTACCTTCGGGTGTAGCCGCCGCGACGTACCCGAGGTACGGAGGATCGCCGGTAAAGTCGAAGCATGCCACGTGAGACCGGGCGGAAGGTCATCGCCCAGAACAAACGTGCTCGGCACGACTACCACGTCGAAGACACCTTCGAGGCGGGTCTCGTGCTGCAGGGCACCGAGGTGAAGTCGCTCCGCGAGGGCCGCGCCTCGCTCGTCGACGGCTACGCCAGCATCGACGGCAACGAAGCGTGGCTGCTCAACGTGCACATTCCCGAATATGCGCAGGGCACGTGGACCAACCACGCCGCCCGCCGCAAGCGCAAGCTGCTGCTGCACCGCAAGGAGATCGACAAGCTCGCCGCCAAGACCAAGGAAGGCGGGCTCACGATCGTGCCGCTGGCGCTCTATTTCAAGGACGGCCGCGCCAAGGTCGAGATCGGTCTCGCCCGAGGCAAGAAGGACTGGGACAAGCGGCAGTCGCTGGCGGAGCAGCAGGCCAAACGGGAGATGGCCCGCGCCCTGCGCCACCGCAACCGATGAGATCGGCATGAGACGCCTGCGCCGCACGCTCTCCGCGACCGCCACCCTGGCGGTCGCGTGCACGATGCTGACCGGCTGCTTCGAGGAGCCGTCGCCGCACGACGCGGTGCGCGACTTCCTCGTGGGCTGGCAGACGGAGGACTACGACCTGGCCGCGGGACGCACCGACGGCGATCAGGCGACCGTACGCAAGGCCCTGTCCGACGCCAAGCTGGAGCTGGACGCGGCCTCGTTCCGCTTCAAGATCAAAAACTTGAGCATGAACGGCGACGAGTCCACGGCCGCCTTCCACGCCGAGGTCGACCTGGGCGAGAACAACCCGCTCTGGCAGTACGACGGGATGTTGCCGCTCCACCTGGTCGACGGCGCGTGGAAGGTGCGCTGGTCACCCTCGGTGCTGCATCCGGAGCTGAAGGAGGGGCAGCGGTTCGCGGTCGACATCGATCCCAAACCGCGCCAGCCGGTGGTCGACTGGACCGGCGAGGCGCTGCAGACCGACTCCGTGGTCTACAGCGCCGGCGTCTATCCGGCCAAGCTGGGCGATCAGGCCGAAGAGGTCGTCGCGAGGTTGTCGGAGATCACGGGATACGCCCAGGACCGGCTGCTGAGCCGCATCCGCTCCTCGCCGCCCGACAAGTTCGTGCCGCTGGTCACGTTCGGCGGCTCGCTTTATCAGAAGATGAAGCCCAAGCTCGACGCCATCTCGGAGATCGAGACCCAGAAGCAGGACCAGCCCGTCAACCCCGACGCTCCCCGGCAGATCGTCGGCACCGTCAGCGCGCTCACCCCTGAATACGAGCAGAAGCTCGGCGGCCCGCAGCGGGCCGGTGACTCGGTGGGCAAGAGCGGGCTGCAGCAGGCCTACCAGAGCTACCTGACCGGCTCCACGCAGACGAGGGTGATCACGCTCGACCTCAAGACCGGCAAGCAGGCCGCCCTGTTGGAGGAGTGGCCGGGCCGGCAGAACGTGTCGGTGCAGACCACCATCGACCGCGGCATCCAGGCGGCGGCCGAGCAGGCGGTGGCCGACAGCGACACGAGCGCGCTGGTGGCCGTGGACCGGAAGACCGGCGAGATCCGCGCGGTGGCCACCAACGGCGGCATGCATCAGGAGAAGGACGCGCTGGCCGGCAAATACCCGGCGGGCACGGCGTTCTCGATCGTGGCCGCGGACGCGCTGGTCAGGGCTGGGATGGACCCCAAGCAGCGGCTGGACTGCCCGCAGGAACGCACGGTCGGCGGTGCCAGGTTCGTGGCCGCCGGTCAGGCGGCCGGCAGCACGACGTCGGCCACGTTCCAGGACAACTTCGCCAAGGGCTGCGTCACCGCCCTGGCCTCGCTCGCCCGCCGCGTCGAGGCCGACGAGCTGCGCAAGAGCGCCGAGGCGTTCGGCGTGGGCCAGTCGTGGCGGCTGCCGCTGAAGTCGTTCAGCGGCTCGTTCCCCAAGTTGTCCAGCGACGCCGACAAGGCCAAGGCCATCGCGGGCCAGAACGTCGAGGTGAGCCCGCTGGGCATGGCACTGGTGGCCGCGGCGGTGTCCTCGGGCACCTGGCGCTCGCCCGTGCTCGTCACCAACCCCAAGTCGCCCGACCCGTCGGTCGAGACCGCGCCCATCACCCAGCCCGCCCCTGTGCCCGTCGATCCGCGGGTGCTCGCGGCGCTCAGGCCGATGATGCGGGCCGGCGCCTTCGGCACGCCCGCCCAGGCGGGCAAGGGCAAGGTCTACGGGGTGACGGCGACGGCCGGGGACCAGCTGACGTGGTTCGTCGGCTGGCAGGGGGACGTGGCCGTTGCGGTGTTGTCGAAGAACTACAACGCCTCGGCGGTCGCGGGCGGCTTTTTCCAGGCCCTGCAGGACCCGTCGTGAGCCGTGGTGAGCTCATCGTGAAAATGTCGCGACGCTGAGCAACCATCCGGGGCCGCGGTGGCGTCTTACAGAGTGACTGGGCCCGCTCGGGGGGTTGCGGATCCAGTCGCCGTGATGAGATCAGGACTTCATCTCGGGGGAAGTCCTGCCGTCCGGACCGGCTCGACCCTGCCGGTCGGCCCCCGGGAGCGCGAGCTGCTGTGCCACTCTCCCGGGGGTTTCGCCATGGGGAATTAAGGTGGCGTTGAGGGCGTTGTCCCCTGTAGATTCATGTTGCGCGCCTTCCCCGGAGGGTGTGTTGACAACTGCACAGGGGGTGACTGGCTTCGACTTCGACTTTGCAAGCCAGGTGAAGCGGGCCGAGGACTGCGGACATAACCTCGTTAATCCTGTGACCGCAAACAACAAGTGCCAATTCCAAGAGCACTGTGGCGGCCAGGGACTCCCTGGCCCTCGCTGCCTAAGCAGCGAAACCACTGTCAGCCCGGGAGTGCCTTCGGCCCGGGATCTGGCATCGCTAGAAGGCTCAACCGATCGACCCGGCCACGGGGGAGATCGGGAAACCAAACAGTGGCTGGGCCCGTCGGCGACTCGCCTGCGTGATCGCCGGGGCCGAGAAAAGCACAGCAGGCTGCGCCCGGAGAAGCCCTGACTTGGGGTTGAAGGACGCGGGTTCGATTCCCGCCACCTCCACTCACACGGCATTACTCGAACGCGGCTCTTCCAGAGCGATGGCGAGTAGTGTTGAGGTGTCATCAACGGCGGTGTCCTTGTGGACGCCGCCGTTTTTGCGTTCGCACGCTCAGGACGTGACGCCCAGCGCCAGAGTCGTGACGACCGGCGCCATGGAGAGCAGCGGGAACGGCAGGTGCGCGTACGAGCGCGCGCGGGCCACCGTGAGCGGGGCACACCATAGTCGGCCAGTGGCCGCACCACCCAGGCGGCGTGGAGGGTCATGCCCAGGACGCGCCGGCGGGCTCCTTGATGGTGGCGTTGATGCGGTTGAAGAAGTTGGTCATGGAGATCGTCAGGATGATGGCGGAGAGCTGCTTCTCGTCGAAGTGGTCGGCGTGCCCACGAGGGCCTGGCGCACGTCCATCGCGATCGGGGCCGCGTCGACGCGGCCCGCGATCATGCCAAGCAGGCGCTGGACCTCTACGCCGAACTGGGCGTGCCCGACGCAGGAGCAGTCGAGGTGTTCCTGGCGGAGCTGGGTTGACGGGACTCAGCGGCGCAGCCGCAAGGTCAGCACCTGGAACGGCCGCAAAGAAATCGGGATACCGCCGTCGGCCTCCACGGTGACGGGGTTTGCTGGCAGGGGACGTTCGAGCAGGTCGGTGATCGTCACGCCGGTGACCGGGAAGGAGGCGCGCAGCCGGGTGGTGGCCCGGCCGCCGAGCGCCTCGTAGACCCGGACGACGACATCGCCGGACTGGTCGTCGGCGAGCTTGACCGCCTCGATGCAGGCGGCGGTCCCCTCGAGTGTCACCAGCGGCGGCGGCGTCGCAGCCGCACCGCCGCTCGTCACGCGGAGCGGGAGGTTCAGCGCGTAGCCTGCCGCCACGGCGTCGCTGATGGCGGCGCCGGGGACGAGCGCGTAGGTCATCCGATGGCGCCCCTGGTCGGCTTCCGGGTCGGGGCAGCGCGGCGCGCGGACCAGGCTCAGCCGCACCGTGGTCGTGGTGCCGCCGTCGGCACGCGTGGTACGGGTCACGTCGTGGCCGTAGGTGGCGTCGTTCGCCAGCGCGACGCCGTATCCCGGCTCCCCGAGATGGACCCACCGGTGGCAGGAGATCTCGAACCTGGCCATGTCCCAGCTCGTGTTGACGTGCGTGGGCCGGAACACGTGACCGAACTGGATCTCGGCCGCCGAGCGGTCGGCATGGACGTCGAGCGGGAACGCCACCTTGAGGATCTTCTCCCGCTCGTGCCAGTCGATCTCGGTTTCGATCTCCACCCGGGGACTGCCCGCCGTGAGCCGGACCGTCTGGGCGATCCTGGACGCCCCGAAGCGGCGCTCGACGCGTACGGCGCCGACGAGCGGGCCCGCGTTGACGACGGTGATCGCCTCCGCCTCGTCGAGGTCGGTGCGCCGGCGGCGATAGTGCGCGTCGAGGTCCCAGGCGTCCCACTGGTTGGGCAGATCGGTGTGCAGCTGCAGCTGGTTGCCGCGGGAGCCGGGGGCCAGCAACTCGCGGTGGGCCGCCACGTCGAGGACCGACGAGAGCAGGCCGGCCGCGTCCAGCTCGACGCGGATCAGGCCGTTGTAGAGCACCGTCCCGGTCTCGCCGGTGGTCGTGGTGACCGGGGAAGGGGACGATGGCGCCTCGAGGCGTACCATGCCGGAGGCCGGGACCTCGACGAAGACGGCCGAGCCGTCGGGAGCGGTCACCACTTCGGCGCGCGGCCGCGGCGCCGCGTTGCAGACCCAGGTCGCCTCGCCGGCGCCGGTCAGGGCGGAGACGGCCGAGGTGATGATCTCCTCCAGCTCCGCACGCACGCGGGCGTAGGTGACCTCGGCCTCGCGATGGACCCAGGCGATCGAGCTGCCGGGCAGGATGTCGTGGAACTGGTGCAGCAGGACCGTCTTCCACAGCCGGTCCAGCTCCGCGTAGGGGTAGGGGACGTCGGCGTGCACCGCGGCGGTCGCCGCCCACAGCTCCGCCTCGCGCAGCAGGTGCTCGCTGCGCCGGTTGCCGGCCTTCGTCCTGGCCTGACTGGTGTAGGTGGCGCGGTGCAGCTCCAGGTAGAGCTCGCCGGACCACACGGCCGCATCCGGCAGCTCCGCGTGGGCGGCGGCGAAGAACTCCTCCGGGCTCTCGATCACCACGCGGGGGGAGCCCTCCAGGTCGCGCAGCCGCCGCGCCTTCTCCAGCATCTCCCGGGTGGGGCCGCCGCCCCCGTCGCCGTGCCCGAAGGGCAGCAGCGAACGGGTGCCCGCGCCCTTCTCCGCATAGTTGCGTACGGCGTGCGCCAGCTCAGCGCCCTCGAACGTGCCGTTGTAGGTGTCGGCCGGCGGGAAATGGGTGAAGATGCGGGTGCCGTCGATGCCCTCCCACCAGAACGTGTGGTGCGGGAACTTGTTGGTCTGGTTCCAGGAGATCTTCTGGGTGAGGAACCACTCCATGCCGGCAAGCCTGGCGAGCTGCGGATAGGCCGCCGTGTAGCCGAAGGAATCGGGCAGCCACACGCCGCGGCACTCGACTCCGAACTCCTCCATGAAGAAACGTTTGCCGTGCACGAGCTGCCGGGCCATGGCCTCCCCGCCCGGCAGGTTGCCGTCGGCCTCCACCCACATGCCGCCGATCGGCACCCACTGCCCGGCCTCGACCGCCTTGCGCATGCGCTCGAAGATCTCCGGGTGGCGCTCCTTGACCCACGCGTACTGCTGCGCCTGCGGCCCGGCGAAGACGAACTCCGGATAGTCGTTCGCCAGGGCCGTGACGTTGGCGAAGGTGCGGGCGGCCTTGCGCTTGGTCTCGCGGATCGGCCAGAGCCAGGCGCTGTCGATGTGCGCATGGCCGGCCGCCGAGATGGTGTGGGCGCCGGCGTGGGCAGGCGAGGACAGCACACCGGTCAGGCAGGCGCGGGCCGCCCCGGCCGTGCCGGCCACGTCGTGGATGTCGAGGGCGTCCATGCTGCGCTCCAAGGCGCGCAGGATCTCGTGCCGCCGGGGATCGCCGATCGGCAGCTCGGCCATCAGCTCGCGCAGGACCTCGACGTCCAGCCGAAGGTGCCAGACTTCCTCGTCGAGCACGGCCACGTCGGCACGGGTGAGGCGGTAGAGCGGCTCGTCACCGGCCGTGGCCTTGTCGCCCAGAGGGGTCGGGAGGAAGCCGTTCGCCAGGATGTCGGGGTTGGCGGCCATCTCCAGCAGCAGGCCCACCCGGTCCCCGGCGATCGGGACGTACTGGTTGCGCGGTTCGATGCCCTTGATCGGCCGGCCGCTCAGGTCGTAGACCAGCGCCTCGGCCTGGCTGCCCGGCCAGTCGCCGACGAAGCCCAGGTCGAAGACGGCCTCCACGCGCCGTCCCGCCCACCGTTCGGGAACGGATCCGGTGGCGCGCAGCCACGTCGTCGACCAGGGGCGTCCCCAGCGCGTGCCCACCTCGAACGGCTCGTAGCCGGCGGCCAGCGCCTCCGCGACGGGCACCGGCTCGTCGGGGACGTGCCAGGCGGCCAGCTCGAGCGGCACCGTCTCCGCGTACACGGCGGGAGCGATGCGTTCCCGGAGCACGCGGTCGATCCGGTCCTCGACGAGGCTCCTGTCGTCGTGCATCGGGGTGTCAGTTCCTTCCGCGGAGGTAGCCGAGCTGAGGCAGCTCGCGCTGGTATCGGTCGAGGAGCCGGTCGGCCACCGTGACGGAGTCGACCAGCGGGTGGAGGGCGAAGGCACGCAGCGCCGCCGCGCGCGAGCCCGTGGCGGCCGCCTCGATGACCGCCTGCTCCACCTCCTTCACGGCGCTCACCAGGCCGAGCGCATGGCCGGGGAGCGGATCGACCGAGATGGGGCGGGCGCCGTTGGCGTCGACGAAGCAGGGCACCTCCACCACGGCGTCCGGATCGAGGCCGCCGATCGCGCCCCGCCCGCGGACGTTGAGGATGAGCGTGGTCCGCTCGTCGAGCGCGATCGCGCGCATGAGAGCCAGGGCGACCTGTTCGTAGCCGCCGGACTCGAGGTCTCCGGGCGCACGCTCGCCGGCGCCCGAGGCCTCGCGGGCCTCCGCCATGTAGGTGGCCTCCCGCTCCAGCCGGACGCTCTCCCACGCCGCCAGCGCCGAGCCGCCGGTGTGCGTGTAGAACCGCCGTTGCTGGTCGATGAGCACGGAGCCGCGAGTCTGCCTGGCGGCGCGCGCGGCGGCCACCGCCTCGCGGGTGAAGTAGTAGTAGTGCAGGTATTCGTTGGGGATGCAGCCGAGGGCGCGCAGCCACTCGACGCCGAAGAGCTTGCCCTCTTCGAAGGAGCCCAGCGCGTCGGCGTCCCGCAGGAGATCGGGGAGCAGGTCGCGGCCCTTGACGCGCAGGCCGCGCAGCCAGCCGAGATGGTTGAGCCCGGCGTAGTCGAGCCACACGGTCGCGGGGTCCACGCCGAGCGCTCCGGCCACCCGACGGCCCAGGGCGATCGGCGAGTCGCAGATGCCGATGACCCGATCGCCGAGGTAGTGGGACATCGCCTCGGTGACCATGCCCGCTGGGTTGGTGAAATTGATGACCCACGCCTCGGGCGCCGCCTCGGCGATGCGT
This sequence comes from Nonomuraea sp. 10N515B, assembly GCF_052245915.1. Classification (NCBI taxonomy): domain Bacteria; kingdom Bacillati; phylum Actinomycetota; class Actinomycetes; order Streptosporangiales; family Streptosporangiaceae; genus Nonomuraea; species Nonomuraea sp. 10N515B. The sequence continues at coordinate 332,744 of NZ_JBQQBQ010000005.1, forward strand.
CGCGCGAGCTCGCAGGCGACGGGGACCGTGCGCAGGCCGTACGCGATGCCGCCCGCGCCGACGGTCTCCTGCCCTGGCACGCCCTCGTCTAGGGCCACCCGCTCGTCGATGGCGCGCCCTTCGAGACCGCCGACGCGGACGGCGGAGAAGATGAAGTCGGCTCCCGAGACGGCCTCGGTGAGGTCGGTGGTGGCATGCACCTCGGGCGCGTCGGGCACGCCGTCGGCCAGCTCGCCCAGCACCCGCTGGATCGCCGAGATCCGCGAGGCGTCGAGGTCGTGGAGCGTGACGTGGGTGACCCGGCCCTTGCCGCGATCGGCGAGCAGGGCACGGTAGACGAGCGGTACGCGGAACCCGCCACCGCCGAGAACGGTCAGCCTCATACCGTGATCACCTCGACCCCCGCCTCCCGCATGGCGGTGAGCGTTGCCTGGTCGCCCGGGGCGTTGGTGACGATGACGTCGAGATCCTCAGGACCGCACACCCGGGCCATCCCGGTGCCGGGGAACTTTCCGACGTCCGCGACCAGGACCACCTGGTCACTCGCCGCGATCATGGCCCGCTTGACCGGCACCTCCACCACGGTGGTGTCCATGACGTGTCCCCCGGGACGCACCCCGCTGGTGCCGAGGAAGAGCCGGTCGGCCTTGATCTGGCGCAGGTTGTCCTCGGTGAGGAAGCCCACCAGCGACCGGTAGTCGCGACGGACCATGCCGCCCAGCATGATGAGCTGGATGTTCTCCTCGTCCTGCAGCTCCTCGAGGACGGCGAGGCTGCTGGTGACGACGGTGAGAGGCCGGCCGCGCAGGTAGCTGGCGACGCGGTGCGCGGTGGTGCCGATGTCGAGCAGGACCGTCTCCTCGTCCTTGACCATCTCTGCGCACCTTTGCGCGATCCTGTCCTTCTCGGCTCCGCGGACCGCGGCCACATCCACGAACGGATCGTCGCGCTCGTCGATCGGCATGGCGCCGCCGTAGACCCGCCGGAGCAGCCCGTCATCGTGTAACTGCACGAGGTCGCGGCGGATCGTCGCGGGACTGGCATCGAGGCGCTCGGCCAGCGCCTCGACGGTGGCGGGGCCTTCTGAGCGCACAATGCGCACGATCATCTCGTGGCGTCGGTCCCGGAGCATGACTGGGACAGTAGCGCTCAAACACGATCATTGCCAGAGGAATTTTTAGGAATTCTCGAGCGAACTATTGCACAGTCGCTCAGCAGGGTGCACGATCCTGCCTAAATTCGGCAAGGTGCCAGTGCGCCAGAAGTGGGCGGAGCGATGCCAGACAACGCGGTCCAGCCGCAACTCGATGTCTTCGTGTCCGGCCTGCTCTTCTTCGACGTGGTCTTCGCCGGCCTGGACCAGGGGCCCAAGCCAGGAATGGAGATCTGGACCACCGAGATGGCCTCGGGGCCCGGCGGGATCGCCAACTTCGCGTTCACGCTGGCCCGGCTCGGCCTGCGGACCGGCCTGGCGGCGGCCTTCGGCGACGATCCCTTCGGCCGGTACTGCTGGACGGCGCTCAGCGAGGAAGAAGGCGTGGACCTCAGCCGGTCCCGTCTGTTCTCCGGATGGTCCACCCCGACCACCGCCTCCCTGGCCTACGAGGGCGATCGCGCCCTGGTGACCCACGGCGCCCCGCCACCCCTGGGGGCGGACCAGATGATCGGCGATCCTCCGGCGGCTCGGGCGGCGATCGTGCACCTGGGCCCGCAGCCGGTGGAGTGGCCGGCGCGGACCGGCGGCCTGGTCTTCGCCGATGTGGGCTGGGATCCCACTGAGGAGTGGTCGTCGGCGATGCTCGATCAGCTCGCCGGGTGCCACGCCTTCATGCCCAACGCTCATGAGGCCATGAGCTACACCAGAACGCACACACCCGCGGCGGCGCTTTCCAGGTTGGGGGATCTGGTGCCGCTCGCGGTCGTCACCTGCGGAGGTGACGGTGTCCTCGCCGTCGATGCGATCAGCGGCGAAGACGCGAACGTCCCCGGACTGCCGGTGGACGTCCACGACCCCACCGGCGCCGGAGACGTGTTCGGCGCGGCCCTCGTCGTGGGAACCCTGGCCGGCTGGCCGCTCGCCGAGCGGATCCGGTTCGCCAACCTCGTCGCGGCCCTGTCGGTGCGGCGGGTGGGCGGCGCGCCCTCGGCGCCTGGCTGGGCCGATGTGGCCGGCTGGTGGCGGGATCTCACCGACCAGCGGCTGCGCCACGAGTACGGCTTCATCCCCGATGTCATCCCCCATAACCCGGAGGGTTAGAAATGGAACTTTCCCGCAGAAGGCTCATTCAGTCCGGACTTCTCTCCCTAGCGGCGGCAGGCATCGGGGGCACGGCCGCCTGCGGTGGCTCAGGCGGCACCGCTGCCGGCAGCGGCGGCGGCGCCACGGAGCTGACCCTCTGGTACTGGGGTGGCGGCCTGAGCGACAAGGTCGTGGCCGACGCCGTCAAACAGTTCGCCCAGACCACGCTCAAGCCGTCGGTGATCGGCGGCGACTTCAAGCAGAAGCTGATCGCCACGATGAACGGACGCAAGTTCGTGCCCGACATCACGGGGATCAAGGGCGAGAACATCGCCTCCATGCTGGCGGAGTCCGACCGGTTCATCGATCTCAACACCCTCGGCGCGGGCAAGCTGGCCTCGCAGTACGTCGAGTGGAAGTGGAAGCAGGGCTCCACCACCGACGGCAAGCTCATCGGATTCCCGATCGACATCGGACCCACCGCGCTGTTCTACCGCGACGACATCTTCGAGAAGGCAGGCCTGCCCAGCGACCCCACCGAGGTCGGCACGTCCATGTCCACGTGGGACACGTTCTTCGAGGCCGGGGTGAAGCTGAAGAAGGCCAACCCGGACGCGTTCATCATCGACTCGGCCGAAGGGCTGTTCGACAAGATGGTCGGCCAGGGCCCCAAGCGCTTCATCGACGAGAGCAACAAGTTCATCGGCGACCAGCCGCACATCCGCGGCGCCTGGGACATGGTGATCAAGGCCAACGGGCTGGGCATCATCGCACCCAAGTACGATGGCCCGGACTGGAACGCCGCCGCCGCCCAAGGCAAGATCGCCGGGACCGTGGGAGCGGCCTGGTTCGCGCTGGACCTCAAGAGCGGCGTGGAGGCCACCTCGGGCAAATGGCGGGTGGCGCCCATGCCGGGCGGGCCGGCGAACATCGGCGGGTCGTTCCTGGCGCTGCCCAGGGAGTGCCGGGATCCCCAACTGGCCTTCCAGATCGTCACCTGGCTGCTGAGCGCGGACAACCAGGCGCGGGGATTCACCGACGCGGCGCTGTTCCCCTCCACCCCCGCCTCCTATGACCTGCCCGCGCTGACCGGAGGGGACCCGTTCTTCGGGGACCAGAAGACGATCGAGGTGTTCGGGCCGGCCGCGAAGAGCATTCCTGTCCAGTACGAGGCGCCCGCGGACGCGGCCGTGGCCCAGCCCTTCAAGGACGAGATCATCAATGTCTGGACCAAGGGCAAGAACGCCGACACGGCGTGGACCGACGCGGTGAGCGCGGCCAAACAGATCGCCGGGCGCCAGGGCGTGAGCTGAGAGGACGGCATCCCCCTCATGTCCGCCCGCACCTCCACGAATATGCCCCGACCCGCCGCGGCCGCCTCCGGCCGCGGCGGGCCCGCCCACGCCCGGCACTCCCGGCCGGAGAGGGCATGGCGCCGCTATTGGCCGCAATATCTGTCCATCTCGCCCTTCTTCCTGCTCTTCACCGTGTTCATGCTGGTGCCAGTGCTCTTCTCGCTCTATCTGGCGTTCCACAAGTGGGACGGCCTGGGCGAGATGGAGTTCGTCGGCCCGCGTAACTTCGAGCTGCTGATGCAGGACGGCATGTTCTGGCAGGCGCTGCAGAACACCTTCCTGATCTGGTTCATGTCCACGATCCCGATGCTGTTCCTGGCTCTCGTCGTGGCGAACATGCTCAACTCGGCCGTGCGGTTCGCCGGGTTCTACCGGATCGCCTACTTCGTGCCGAACGTCACCTCGGTCGTCGCGGTCACGATCTTCTTCGGCTCGGTGTTCAGCACCAACTTCGGGCTGATCAACGCCATCCTGCAGGGGCTGTCGGCCTCGCCGGTCCCGTGGCTGGTCAACGAGTGGACGATCAAAATCGTCATCGCCATGATCATCGGATGGCAGTGGACCGGCTACAACGCGATCATCTACCTCGCCGGCCTGCAGGCCATCCCGAGCGAGCTGTACGAGGCCGCCAAGATCGACGGCGCGGGTCCCGTGCAGCTCTTCTTCCGCGTCACGATCCCCATGCTGCGCCCGATCATCCTGTTCACGGTGGTCGTCTCGACGATCAACGGCATGCAGACCTTCACCGAGCCGCAGGTGCTCTTCGGCATCAACTCGGCCAACAACGCCAGCTCGGGCGGTCCCGGCGGGGCCGGGCTCACCGCGATCCTGTACTTCTACCGCGAGGCGTTCAACAACAACGACTACGGGTACGGCGCCGCCATCGCGTGGGCGGTGTTCGTGGTCATCCTGCTGTTCACCGCGATCAACTGGCGCCTCGTGCAGCGCCGGGAACGGGGCTTGTGATGACCGCCACGCGGCTGAGGGCCGCCGCCCTGCACCTGGTCCTGGTCGCGGGCGCGCTCGTCTCGCTGTTTCCGTTCTATTGGACCGCCGTCATGGCGACCAACACCACCAAGGACATGTACCAGGTGCCGCCGAAGGTGACCTTCGGGCCCGCGCTGTTCGATAACCTCGGGCGGCTGATCAGCTCCATCGACCTCTTCGGCTCGATGCTGAACACGTTGATCGTCGCGTGTTGCACCACCGCGCTCGTCCTGTTCTTCGACTCGATCGCGGCCTTCGCCTTCGCCAAGTACGAGTTTCCCGGGCGGCGGGTGCTGTTCGGCCTGCTGCTGCTCACGTACATGTTGCCGATGCAGCTCGCCCTCATCCCGCAATTTGTGATCATGGTGGAACTGGGCTGGGTGGGCACGCTGAACGCGCTGATCGTCCCGGCCGCCGCGAACGCGTTCGGCATCTTCTGGATGCGTCAGTACATCAAGGGGGCGGTGCCCGACGAGGTGCTCGCCGCGGCGCGCATCGACGGCTGCGGGTTCTTCCGGCAGTACTGGCACGTGGGGCTGCCCGCCATCCGGCCCGGCCTGGCTTTCCTCGGCATCACCACGTTCATCGCCGCCTGGAACGACTACACCTGGCCGCTGATCGTCATGGTCGACCCGTCGAACCTCACCCTGCAGGTCGCGCTCTCCCAGCTGAACACCGTGCACAACCTGGATTACAGCCTGGTCCTCACGGGGGCGCTGGTCGCCGTTCTCCCCCTCGCGGTGGTCTTCGTGCTGTTCGCCCGCGGCTTCATCCGCGACGCCATGAAGGGGGCGCTCCGTGGGTGATCTTCCTTCCGGAGACGAGGGCCGCCCGATGCCCGCCTGGTTCGCCGACGCCAAGTTCGGCGTGTTCATCCACTGGGGCGCGTACTCGGTGCCGGCGTGGGCCGAGCCCACCGGTGAGCTGGGGGCCGTCGACCCGGAGGTGTGGTTCGCCCACAACCCGTACGCCGAGTGGTACTGGAACACCAGCCAGATCGAGGGCAGTCCCGCCCATGAGCACCACCGCACCGTGCACGGCGGCCTTCCCTATGACACCTTCCTCGACGCGTGGAAGGCCGAACTCTTCGACCCGGCGGAGTGGATCGATGTGTTCGCCCGTGCGGGTGCCCGCTACGTCGTCGTGACCACCAAGCATCACGACGGCATCGCCCTGTGGGACGCGCCGGGCACCGGCACCCGCAACACGGTGCACCGCGGCCCGCACCGTGACCTGGTCGCCGATCTCGCCGCCGCCACCCGGGCCCGCGGCCTTCGATTCGGCGTGTACTACTCCGGCGGGCTCGACTGGCACGCCGGCCGCCGGGCCGTCATCCAGCACGAGGATCTGATCGACGAGTGCCGCCCCCACGAGGCCGCCTACGCCGCCTACGCGTTGCGCCAGGTCCACGATCTGATCGACCGTTACCGGCCGGACGTGTTGTGGAACGACATCGGCTGGCCCGACGCGGGCCTGGCCGACCTGCCGGGCCTGTTCGCCCACTATTACGCCACCGTCCCGGACGGCGTGGTCAACGACCGGTGGGACGGCGCCCACGCCGACTACCTGACCAGCGAATACCAGGCGAACCGCCAGAACGAGACGGCCGCGCACTGGGAGCAGTGCCGCGGCATCGGCCTGTCCTTCGGCTACAACAGCAACGAAGGCCCGGAGCACCTCCTGGACCCGGCAGGCGCCGTCCGCCTGCTGGTGGACGTCGCCGCACGAGGCGGCAACCTGCTGCTCAACGTCGGCCCGAAGGCCGACGGCACGCTGCCCGGAGAACAGCGTGCCGTCCTGGAGGGCATCGCGTCGTGGATGGCCGGCCACGGCAGCGCCCTGTACGCGACCAGGCCGCTGGAACCGGGCGCCACCGAGCCGTGCGACGGCGCTGCGTGGATCCGCTGGACCCACGACGACCAGCACGCCTTCGCCTTCCTCGCCGACGTCCCGGACTCGGCCCGCGGCCAGGTTGTGCTGAAGACCCGGCCGGGACTGCTGGATCCGGCCACGGTGGTCCGCCTGGACGACCTCCCGGTACGGGCCGACGCCGTGCCGGACGGCATCCTGGTCTCGTCCGTCGAACTCGGCACACCGCTGCCCGCAGTGCTCCGATTCGCCCTCCTGCGAGGCCCGGCTACCAGCGCAGCGGGAGTGTGGCGATGAAGGCGTCGAGCCGTTCGGCGATGATCTGGTGGTCGTGGACGGACGGGTGCCAGTGGCAGCCCATGTAGTCCAGGCCTGACTCGCTGTAGTACCAGTAACGGACGCGGTCGTCGCCGCTGCTGTTGCGCTCCTGGACGATCCGCTGAGCGGTCTCGGCGAAGACGGTGGTGTTGGACATGTAGGTGGCGCTGACCACGATCATCGTGCCGGGGCCGTACTGGGCCCGGAGCTTGTCGAGGAATGTGTGGTAGGCGGTGCGGTAGGCGGCCGCCAGGGTTTCCGGGGTCCACTGCTCGCCTGGGTTGATGGCGGTGGAGAAGTCGTTGATGCCCAGTCCGACCACGACCAACTGCGGCCGCCAGGTGCCCGGGTTCTGCCAGACATCGCCGTCGACGTTCAGCAGCGCCCGGTCGTAGTACGTGCGGTAGGTGACCTGGGGGTTGCTGCCGTTGTAGTTGCGCACCATGCCGAGGCCGGAGAAGGCGTTGATCTGGTAGTCGGCGTTCAGGCGGCGCGCGGTGAGGGCGCCGAAGCTGAGGTTGGCATCGGTGGTTCGGTGGAGCTTGTCGTTGGTGCAGTCGCGGCTGTCGGAGCGGTTGCCGTACCCGACGGTGTAGGAGTCGCCGATGAACTCGATCTGCCGGTGGCGGGCGGCGGGCTTGCCGAGGATCACGCCACCGGGGGCGGCGACGAAGCCGCCGAAGGCGCTCGTGGCCCACGGGCTCTCGGTACGTTTGACGAGTCGCACGCGGTGTACGCCGCGCGTGAGACCGTTGACCCAGTACGTGGTCCGGCCCGGGGTCACCATGGTGGCGACGGTCGCGCCATCGACCTCGACGTCGTAGTCGTTGTCGGAGTCGTTGAGGATGATCCCGACGCCGGTGCCGCGGAAGCGGCCTTCGAAGGAGACGCCGGGCCAGCTGTACTGAACGGAGTCCCCGGCAACCTCCACGCGTCCGGCGGTGTGCGCTTTGGCCAGGACACCAGATGCCGGCGCTTGCGGGACAGCGGCGCCGGCCGTGCCGGGCAACGCCATGGCGGCCACCAACGCGGCCAAGACTGCGGTCAGACGTGAGGGTCGCACAGATTCTCCTTCAGGACATCACGGCTTTCGATCTGGCTGGGCTTGCCGCGCCTACCGGCAGATCGCACATCCGACGAGAACCCCCGATATGGCACCACACTGTCACCCAAAGGTTGCTTTCCGTGTGCTTAGGTGGGTCTTTGACAATTAACGTGTCGGATGGGGTTCAAGGGTGTCAAGGTACGGTTGGCGTCACTCGGCGTTCGCGCCCGTGGTGGGGTTGATAGTCTCCGCGCTGCTCATGGTGGCCGGGTTTGTGGAAATGTTGCTGGTGTCCGTGGGCGCGACCACGGCACCGCCGGCCGCCGAGCTGGTGGTCACCCTCATCATCGGGGTGTTCCTGACCACCGTTCTCAGGATCGCCAGGGCCGTGCCGGACATCCGGCGGGAGAGCGCGGCGACGGCGCGGGCCGTGGTGAGCGTCCAGGCGGTGCGACCGACCGATGACACGCTGGTGGCGCGACGGCTCAAGCTGTTCAAGGAGGCCGCCGAGGCCGGCAACGACTGCGAGGCGGTGTTGAGCGCCCGGTCCGCGCTGGACGAGGGCGAGATGGCCAACAAGCACCACCTCGACCACGCGCTCATCTGGGCACTGCCGGTCTTCGGGTTCATCGGCACCGCGCTGACGATGGGCGCGATGGTCAACTCGTTCTCGAACGCCCTGGACAACCAGGCGGACCCGGGCGTGCTGATCGCCGCGCTCAAGCAGCACGTGCTGCCCGAGCTGGCCTCCGCGTTCGGCGTCACCCTGGTCGCGTTGTTCCTGAGCGTGCTGGCGTTCGGTGCGATGGCCCTGGTGGAGCGGGCGGAGCGGGCCGGTGTGGCGGCCGCCGACGAGGTGTTCCTCACCTACATCGCGCGCCTGCCGGCGAAGCAGGCCGCTCCCGCCATGCACGGGCTCACCCAGGAGCTGGCCCTGTCCAGGGGCAGGACCGAGGAACTCGTCAAAGGGCTGGACGCGCTGCGTACCGCGGTGGAGCGGTTGAGCGCCGTGGAGAGCCGGCCGCAGAAGTACACGCTGGTGAGGGAGCCGTGAGGAAGCGGGCCGCCAGGCCGTTCGCGCCGCCGCTCGACCTGCGCTTCATCGACCTGTTCATGGCCATCGTCCTGGCGTTGTCGTTCGTCGCGATCATGCTGACCGTCGTGGCGCGGATGTTGCCGACGGAGGACTCCTCGCCGCCGACGCGGCAGGAGAAGAGCGTGGCCCAGCTGCAGCGCGAGCTCGACGCCGCCGAGCAGGCCAGGCAGAAGGCCGAGGTGGAGCTGCGTACGGCGCAGGCGCAGATCACCGCGCAGACCGCCTTCACCCTGCCCTGGTGGCTGATCGGGTTCTGCGCCCTGCTCGGCGTGCTCGCCGTGTTCATGAGCTGGCGTATCCGGTTGTGGAACGAGGGGAGTCTGCCGCGCCTGCGTAGTTGGTTACTGGTCACCTTGATCGTGGCCGTGGTGACGATGGTGATCAGGTCCCTGAGCGACAGCGACGGGAACCTGCTGCTCGCGGAGATCCCCTGGTGGGCGGCCGACGCCCTCTGTCTGGGGCTGCTGCTCGTCGCGTACGTGTTGATCTCCGACATCCGGTCCAGCCGCGCGACGCTCGGCGAGATCAGGAGGCGGCCCGCGAAGAGCCATGAATTCCGCTGAACTTCACTTCTGTCACATCTGACGCAAATAGCGTTACCTGCATCCCCTGACCTCGTAAGGAGATGCGATGTTGCGCCGAGTCCTGGGTGCGCTGGCCGCCGCCGGAGCCGTCCTGCTGACGGCCCTTCCCGCCGCGGCGGCCAGCGGTGCCGAGCCCCTTCCCCGGGCGCACGCCCACAACGACTACGAGCACGAACGGCCGCTCCTGGACGCCGTCGACCACGGGTTCACCAGCGTCGAGGCGGACATCTACCTGGTGGAAGGCGAGCTGCGCGTCGGTCACGACCCCGAGGACCTGCGGCCGGGGCGCACACTCCAGTCGCTCTACCTGGATCCGCTGGCCCAGCGCGTACGCCAGGGCCACGGGCACGTCTTCCCGGGCAGCCGCCAGCAACTCCAGCTCCTGGTGGACATCAAGAACAACGGCGCGGCCACGTACACCGAGCTCGACAAGGTGCTGGCGTCGTACCGGAAGATGCTCACCACCTACCACAAGGGCAAGGTGAAGCCGGGCGCGATCACCGTGGTCATCAGCGGGGACCGGCCGCGCGAGCTCATGGCCGCCCAGGAGCGGCGCTACGCCTTCTACGACGGGCGCCTGGCCGACCTCGGACAGGGCAACCCGGCCCTGATCCCGCTGATCAGCGACAACTGGACGAGGCACTTCACCTGGCTCGGCGAGGGTGAGATGCCGGCCGCCGAGCGGGACAAGCTGCGGCAGATCGTGGCCACGGCGCACCGCGACGGGCAGCGGGTGCGGTTCTGGGCCACCCCGGACGCGGCCGGTCCGGCCCGGGATGCCCTCTGGCGTGAGCTGATCGCGGCGGACGTGGACCACATCAACACCGACGATCTGGCGGGGCTCCAGCAGTTCCTGCGCGAGCACGACGGAGAGCGTGCGGCTGCGTAAACCCGTCGCGTTGTCCAAAAACGCCCGGTAAGGTCCGGAACCAGACTGGCCGCGGGACTTCGGTGCGACTTCCGGAACCCGCCTGTACAGCGATGCTTCGCAGCTCGTGCCCCCATTCCCCGGCCAGTCCGCGACCCCGGGGGAGCCCATGGACACCTACGCCGACCTGATCGAGTGCGAGGACGTGCTGCTCTTCGCGAACGCGGCGATCACCTCGACCGGCCAGCGCGAGTTCCACAGCGCGGCCGGTCAGCAGCGGCTGTCCCTCGGCTTCCTGCATCGCTACATCCACGGCAACTACCCGGACCTGTACGCGGCCACGCTCGCGCTCGACATCAACGACCACAACGCCGCGATCGTCATCGCCACCTTGCTGGCCCACCCGGGGCAGGGCGACGGGCGGCTGATCGCGCGGCGGCTGGCCAGGATGAGCCCGCCCCGCGTCTACCGGCTCTTCCAGCGGCTGCGCCACGACGGCGTCAACAACCGGCGCACCCGCGCCCTCGTCCGCGACTGGCTCGCCGGCCGCCCCGACCTGGCCTTCGACGCCGTCAAGTACCGCGCGGCGGTGAAGTCGGCGGTGCGGCACGCGCACCTGCGGCTGCCGGGCGAGCTGGGCGACTTCCTCTTCGCCCCGTTCAGCCGCGCCCGTTATGAGACGCCGGTGCTGGAGGCGTGGCGGCGCTCGCATTACGACAAGGCTGCTCTGTACGAGCTGCCGTACACCGTCGCCGAGGGCTTCGCCGCCCGCCACGGCATCAGCAGGACGGTGTTCCTCGAACGCATCGCCCCCAAGCTGACCAGGCTCGAACGACTGCGCCTCGCCGAGTCGGCGAGCAAGGACGGCCTGGACACCGAGGCAGACCTGGCCGCGATGCCGCTGGTCCGGCTGGCCTCGTACGTGATGGCGCTGCCCGCGGACACGCGCACGCGGCGCCGTGCCGAGCTGGTGGGCGCGCTGCGGGCCGTGGCCGCCCGAGTGGCCGGGGCGCGGGCAGGCACGTGGGGCAGCGTAGCTGCCGTGCTCGACGACAGCTTCTCGTCGTTCGGCTCGCCGGTGAAGAAGCGCCGTCCGCTGGCGGTGGCGCTGGCCTGTCACTACCTGCTGGAGGCGCTGGCCGGTTCCTACCGCGGTCTGTGGTTGTCGCTGCGGACCGATCCGCTCCAGACCCGGCCGTCCGGGCCGACGCCGCTGGGGCAGCGGGTGCTCGACGCGCTCGAAGCGCGGCCCGGCATGCTCGTCATCGTCTCCGACGGCTGGGACAACGCGCCGCCGGGGCTGGCGGGCGAGGTGCTACGGGTCTGGCGGCGCAAGCTGGACCCCGGCGGTGACGTGGGCATCGTGCACGTGAACCCGGTTTACGATGCGGACCAGTTCGACGTGCGGCGGTTGTCGCCGATGGTGCCGACCGCCGGCATCAGGGACGCCGAGGACCTGCCGGCGCTGGTGGAGCTGGCCAGGTTCGCGGAGGGCAGGACGGGGCTCGCCGAGCTGCGGGCGTACCTGGCGGACCGGGCGGCGCAGCTGGAGGCACGATGATCGATCTCACCGGTCTCGACACGCGGCCCGCGCAGACCTGGGGTGCGATGCGGCTGGTGCCGCTCGTGCGCCGCGAGCCCATCGAGGACCTGCGGCTGCACGCCAAGGTCTACGGTGACGAGCCGTCCGTGGTGTTCCTGCCCGACAAGACCGTCTACACGTCGTACGTCCCCCACGCCTTCGTCGCGTCGTGGACCGGCGACGGCACCCCGGCGGCGGCGTACGGCACCCAGCTCGGCCAGCCGCTGCGCCACATGTGCATCAGGACCCGGCGCAGGATGGCCCGCCGGGTGGACAAGAACCGGCTCAGGTTCCTGCCGCTGCACCTGGCGGTGGAGGGTTTCCTCGCGCTGCACTTCGGCGGCCCCGTGATCGCCTGGGAGGAGTGGTCGCGCCAGGCGATCGCGCACGGCCTGTCCGCCCGCGCCGAGGACGCCTACACAGGCGCCGAGGTACGCGGGCTCGACGACGCGCTCAAGGTGTTCGAGATCTACCCGGGGCAGTGCGGGCTGCTGCTGCACGCGGGCGACACGCTGGCCAGCGCCTTCGTGGTGCCGCACCCGGAGGACTACCGGGCGCTGCACCCCACCCTCATCAGGGACCTATACGGCGAGCTGGTCTACGAGTACGCGCTCTTCTACCCGGCCAGGGACTTCCCCGCCGTCATCGACGAGACGACGGTGACCACCCTGGCCGACCTGCGGGCTCAAGCCCTGCTGCGGGAGCGCGAGTGGGCCGCCTTCCACGACTCGGTCATGGCCACCGGCCTCCTCCAGGCCCCCGTGCACGTGGAGGAGGTCTACCGGCTCGGCCGGTTCACGCTGAGCCGTTTCCTGCCGGCGTTCGAGCGGAAGAGCGAGAACCACATCGGCGAGATCATCACCGACGGGGACGGGCGGCTGGCCTACCTGAAGACGTTCCGGCTGTCGGAGGCGCAGAGCAGGCGCGGCCACCTGCTGAGCAAGCTGGCCGAGCACGGCTGGAGTCTGCCCGCGACGGCCGCCGCGCTCGGGACCGACGCGGCGGCACTGGGGCTGCGGCTGGAGCGGGCCGGGTTCGGGCATCTGCTGCGGCAGGACGTCCTGGACGGCTACCGCAAGGCGGTCAATGGCAACCGGCGTACTCGTCGAGGCGGCGGAACATCGCCGCCAGCATGAGCGGGAACATCGCCACGTGCGCGACCATCATCACCCCGTGGCCGTCGATGACGCCGAGCCACAACAGGGGGAAGAGCGGCACGACCGGGACGAACATGGCCGCGCACATCTCCAGCGTCGCGGCCCAGCCGTGCCCGCGGATGCGCATCCACACGGCCATACCCACGGACATGTTGAAGGCCATGATCAGATAGGCCGGCTCCGGGTACTCGCTGGAGGAGACGCCGAGGCCCAGGACGTCGAGGAGGGCGCCGAGCGCGAACATCCCGACGAACATCGCGATGATCATCTCGACGTAGTGGAGGGTGAACCTGCCCCAGCGGCGGCGGGGCTTGGTAGCTGCTGTCGTCGTCATGTCTTCGACTGTCCCGGAGGGCATGGCCACGGGCCAAGGCGCGGGGAAGGGGAGGTCCGGAAACTTGGGTTGTACGTCTTTCGGACCTACAGTCGGTCCTATGGACCGACGACGGGTCGTGGTGGTGGCGTACGAGGCGGCGGAGCTGCTGGAGATCGCCTCCATCACCACGACGCTGGAGAGCGCCAACTGGCACGGCGCGTTACCGTACTACGAGTATCGCGTCGCCACGCCCGGCGGTCACGCCGTCACCACCGCCACTGCGCTCATCCTGCAACCCCAGCTGACCCTGGAGCGGGTCACCGGACCGCTCGACACCCTCGTGGTGGCGGGCGGGATCGGCCACGAGGACGCCGCCGGCAACGCGCTGGTCGTCAGCCATGTCCGCCGGCTGGCCCGGGAGAGCCGCCGCGTCGCGTCCGTGTGCACGGGAGCGTTCGTCCTCGCCGCAGCCGGCCTGCTCGATGGGCGGCGCGCCACCACGCACTGGGATCAGGCGCGGCTGATGGCCAGCCGATACCCCGAGGTCGTCGTCGATCCGAATCCGATCTTCGTCCGCGACGGCAACGTCGCCACCTCCGCCGGCATCACCGCCGCGCTGGACCTCATGCTGGCCTTCGTCGAAGAGGACAACGGCCCCGAACTGGCCAGAACCGTGGCCAGGAACCTGGTCACCTACCTGCAGCGGCCCGGCAACCAGGCGCAGATGAGCATGTTCGTCAGCCCTCCCTCGCCCGTCAACAGCCTGGTCAGGCGGACCGTCGAGCACATCACGGCCCACCTCGCCGACGACCTGTCCACGCTCGCGCTCGCGGAGGCGGCCGGCGTCAGCGAGCGGCACCTCACCCGGCTGTTCCTCAAGCATCTGGGGCAGACGCCGGGCCGGTACGTCCGCCAGGCCCGCGCCGAGGCCGCCGCCCATCTGCTGGCCAGCACGTCGCTGCCGATGGCGTCTATCGCGGTCCGGTGCGGGTTCGGGACGGCGGAGACGCTGCGGCAGGCCTTCATCGACCGGTACGGCGTCCCGCCCTCCCGCTACCGGCTGACCCAGTCCTCAGCCGCCGGATGACCTCTGCGCTCACCTGGCTAATGTGTCTGGGATGAATGGTGACCGGCTCATAGGCGGGTACGCGCTGCGGCGCCTGCTCGGCCGGGGCGGCATGGGCGAGGTGCACCTCGCGGCCACGCCCACCGGCGGCCTGGCCGCCGTCAAGGTCATCAATCCGGCGCTGGCCCGCGATCCGGCGTTCCGGCGGCGGTTCGAGCGGGAGGTCGCGGCGGCCCGGCGGGTTGCCAGGTTCTGCACCGCGCCCGTGCTCGACGCGGGGATCGACGGGGATGTCGCCTATCTCGTCACGGAATACGTGAAAGGGCCGTCGCTGGCGGAGGTCGTACACGATCAGGGGCCTTTGTCCGGTGGGAACCTGGAGGCGCTGGCGGTCGGGATCGCCACCGCGCTGAGCGCCATCCACGGGGCCGGGGTGATCCACCGCGACCTGAAGCCCTCCAACGTGCTGCTCTCGCCGCTCGGGCCGCGTGTGATCGACTTCGGCATCGCCCAGCTGGTGGACCACGACAGTCTGGCCAGCCAGGCGATTCTCGGCACGCCTGCGTTCATGGCGCCCGAGCAGGTGCGCGCCGAGGTGCTGACGCCTGCTGCCGACGTCTTCGCGTGGGGCGGGGTGATCGCGTTCGCGGGGACCGGGCGGCTGCCGTTCGAGGGCGGGGCGCCTGGTGAGGTGCTGTACCGGATCATGCAGGAAG
Source organism: Nonomuraea sp. 10N515B (assembly GCF_052245915.1). Taxonomy (NCBI): domain Bacteria; kingdom Bacillati; phylum Actinomycetota; class Actinomycetes; order Streptosporangiales; family Streptosporangiaceae; genus Nonomuraea; species Nonomuraea sp. 10N515B. The sequence continues at coordinate 347,942 of NZ_JBQQBQ010000005.1, forward strand.
GGCCGCGGCTGGACGGGCTCGACGAGGGGATCAGGGAGGTGGTGTCACGGGCGCTCACCAAGGACGCCCGCCTCCGGCCCACCGCCCAAGGGCTGCTGTCCGAGCTGGTCGGTGGCACTCGCCTGGCCACGGCCACCGAGGTAGTGGAACGTACGTGGACGGGCACCCCGATGGCTGCCCCTCCCGTCGCCGCGCCATCTTTCGGCGCGCGGCCTGCCGATGCGCTGACGCCCGGCGCGCGGCCCGCCGCCGGCGCCGGTTTGGACGAGGCGCAGCCGCACCGCCCGCCGGTGGGCGGCACGCATTCGGGCGGCACGCAGTCTGGCGGTGCGCCGGAGGGCAGGCGGAGGAGGCGGTGGTGGCCGTGGGCGGCCGGCGTCGCCGCGATGGCGCTTGTCGGCGGAGCGGCACTGGCCGTGCCCGGACTGTGGCAGGAGACCTGGCCGTACGAGGCGGACTTCGGCGACGCCTGGGCGGTCGGCACGTCCGAGGGCGGAAACGCCCGCCAGGCGGGCGCCGGCTACGAACTGACCGTCAACCCCGGCTGGCGCCTGTGGAAGTCGGCGCCCCGGCGGGAGCCCGGCGGCGGCGTGATCGTCAGTACGAAGGCCACCCTGACCCAGGGAAGCGGGGAGTACGGTGTGTGGTGCCACGGCTCGGCCGGCTCCGGAGACCGCTACGAGTTCGCGGTGACCGGCTCGGGAAAGATCACGATCGTCAAGCGCCGCACGGGCACGCGCGGCACGACCCTGCACGGCCCGGCGAATGAGCCCGTCACCGCCGTCAACCGCATCGTGGCCGAGTGCGCGAGAAGCGGGGACAAGGTGACGTTGCGCATGTGGCTGAACGAGCGCCTGGTCGCCGAGGCGTCCGACGCCGACGCCCCGTACACCCCGGACGAGGCAGGCGTGCACGCCGCCGCCGGCGCCACCGCCTCCGCCTCCGCACGCGTCCGCTTCGACTCCTTCGCCCTCCGGCCGGTAGGTCGATGACATGCCGGTTGAGGGGTGAGTGAGGGTGCGGTTCGGCGTGCTGGGGCCGCTGCGGGTCGACGGGGCCCGGGCGCCGGGACCGGCCAAGCACCGTACAGTGCTGGCCGCGCTGCTGGTGTCCGCTCCCGAGCGGGTCCCCGTGGAGCGGCTCATGTCCGTGGTCTGGGACGACCGGCCGCCGGTGTCCGCGGAGTCGGTGCTCAGGGTGTACGTCAGCGCGCTGCGCAAGCTGGTCGACGGCATCCGCACGGTGCCCGGTGGCTATCTGATCGAGGTCGGGCCGGACGACGTCGACTGCCACCGGTTCGAGCGACTGGTCGCCGCGGCGCGGCGGGCCAGGGCGGCGGGTCAGGCCGCGGAGGCGGCGGACGGGTTCCAGGCGGCGCTGGGGTTGTGGCGGGGGCAGGCGCTGGCCGACATCAAGTCGTCGTCGTTGCGCCGGGCGCACGCCGTACCGCTGGAGGAGTTGCGCCTGACCGCGCTGGAGGAGCGCGTTGAGCTGGACCTGCGGCTGGGCCGGGGCGCGGAGGTGGTCGGCGAGCTGCGGGCGCTGGTCGGCGCGCACCCGCTGCGGGAACGGGCCTGGGTGCGCCTCATCGAGGCCCTCCACCAGGCGGGACGCCGGTCGGAGGCGCTCGGCGCCTACCAGGACGCGCGCCGCACGCTGGTCGAGGAGCTGGGCCTGGAACCCGGCGCCGACCTGATCGCCGCCCAGCAGCGGGTCTTGTCCGACGCCGCCCCGCAGCCATCACATGACGACCTCTCGTGGCCGGCGCACGGAGGCCATCAGCCGCCGGACGGTGTGGGTCTGGGGGTGGCGATCGACGGCGGGCGGCGTGCCGCTGCGGTGAGTGATGAGCTGCCGCCGGACATTTCCGACTTTGCTGGGCGGCAGGCGGCGCTCGACTGGATTCACCGGACGGCCGGCGAGCAGGCGCCGGCGGCCCCCGTACACCTGGTCCTGCACGGCCCGCCGGGCTGCGGGAAGTCGGCGCTGGCCGTGCACGCCGCCACCGGGATCGACCTCCCGGACGGCCGGCTCTACGCCGCGCTCGGCACCCGGCCGCCCAGCGCCGTGCTGGAGGATCTGCTGCGCTCGCTCGGCTGCCCGGACGGCGCGGTGCCTCCGGCGCTGGACGACCGCGTACGGCTCTACCGCACCATGACGGCCCGCAGACGGCTGGTGGTGGTGCTGGACGACGCCGCCGACGAGGCCCAGGTACGCCCCCTGCTGCCGACCGGGCCGGGCAGCCTCACCCTGGTGACCAGCCGGTCGTCACTGCCGGGCTTGGAGGCGGCGCGGGCGTACGAGCTGGGTGTGCTCGAGGAGGACGAGGCCGTGGCCATGCTCGGCGGAGTGGCCGGGCACGAGAGGGTCCACGCCGAGCCCGAGGCCGCCCGGCGCATCGTCCGCCTCTGCGGTCACCTGCCGCTGGCACTGCGCATCGCCGGGTCCCGGCTGGCCAGGAAACCAGGCTGGACGCTCGAGCACCTGGCCGGCCGCCTCGGGGACGAGCGGCGCAGGCTCGACGAGCTGAGCGCGGGCGACCTGGCCGTACGCGGCAGCCTGGCACTCGGCTACCGCGGCCTGCCCGACTCCGAACGCCGCCTGCTGCGTGAGCTCGGCGCGTGGTCCGCACCCGACTTCGCCTCCTGGGTGCTCGGCGCGGAGCTGGAGTCGCTGGCCGAGGCCGGGTTGCTGCAGTCGCGCGGGCTCGACGAGGCCGGCCAGGAACGCTACGGCTGGCACGACCTGACCAGGCTCTACGCCGCCGAGCGGCTGGCCGAGGAGGACGGCGGCCCGGGCGGCGTGCTGGCAGTGCGGGCGGAGGCGATCGTGGAGCGTACCCGCCAGGCCCGGGCGGCCCTTCTACCTGCCGAGCCCGGCACTGGCCGCACCGAGGTCCACCGCCCCGACCATGACCCGCCGGGGAACCATGCCCTCAAAACCGGATCGGCGGGAGGACCGCCGGTGGACCCGGTCGTGGAAACCGGGTGGTTGCGGCAGGAGGCGCGGTGGTTGAGCGCCGAACGCCGCTTCCTGGTCGCGACCGTCGACGACTTCTACCGGGCCGGCCTGCATGAGGCGGCCTGGCGGCTGGCGTTCTACCTGACGCCGCTGTTCGAGCTGGGCGCACACCACGACGACTGGCACGCGACCACGGCGATCGGCCTGGACGCGGCCAGGGCGGCGGGTCACCGGCGCGGAGAGGCGCTCCTGCTTCGGGGCCTGGCCGACCTGCACAGGGCCGAGGGGCGCACGGAGGCGGCCGCGGCGGCCCTGCGAGCGGCCCAGCCGCTGGCGGAAGGGCTCGAACTGGCCAGGATCACGCTGCGGCTCGGCCTCGTCCAAGCCCGCCGACCCCAGTCCTGTTCCGGCTCCACGCACCCGTCGCCGCAGGTGGCGCAGGCCGAGCAGGCCTTCGTGCGGGCGCTGAGCGCGTTCGAGGAAGCCGGCGATCGGCGCGGCCGGGCGGATGCGCTGCGAGCGCTCGGGGGCCTGCGCCAGGATGAGCCGCTGCTGCGGGAGAGCCTGGCCGCGTACCGGGATCTGGGAGATCCACGCGGCGCGGCGGAGGCCCTGCTCGTCCTGGCTGCGGTGGCGCGGGCGGAAGGAGCCCTCGACGCCGCCGCGAGCGCCGCCCGTGAGGCGCTGGAGACGTTCACGCAGTACGGCGACCGCAGGAACGCCGCGCAGGCCCTCATGCTGGTAGCCCGCACCGCTTTGGATAGTGACGATACTGATGGTGCTGTTGATGCTCTTGTGAGTGCTATGGGAGAGTTTGACGGCCTCGGCGACCAGGAAGGCAAGGCCGAGGCCGTACGGCTCGCACAGGAGGCTCGCAGGCGACGTGGTCAGCGCATATAGCGGACTATGCGGATCCTGAAGGTCGCCTCCCTAGGGTGAGGGCCACATCCCCGAACGACGAAGGTGATCACATCATGCGAAGGACGATCGCGCTGGCCGTCGCGGCCGCGAGCTCCGTCGCGCTGGCGGGCTGCGGAATGCTTCCGGGCCAGCAGGGCGGCGGTGGCGAGGAGAGGCAGTCGCACGCTGTCTCGGACGAGAAGGTGACGCCCACCCAGACTCGGCAACCGCGGAGCGCGCCCGCGCAGCAAGGCCAGGTGATCGCCAGTCGCGAGGCCAAGGTCGGCGCCGGGGACATGTTCGGCAAGGCCCGCGTCGAGATCACTGCGCTCAAGCGCCAGGGCAGGACTGTCAGCCTCAACTGGACGGTCACCGCGACCGACGGCAAGGTCAACGTGCACAACGGCCTGGGCACCGCCGCGCTGGACTTCACGGTCTCCGGCGTCTCCCTGATCGACCCCGTCAACGCCAAGCGCTACCGGGTCGCCCGCAACGGCACCGGTGAGGACGCGAAGTGCGTCTGCTCCGGCACCCAGGGCCAGTTCCTGGAGTCGGGAGAGGCCTCCACGCTGTACGCGGTCTTCGCCGCGCCGCCTGCGGACGTCACCAAGGTCAACGTTGAGATGCCCATGATCGGCGTGTTCACCGATGTTCCGATCTCTTAGCCTGACCGTCGCCCTCGTCCTGTCCCCGACCCCGGCGCCGAGCGTGCCGGAGCTCCCACCCGACGCCACCGGTCCGGTCGAGAACCTGGTCCTGCCCGTCGAGGACATCATCGGCGAGGTCGAGTCGATGGACGGCACCGAGAGCGAGACCAAGCAAGGCCGCCAGGTGACGGTCGCGTTGACCAGCGACGTGCTGTTCCCGCTGAACAAGTGGCAGCTGACCGCCAAGGCCCGGCAGCGGCTGCGGCAGGTGGCGGAGAAGGTCAACGCCGAAGGCGCGGGAGGCGTGGTCAAGATCGAAGGGCACACCGATGACCAGGGGAGCGACGCCTACAACGTCGCGTTGTCGCGGCGGCGGGCGCAGGCCGTGCAGCAGGCCATGCGCGCGCTCCTGACCGGCCCGGGCATGACACTCCAGGCCGGCGGGTACGGCGAGAGCCGGCCCAAGCTGCCCAACATCGTGCAGGGCAAGCCGGTGGAGAAGAACCGGGCCAAGAACCGCCGCGTGGAGATCGTCTTCACCGCCAAGCAGTGACCGGTCAGTCGCCCGGGAGCTCCCCCAGCGTCACGTTGAGCGTCTGCCGGGCGCCGGCCCGCATCACCGCCACCCGGGCCTGGTCGCCCGGTTTGAGAGTGGTGAGGATCTCGGACAACTCAGCCATGGTGGGCGTTTTCTTGTCGTTGACCGACACGATCATGTCACCGGGCCGGATGCCCGCCTTCTCCGCGCCACTGCCCGGCTCCACTCCGACCACGCCCACCCCGCTGGGCTCGTCGTCGGGGCCGACGACGGTGCGGCCCCTGATGCCGAGCGCGGCCCGGCGGGTGTTGGTGACCTTGCCGTCCTTGACGATCTGGCCGGCGATGTCGGTGGCGGTGTTGCTCGGGATCGCGAAACCGATGCCGGGTGCGGCGCCGCCGCCCAGCTCCGGGTCTCTGGCGGCGAGCGTCGGGATGCCGATCACCTGGCCGGACAGGTCCACGAGCGCGCCGCCGCTGTTGCCCGGGTTGATCGCGGCCGAGGTCTGGACCGCGCCCGCGATCGTGGCGCCGGGGGAGCCGGGGTTCTCCGGCTCGGTGACGGTACGTCCGACCGCCGAGACGATCCCATTCGTCACGCTGCCGGACAGACCGAGCGGGTTGCCCATGGCGAGCACGATCTGCCCGACCCGCAGCTTGGAGGAGTCCCCGAACTTGGCCGGCCGCAGCCCGTCGGGCTTGTCCACCTTGATCACCGCCAGGTCGCCGGCGGCGAAGGAGCTCACCAGGCGGGCGGGGCGGGGCGCGCCTCCGGTGGCGATCGTGACGTTCATCTGCGTGGCCTGCCCGACCACGTGGGCGTTGGTGACGATGTGCCCCTGAGAGTCGAAGACGATGCCGGAGCCGAGCCCGACCTTGGTGTTGATCTGCACAATGGAGGGCAGGACATCCGTGATCACCTGCTCGTACGCCGCCTCCAGCGACTGCGCCGGGCCGGCGGCCGTCGCCGTCGGTGATGGCGACGGTGACGGTGACGTGGCCGTGGGCGAGGCGGCGCCGGTCGTGGTGATCGTGCCGCAGCCGGTGAGCAGCACGGCAAGCAGTCCCGCGATGATCTGCCTGATGGGCTCCCTCATGGGAGGTCCCTGCCCAGCTCAACTGGAAAGATACGCTTCACGGAATATCCGCAGACCTTACAGAATTAGATTCTGCAGGGGGAGTAGGGGAATTATCCCTCTCTGTAGTGACGTAACCTCAAGGCCATGGCGGACGTCGGCGACCAGAAACCTTCCTTCGATTCACCCACCACCCCGTTCCGCAAGGTCGTCCTGCCTGCGGAGGAGACGATCAGGATCCCTCGCCCTCCGGCGCCGGGGAATTCTGTGCCGATCAAGCCCTCGACCCCGCCCCCGACCGGGCCTCCCATCCAGCCGCCGGTGCAGCGGCCACCCTTGCCGCCCATGCCGCCGGTGCTGCCGCCCGAGCCCCCGGCCCGCCGCATCGGGGACCTGCCGATCAAGGTCGTCTACCTGTTCGGCGCCATCCTCGCCACCGTCCTGGCGGTCGGGCTGATCTTCGTGGTCTTCTCCGGGGACGTGCCGACCAACAACCAGCCGGGCGAGCAGGTCGTCCGCGTCGCCCCCATACCGACGTCGTCGGCCACGCCCACGGCGGCCTCGCCCAGCCCGACCGTCAGCGAGAGCCCGATCGTGTTGCCGCCGGTGCCGGAGAGCAAGGCGTACAAGAACCTTTCGGGCACGGCGTCCGTGGTCACCGGCACCATCACGGACACCAAGTCCGGGATCAGCTATCCGCGGCTGGCCTCGCCGTGGAAGGCCAGGTCCTACCCGCCGTACTCGATCGCGCAGCGGATCGGCAAGGTCGAGATGCCGTTCACACTGATCGCCTCGGCGATGTATCCCGGCGAGTCGCCCGAGAAGAAGCCCAGCTCGGACGCCGACTACCGGGAGATCGCCACCCAGGCCGTCCGCTGGAGCATCCGCACCCAATACCCCAAGGGCGCCACGGTCGAGTGGACCGCCTCCAAGAAGATCCCGCTCGGCAAGGGCTGGACGCTCGGCTACAAGGTGACCTACACCAATGACGGCGAGCAGGGGGTCGCGCAGGCCATGGTGACGGTGGTCGAGGTGGGCAAGACCAAGCCGGCGATGCTCATGGCCTCGATCCCCGAGTCGAACAAGGCGCGCTGGCGCGATCTGAACACCCTCGCCCTGCAGGTTCGCCCGATCTAGCCGGGGAGTCAGAAGCATCCTCTAGAATATGGTTCTGGGCATGACTCGGACCTGGCTGGAGGATGAGCAATGGCGATCGGGTTGAGCGAGGAGCATGAGGCGCTCCGCGAGTCGGTGAGCGGCTGGGCCGAGCGGAACATCCCCTCGGAGCTCGCGCGCGCCGGTTCGGACGGGCGTCCGCCGTTCTGGGCCGGCCTCGCCGAGCAGGGGCTGCTCGGCCTGCACGTGCCCGAGGAATACGGCGGCTCCGGCTATGGGCTGCTGGAGACGGCGGTGGCCGTCGAAGCCCTGGCCGAGCGCGTGGCCCCCGGCCCCTACGTGCCGACCGTGCTGGCCAGCGCCGTGATCAACGCGTCGAAGCGCCCCGAGCACCTCGAATCCTTCGCCGACGGCACCCGCACCGGCGCCGTCGCGCTGGCCGGGGACTTGCACGGCACCCTTGCCGAGGACGGCTCCCTCGTCGTCTCCGGCACGGCCGAGCCCGTGCTCGGCGGCTCGCTCGCCGACGCGCTGGTGTTGCCGGTCGCCACGGCCGAGGGCGAGGAATGGATCCTCATCGACGCCTCCTCCGCCACGGTCACCGAGATCAAGTCCCTCGACCTGACCAGGCCGGTGGCCAAGGTCGAGCTGTCGAAGGTGGTCGTGCCCGCCGAGGGCATCCTGGGCGGCGTCCAGGCCTCCGACGTACGCAACCTCGCCGCGATCCTGCTCGGCGCCGAGGCCACGGGCCTGGCCTCCTGGTGCCTGTCCGCCGCGGCGGACTACGCGAAGGTCCGTGTGCAGTTCGGTCGCCCGATCGGGCAGTTCCAGGGCATCAAGCACAAGCTCTCCCGCATGCTGGTCGCGCTGGAGCAGGCGCGAGCCACCGTCTGGGACGCCACCCGCGCCGCGGAGCGGCGAGCCGGGCCGGAGAGCGGTAGGGCGTTCAGCCCGTGGCCAGCGGAGGCCCGAGGGAGCGCGACCATCAACACAGGTAAGGAGCTGGACTACGCTGCCGCCATCGCCGGCGTGATGGCCCCCGACGCCGCGGTCCAGTGCGCGAAGGACGCTATCCAGACGTTCGGCGGCATCGGCTACACCTTCGAGCACGACGTGCACCTCTACTACCGCCGCGCGCTCACCCTGCGCGCCCTGCTCGGCTCGTCGGCCGAGTGGGCCGCCACGGTGGCCTCGCTGGCGCTCCAGGGCGTCTCCCGCGACATGGAGATCGACCTGCCGGAGGACGCGGAAGAGCTGCGCGAAGGCATCCGCGCCGAGATCGCGGAGATCGCCCGGCTCGAGGGCAAGGAGCAGAAGCGGGCGCTGGCCGCGCGCGGCTTCGTCATGCCCCACCTGCCCAAGCCGTGGGGCCGCGACGCCAAGCCGCTGGAGCAGGTGCTGATCGCGCAAGAGCTCAAGGCCGCCAAGGTCCGCACACCCGCACTGATCATCGGCGCGTGGGTGGTGCCGTCCATCGCCGTGTACGGCACCCCCGAGCAGCAGGAGCGTTTCCTGCCCAAGACGCTCAGCGGTGAGATGATCTGGTGCCAGCTGTTCTCCGAGCCCGGCGCGGGGTCCGACCTGGCCTCGCTGCAGATGAAGGCCGAGAAGGTCGAGGGCGGCTGGAAGCTCACCGGGCAGAAGATCTGGACCTCGGTCGCCCACGTGGCCGAGTGGGGCATCTGCATCGCCCGTAACTCCAGCGAGGGCACCAAGCACGAGGGCATCACCTACTTCCTGGTCGACATGAAGGCCCCCGGCGTCACCGTCAGGCCGCTGACCGAGATGACCGGCGAGAACCTGTTCAACGAAGTCTTCCTCGACGACGTCTTCGTCTCCGACGACCTGGTCGTGGGTGAGGTCGGCGAGGGCTGGAAGGTCGCCCGCAACACGCTGTCCAACGAGCGGGTCTCGCTGTCGTCCGGCTCGGGTGGCACCGGCGCGTCCGTGCCCGACCTGCTCGGCCTCATCGGGCGGCTCGGCCGCGAGCTGACGCCGGCCGAGGCGCAGACGGTGGCGGCGGTCGTCTGCGAGGGCCACTCGATCAACGCGCTCTCGCTGCGGGTCACGCTCAAGCAGCTCGCGGGGAACGAGCCGGGCGCGGACGCCTCCGTACGCAAGCTGCTGTCCACCTCCCACGCCCAGCACGTCTCCGAGACGGCCGTGGAGTTGCTGGGCGCCGCCGCCACGACGGCGGCCGACGCCAGGCTCGGCGACGCCGGCTACTGGACCCGGGCGGTGCTGGCCACCAGGGCCATGACGATCTACGGCGGCACCACGGAGGTGCAGCTCAACATCATCGGCGAGCGGATGCTCGGCCTGCCCAGGGACCCCGAGCCCGGCAAGTAACGCATGTGACGCTGCGGCGGCTACGCTCCCCTGTGCCTGGAATGTCCGGGAGCAGGGGAGAGGCGGTGCTTCGATGGAGGTCGAGCGCCCCCTGCGTGTGCGGCTGATGCCCGCGCTCCTGGGCATGGTGCTGGCGGCGCTGGCGCTGGGGCCCGCCTTGGGCTGGGGACTGGTGCTCCGCTACGACCTGTTGTTCGTGCCCGATCCGCCGCTGTTGCCGGACAGCGGCGGCTTCCCTCGTGCCGTGCCCAGCGATCTGGTGGTGGCGCTGCTGTCCCACGTGCTCCCCGTGGAGATCGTGCAGAAGGGCGTGCTGGTCGCGATTTTCGTGCTGGCCGCGACCGGCGCGGCGGCGCTGGTGCCGCCGGAGCGCAGGCTGGCGCGGCTGGTCGCGGCCGCCTGCTACGCGTGGAACATCTATCTCGCCCAGCGGCTCATGCTCGGCCAGTGGGCGCTGCTCCTCGGCGTGGCCGGCCTGCCGTGGGCGGTGCGGGCCGTGGGCATGCACTGGACGCGCCTCGCCCTGGCGCTGCTCCCCGCGGCGATCGGCGGGTTCCAGGCCATGCTGGTCTCGGCGCTCACCCTGATGCCGATCGCCGTCACGCGCCGCGCAGTGCCGGTGGTCGCCGCGATCCTGATCGTGTTCAGCCTGCCCTGGGCGATTCCCGCGATGGCCTCGGGTGCGGTGACGGACCCGGCGGGGGTCGACGCGTTCGCGGCGCGCGCCGACGGGCCCTTCGGCGTCGTGGGCAGCCTGCTCTCCCTGGGCGGCATCTGGAGCGCCGACGCCGGGCTGCCCGGCCAGGAGTCGTGGTGGCTCGCCACCGCGCGCCTGCTCCTGGTCGCGGTGGGCGTCTTCGGCTACGGACGGCTCCGCGCCGCCCCGGACCGGCCGGCGTGGTGGGGCGGGCTGGCCGTGGCCGCGGCGGCCGGGCTCTGCCTGGCGGCGCTGGGGGCGTTCACGGCCGGCCGCGAGGCGCTCAAGTGGCTCATCGCCCTCTGGCCGGGATTCGGGCCGCTGCGCGACGGCCAGGTCTATCTGGCGCCCCTCGCCCTCCTGGTCGCGGTCGGCCTGGCCGCGGCCTTGAAGGAGGGAGCGCCCGCGCTGGTCGGGATCGTGGCGCCGGTGCTGGTGCTGCCCACGCTCGCGTTCGGGGGGTTCGGGCGGCTGGCGGCGGTCACGTACCCGCCGGAGTGGACGGCCGTGCAGCGGATCGTCAACGCCGACCCCGTCCCCGGAGCGCTGCTGTCGCTGCCCTGGGGCGCGCACCGTGCCTTCGCCTGGAACGGCGGCCGGATCGTGCTGGACCCGGCCACGAAGCTCTTCGAGCGCCGGGTCGTCTGGGACGACTCGCTGTACGTCGGGCTGCCGGACGGCGTCCGGCTGCGGGTGCGCGGCGAGGACCCGCTCAACCGGCACGCAGGCGAGCTCCTGGCCGCCGGTGATCACGCTCGGCTGCCCGTCAGGTACGTCCTGGCGCCGGCAAGTCAGAACGGGTTCCTGCTTGAGGTGGCCGGCTTCAAGACCATTTTCCGCGGCCAAGAGCTCCACTTGCTGCGGCGTTGACCCGGCGTTTCGTGATATACCAGAGAGTAACTTGCTTTATCACGGTTTGACCAATCTTATGGATTCAAGCCGGAACACGTTCTAGTCTCGGCACACTGCGCCACCGATCGGAAGGAGTGCTCTGTTGTTGCGACTTCTCGTGGCCTTGGCCATCGGAGCTCTGCTGGCGGTCGGTGCTTCCGTTGCCGTGGTCAATGTGGCGTCACCTTCGCTGACCCCGCCGAACCAGCCGCTCTACAACTACGGCACCAGGTGACCCTCCCCGCTTGACGGGGCCATACCAGCTCAGCAGCACGGAGTGTGGCTCCGCCATGCCCGCATGCCAGCTGACGAGGAGTGACGGTGGTCTTTACCGGTGAGCAGCGGGCCGAGGCGGCAGGCCTGGCAGCGCTGACCTCTTCCTCGGGGGACGAGCAGCCGCTCGCGGGGGTCCGCGTCGCCATGCTGAATTTTCGCGAGCCCCGGCAGTCGACCGCCGGCGGCGCAGAGGAGTACGCCTGGCAGGTCAGCCGGTTCCTGCTGGCTCAAGGAGCCTCGGTCGTCTTCGTGACCGGCCGCCAGCGGGGGCAGCGCCCCGGCGAGGCACTGGAAGGCATCCAGGTGCGGAGGATGGGCAATCCCTATCTGGTCTACCTGCTGGTGCCGCTCTGGCTGCTGTTCCACCGGCGCTCGGTCGACATCGTGATCGACACGATGAACGGCATCCCCTTCTTCTCACCGCTCGTGGTACGCCGCCGCACCCCCGTGCTCTGCCTCGTGCACCACGTCCACGACCGGCAGTTCCACGCCTTCCTCCCACAGTGGCTGGCCAGGATCGGCTGCTTCATCGAAGGGCCCGTCGCCCGGCTGCTCTACCGTAACTGCCTGACGATCACGGTCTCGGAGTCGTCCAAGCAGGAGCTGGTCAAGAGGCTGCGCTGGCTCGCGGCGATCGCCATCGTGCCCAACGGCTGTGCCGCGCCCGAGAGCGGGCCGCCAGAGTCCGGCCATGGCGACCCCGCGATCGTGTACGCCGGGCGCCTGGTCGGGCACAAGCGCATCGAGCGGGTCGTGGACCTGGCCGCCGATTTGCACGCCGCCTGGCCGCGGCTGACCGTGCACGTCATCGGGCGCGGACCCGAGCAGGGCCCGCTGGCCAGGCAGGTCGCGGACAAGGGGCTGTGCGGGCGGGTCGTGTTGCACGGATTCCTGTCAGAGGAACGCAAGAATGCGCTGCTCGCCGCCGCGCGGCTCAATGTGACGGCCTCGGAGTTCGAGGGCTGGGGGCTGACCGTGATCGAAGCCGCCGCGCTCGGGGTGCCGACGGTGGCCTACGACGTGGCGGGGCTGCGCGACTCCGTACGCCACGGCGTCACCGGATGGCTCGTGCGTGAGGGGGAGACCCTGCCGGACGTCGTCGAACGCGCGCTCAAGGAGTTGTCGGACCCGGCCCGCCGGACAGAGGTGGCCGACGCCTGCCGCGCATGGGCGCGGGAATTTACGTGGGCTCGAACGGGGGCTAGCATAACCGGACTTATCCTGGCAAAACTCCAAGATTGCGGCGGAGCCTATCAGTGACCCAAGCCTCGCCTGGACTCCGGGGGGAGCTCGCGGAGTCCACCGCCGAGAGCTACGAGACACGGATCAGACACAGGCTGCGATTGCTCGCATCCTGCCTCCTGCTCGGCGCCATCGCGTTCAACACCTCAGCCGAGAAGATCATCCCCGAGACCAAGCTCGACATGGCGGTCAACCCGCTGGGCTTCCTCGGCCGGGCCCTGCACCTCTGGGACGGCGCCTACTTCGGCCACCTGCAGAACCAGGCCTACGGCTACCTCTTTCCGATGGGCCCGTTCTACGCGCTCGGCCTCGAACTCGGCATGGAGGCCTGGACGGTCCAGCGGTTGTGGATGTCGCTGGTGTTGTGCACCGCGTTCCTCGGCGTGGTCCAGCTGGCCCGCGCGTTCGGCATCGGCGGCCCGCTCACCCGCGTGCTCGCCGGCTTCGTGTACGCGCTCGCGCCGCACGCCCAGGCGCTCATCGGCATCAACTCCTCGGAGTTCCTGCCCAGCGCCGTCCTGCCGTGGATTGTTCTCCCCCTGGTCAAAGGGGCCAGGCGGGAGTTGTCACCGCGCCGGGCGGCCGCGTTGTCCGCGCTCGCCTTCCTCTCCTGCGGCGGAGTCAACGCCGTGGCCGAGGCCGCCGTCCTCGTCGTCCCGCTGTTGTACCTGCTCACCAGGCGCGGCGGGCTGGAGAAGTGGCGGCTGACCGCATGGTGGCTGGCGCTCATCGCCTTGGCGTCGATGTGGTGGGCCGCCCCGCTGCTGACGCTGGGCGGCTACATCTTCTCCTTCCTGCCCTTCATCGAGACGGCCAGCGCGACGACCGGCGTCACGTCGCTGGTCAACGCGCTGCGCGGGACGTCGAGCTGGCTCAGCTTCCTGACGGTGGACGGGCAGACCTGGCTGCCCGACGCCAACCAGCAGTCCACGGTTCCGTGGCTGATCGTGATCACCGCGGCCGTGGCGGCGCTCGGCTTCGCCGGCCTCACCCTCCGCAGGCTGCCCGAGCGGCCCTTTCTCCTGATCAGCCTGCTGTGCGGCGTCGCCGTCATCACGACGGGCCACCCGGGCACGCCCCACCACGAGCTCATGGTCGAGTTGCTGGACGGCCCGCTCGCCGTCTTCCGCAACCTGCACAAGTTCGACGCTCTGGTCAGGTTGCCTGTGGCGCTCGGCGTCGCCGGGCTGCTGTCCCTGGTCCGGCTGCGCTGGCGCACGCCGCTGACCGTCGCCGCTGCCGGGCTGATGGGGTTGTCGACCCTGCCCATCCTGTACGCGGGGCTCGCGCCGGCCGGCGGCTTCACCGCGATCCCCGACTACTGGAAGCAGACCGTCTCCTGGCTGGGGCGCAACGCCGGAGACGGGATGGTCCTGGCCGTGCCCGGCGCCAAACGTGGTGAGTACCTCTGGGGGCGGCCCCTGGACGAGCCGCTGCAGGCGCTCTCGCAGGGTCGCTGGGCCACGCACACCATCGTGCCGTGGGGGTCGGCCGGCATCTCGCGGCTCATGGCCGCCATTGACGAGCGCCTGTCCACCGGCAAGGGATCGGCGGGGCTCACGGCCACGCTGCGCCGCATGGGAGTGACGTACCTGGTGGTGCGCAACGACCTGGACCGCGCCACCATCGGCACGGCCTGGCCGATCCGCGTGCACCAGGCACTCGAGGACTCGCCCGGTATCTCGCTCGCCGCCCAGATGGGGCCCGGCGTCGGCATCGGCCAGTACGGCAAGGCGGCCGCCTGGGTGGACCAGCCCTATCACGCGGTCGAGATCTACAAGGTGGCGGACGCCGCGCCGCTCGTCGGCACCGTCGAGGCCACCCGCCCGCTCCGCGTGGGAGGCGCCCCCGAGGCCCTGCTCGACCTGGCCGAGCAGGGCCTCCTGGACGATGACCGCCCGGTCCTGCTCAACGACGACCAGGGCCAGGTCGAGGTGCCCGCCGGCGACACGGTGCTGACCGACACCCTGCGCCGCCGCGAGCTCTCCTACCCCGACCTGCGCCGCAACGCCAGCGCCACGCTCACCGCCGACGAGCCGTTCCGCGGCGACCTGCCGTCGAACGACATCCTCGATCCCGGATGGGAGAAATACCTGGCCACGGCGACGCTCACCGGGATCGCGAAGGTCACGGCGTCCAGCTCCGAGGCCGATGTCACGGCGTCCCCACGCTCCAGGGAGCCCGGCCGTCAGCCCTTCGCCGCCCTCGACGGCGACCGGCGGACCAGTTGGCGGTCCACGGGCTGGAACGGCGCGGTCGGCGAGTGGCTGGAGGTCACCTTCACCCAGCCTCTGACGGTCGCCACGATCAAGGTGACCTTCGAGAACGCGCCCATCGGCCCCCCGCCCAGTGAAGTGGTGGTGGAGACCGACACCGGCTCGCTGCGCCAGCGGGTACGCGCCACCGCGGACCCGCAGGAGCTGGTGGTGCCGAGTGGCCCGATCAGCCGCTTGCGCGTGAAGGTCACCGCCACCGGCTACGAGCCGCAGAGCAGGCTCGGCGGCCGCGTCGGGATCACCGAGCTGACCATCCCCGGCGTCCAGGCCGGACGGTCGATCACCGTGCCCGACCCGGGCGCAGGCTCGGGCGAGCCGGTCTCGGTCGCGGTCAGCAGGACCGGTGACGTCCCCGGATGCGTCAAGGGCTCCGTCGCCTGGAGCTGCGCCAAGGGCCACGAGGTCCTCGGCGACGACGGCAACGGCTTCGACCGTTCGTTCACCGTCAGGAAGGACGGCTCGTACGCCGTCTCCGGCCGTGCGGTGCTCACCGAGCGCACCGCCATCGAGCGGCTCAGCACGCTGCCCGGCGACGCCATAAAGGTGCAGGCGTCCTCGACCGCGGTCGAGCACGGCGCTGCCGCCGGCCGTTGGGCGTTCGACGGGGACCCGAAGACCGCCTGGTTCGCCGATCCGCTCGACCCGCGGCCCACGCTGAGCGTCGAGTTGGCCCGCAGGACGCGGCTGTCGCAGATCCGCGTCGTCACACCCGACTCCTACCTCGGCGCCCCGCCCATCCGGGTGACGATCCGGGCCGAGGGCGGGGTGCGGCAGAGCTGGGTGGGTAAGGACGGCCTCATCCGTTTCCCCGCCATGGAGGCCCAGAAGGTCAAGCTGGAGTTCGGCGCGTCCGGCGGCCGCTCCATCGAGATCAGCGACATCGCCTTCCCCGGGGTGCGCCCGCTCGGTGCGCTGACCGGCTTCCCGCTCAGGATGCCCTGCGGGTTCGGCCCGACGCTCATCATTGACGGCGACGCCGTGCACACCGAGGTCGTCGATGGCACGCTCAACGACGTGGTCATCGGAAAACCCATCACGTTCAGGAGTTGCGAGCCGCAGCGGCTCGCTGCCGGTCAGTCCCGCATGTCCGTACGCCCTGGAGAGTCCTACCGCATCGAGTCCGCCATCGTCAGCCCCCAGCCGGGCGTCCGCGCCGCCGCCCTGGACATGAACCCCGTGGACATGAACGACGTCGCCGTGCAGTCGTGGGACGCCGCCGAGCGCGTGGTCAAGGTCGGCGTCACCGTCGACTCCTACTTGGTCGTCAACGAGAACTTCAACGCCGGGTGGCGGGCCAAGCTGGGAGCGGTCGAGTTGAAACCCGTCCGGCTCGACGGCTGGCGGCAGGCGTGGTTCCTGCCCGAGTACACCGTGGGCACCGTCACGCTCACCTACGAGCCCGACGGTGCCTACCGGGCCGGGCTGGCCGCGGGCGGCGCCCTGGCGCTGCTGGTGGCGCTCCTCGCCCTGGCGAGAACGGGCCTGCCCCCGCGGCACCTGGCGCCGATCCGGCCCGCTCGCCTGCGCCCGGCCCATGTCCTGCCCTTCACCGTCGCCCTGGGGTTCTGGGTCGGCGGACCGGCCGGCGCGGGCGTCGTCGGCGTGGTCTATGCGCTCGGAACCCGGTTGCGCCCGCTGCGCGAGGCCGAGCACGGGCGCCTGCGGACCCGTGGGCGCCTCCTGCTGGGCCCGCCGGCCGGTGTCGCCCTCTACCTGTCCGCCGCGGTGCTGGTCGCCGCGGGTGTGGGCGGTCTGTGGCCGCAGCTGCTCTGCCTACCTCTGCTGGCGCAGCTGCTCGCCGAGGTCCCCGCCAGGCGGGCGCCGGCCAAGCGGATCGAGATCCCCGTACCCGTCGCCGCGGGCGGCCCGACCATGACGAGCGTGTCATGACCGAGACCACCAAGCCGCGCACCGGGTTCGCCCTCACCATCCCGGGGCCGATGGCCCGCAGCGCCGGGGCGGCGTCCCGGTGGGCGCGGCGACACGGCGTCCTGCTGGCCGCTCTCGTGCTCATCGCCGCGGCCCTGGCCTGGAAGACGGCCATCGTCCAGAGCTCCTACTTCAAGGAGGACGACTTCGAGTTCGTGGCCAGGGCGATGGAGAACGATCTCTCCTTCGACTACCTGACCCGGATCCACTTCGGCCAGTTCATGCCGGGCGGTTTCCTGCTGGCCTGGCTCACGTCCAGGCTGGAGCCCTTCGGCTGGGGGTACGCGGCCGGCGGGATCCTGGTGCTGCACGCCTGTGCCGCCCTCGCCGTCCTGCGGATGCTCCGCGTCGTGTTCGGCGAGCGGCCGGCGATCCTCGCGCCGCTCCTGGTCTTCCTCGTCGCGCCGATCACCGTGCCGGCGCTCGTGTGGTGGGCGGCGGCGCTCAACACCGTCTTCCTGCAGATCGCCCTGCCCATGGCGATCGCCTCGCACTGGCTGCACCTGCGTACCGGGCGGCTCCGGCACGCCGTGGCCGCGGCGTTGTGGGTGCTGTTCGGGCTGCTCGGCTTCGTCAAGGGGTTCGCTCTGCCGCTGGTGCTGCTCGCGCTGACGGTGATCTATCACGGCGGTCTGCGCGCCGCGCTACGCAAGTACGTGGTCGCCTGGTCGATGTACCTGCTCGTGCTGGTGGGTTTCGGGGCTCTCTACGTGTATCGGGCGCTCTCGTCGCCCAACACCGGAGCACTGCCGATCTTCGACCAGGCCGCGGGATTCCTGTGGGAGCTGCTCGGCAAGACCTTCGCCACCACCGTGCTCGGCGGCCCGTGGCGGTGGTTCGCGGGTGGCGACTGGGGAGTGGCCTCGCCGCCGCTGCCGGTGGTGATCGCCTCCCTCGTCACCCTCGTGGCCCTGGTGGCGGTCACCGCGTACTACCGCAGGCGGGCGGGTCTGGCCTGGGCGCTGTTGCTCGGGTACGTCCTCGTGGCCGACGCCCTGCCGGTGTTGTGGGGCCGGGTTCACCTGCTCGGCTCGTTCGCCGGCACGGACACGCGGTACGTCGCCGACGCCGTACCGCTGATCGCGCTGGTCGTCGGGCTCGTGCTGCTGCCGCTTCCCGGTGAGGCGGAGCCGTACCGGAGGATGCTGCCCGGCAGGGAACGGGTGAGCGGGATCTGCGGGGCGGCGCTCGGCCTGTTCGTGGGCGCGTCGCTGGTCACGGTCACGCTCTTCACCGGCTACCTGGGCGCGGACCGGCGCTACCACTACATCGAGAACGCACGGGCCGACCTGGTCAAGGCGGCGCCCGGCACCGTGATCTACGACCGGCTCGTGCCGTCCGACGTGCAGCCGGCGGGCTACAAGACCTACAGCCTGACCTCCAGGGTGCTGGGGGCCATGGCCACGCCTCAGCTCCGGGCCATGATGCAGGCGCCGCCCGCGGCGCTCGGCGGCATGGTCTTCGACGACCAGGGCCACCTGCGGCCCGTGGACGTCCAGGGCATCCCGCTCGCCCCCACGACGCGGGACCGGTGCTGGCCGGTCACCAACGGAACCGTGCAGGTGCCGCTGGACAATCGCGTCAGCCGCCTGGAGGGCACCCTGGTCAAGCTCGGGTACGCCGCCCGCGCGGACACGAAGATCACGTTCTGGATGGGCGAGCGCGCCGTTGACGTGCAACTGCGCTCCGGCCTGGGCAAGGTGTTCATGCTCGCCCAGCCGGGCGCCGACCGCATCGTCGTGCACGACATGCCGCCAGGCGTCTGCATCGGCGACGTGACGCCGGGACAGGCGGTGCCGCGACCGTGAACGTCATGAGCCGCAGGAACCTCGCGCTGGTGCTGGCCGGCGTGGGCGCCTTCCTGCTGACGCTCATCCCCCTGACCCGCCTGTATGTGTACGGCCAGCTGCTCAAGGCGCCGCTGGAGCAGCAGAGCATGACCAGGTCGGTGGCGGAGTCTGCGACCTACCTGGACCCGGCCACGATGCGGCCGGCGGCGGGGGAGCTGGTGCAGACCCGGTGGCTGATCGGTGATGTGCTGGCCGGTGACGACGACCGCGCGGTGTGGGGCGAGTCGATCTCCATGGCCACGCGGGACGGCGAGCGGCTGGACTACCACGAGCGGCGCCTTGCCTTCGACCGCCGCACCGGCGCCATTGTCAACTGCTGCGCCGAATACCTGGACGAGGACACCTCGATCGAGCAGTCGGGACAGGCGTTCCGCTGGCCCTTCAACGCCCAGCGCCGCGACTACACGCTGTTCGACCTGCGGCTGCGCCAGCCGGTCACGGCCGCGTTCGACGGGGTGGAGCGGGTGCGCGGCGTCGAGACCTACCGCTACGTCCAGCGCACACCGCGCCGGCTCCTCCCCGGCGAGACCGCGCCGCTGCCGCGCCACCTTCTGGGGCTGCCGGGCAAGGGCGACGTCGGGCTGGGCCGGTACGCCGAGATCCGCCGCACGTACTGGGTGGAGCCGGTCAGCGGCCAGCCGATCAAGACACTGGACGAGGTGAAGGAGACGCTGGTCACGGCCGACGGGCGGGGCCGGCTGACCGCGCTGGAAGCGGCGTTCCGCACCGCCGAGACCGACGTCGTGGCGGCGCTGAACACCGCGGCCGCCTACCGCCGCTGGATCCTGCTGCTGGGAACGGTCGCGCCGGTGGGCGGCGGCGCGCTCGGCGCCGGCTGTGTGGTGACCGCCATCTGGCTCATGCGGCGGCGCTCACCTGCGGCGCAGGACGAGGAGCAGGTTCCAGGTGACCAGCTCGCGGATGCCAGGTAGGTGGACGACATGCCGGGCCCAGCGGGGATGGTAGCGAGGGATCGCATCAAGGATCTCCGCGTCGCGGCACCGGCGGGCCCAGGCCAGCGGCTTGGCCACCCCGATGGCGTACATGCTCTCGCCGTAGACGTTCTTGGGCGGCTTGCCGTGCCTGCGCGCGTACCGCCGGGCGGCGTAGTGGCCGCCCAGGTAGTGCCAGGGAGAGGTCTCGTGGCCGCCCCACGGCCCGAGCCAGACGGTGTACGACAGGTAGACGATCCCGCCGGGACGGGTGACCCTGACCATCTCGTCCGCCATCCTGAGCGGGTCGGGGACGTGCTCAAGCACGTTCGACGAGAAGCACACATCCACCGAGCCCGTGGCGAGGGGCAGGTCCAGGGCGCTGCCCAGGATCGAGTCCCGCGGCGGCACCCCGTCGCGCAGGCGCATCTCCCCGGCGTCGCAGTCCACGCACAGAGGCCGGGCGCCGACGGCACGCAGCGCGTCGGCGAAGTAACCGGGGCCGCCCCCCACGTCGGCCACCGTGGCGTCGGCCAGATCCGTGTAGGTCGCCAGCTGGGCGACCGTGTCACTGGCCAGGGTGCCGTAGAAGAAATCCGGATCGCTCTGCTCCAGGCGGAAGGCACGCAGCAACCGGACGGATCTGCCGAGATCCGCTCGGAACGGTTCGGGGGTGTCCACGGCGCGGAGCTTACTGCAGCGGAAGGAAATGACGATGTCCGAGCACGTCAAACGCTCCGACACGGAAACGACGCAGACCGAGGACGTCGAGCGGTCGGAAGCGGGCACGACGCCGGCTGAGGAGGTCGAGCGCTCCGGCACGGAAGCGACGCCGGCTGAGGACGTCGAGCGCTCCGAAACCGAAACGACGCCGCCTGACGACGCCAGACGCCCTGAGCCGGTGCAGATCACGTTGCCCGCGATCCGCACCGGGCCCGTCATGGGTGTCGGCCTGCTGCTCATCCTGGTCTCGCTGGTCTTCAAGGCCGGCGTATTCAGCAAGGCGTACTTCGTCGAGGACGACTTCCTCTTCGTGGCCGGCGCCAGTGACAGCGGGCTGACCTGGGAGTACCTGACCCGGGTGCACAAGGGCCATCTGATGCCCGGCGCGCTGGCCCTGGTGTGGGTGCTCACGTCGGTGGCACCGTACACCTGGGTGTTGGTCTCGTTCGTCACCCTCGCGCTCCAGGCGGCGGCCTCGATCGTGTTCCTCGTGTTGTTGCGGCGGCTGTTCGGGGACCGCGCGGTCGTGCTCGCCGCGCTGACCGTCTACGTCTTCGCCCCGCTCACCGTGCCCGCGATGAGCTGGTGGTCGGCCGCGCTCAACGCGGTGCCGCTGCAACTCGCGCTGATCGCCGCGCTGGCCTCGCACATCAGATACCTCCGCGAGGGCAAGGGCCGCTGGCACGCCCTCATCTGGACCGCCGTCGGGATGGCCTTCTCCACGAAGGGAGTGTTCATCCCCTTCGTGGTGCTCGGGATCACCAGCGCCTACCTGGGCAAGGGGTTGTGGGCTCGCGCGCTGCTGACGGAGCTGCGCAGGCCCGTCTGGTGGGCGCACGGCCTGCTGCTGGCCGGGTACGGCGTGCTGTACTGGCTGCGCGGTGACAGCGCCGGCTCCGACGGGCTGACCGGCCCGAAGGCCGAGATCGTCCCCGGGCTGCTGCGCCGGTTGCTGGGGGAGACCTTCCCCACGGGCGCGGTCGGTGGCCCACTGCGCTGGGGCGGGCTCACCGCCACCGGAGGGCTGGCCGACCCGGCCCAGGCCACCGTGATCGGCTCATGGGCCGTGATCGTGTTACTCGTCGTGGTCACGTGCGTTTATCGCAGGCGGGCGTGGCGGGCGTGGGCGATTCTGGCCGCCTACGTCGTCGTGGCCGACGCGGTGCCCACCGTGATCGCGCGGGCCACCGCGTGGGACCTGGTGGGCGCGGAGACCAGGTACGTCGCCGACGCCGCGGTGCTGGTCGCCCTGTGCCTGGCGCTGGCCTGGCAGCCGGTCGAGGGCGAGCCCGACGACACCCGCCGCAGGCCGGTTCCTGGCACGCTGTCGCTGGCCGCGGGCGGGCTGACCGTCGCCTTCGTGGCCGTGTCGCTGGTCTCGATCAACGCCTTCGGCGACACGCTCAGCGGGGACAAGGTCAGGCGCTACCTGGACAACGCGCGGGCCTCGCTGGCCACCGCCGCGCCGGACGCCGACATCTACGCGCGTCCCGTGCCGCCGGAGATCGTCCTACCCTGGAACGGGCCGCGCCGCCTGACGTCCTACGTGCTCGCGCCGCTGGCCGACCCCGAGATCAGAGAGCGCATGCGCGAGCCGCAGCCGTCGGCCGAGCCGTACGTCTTCGACGCCACGGGCAAGCTCGTCCTCGTGGGCCGGGTGGCGCCCTTCTTCGACGCGGTCAAGGGCAGGAAGTGTTACCCGGCGGCCCGGGTCTTCCCCGTCGAGTCCTTGGGCGGTCCCGGCATGGTGGTGGCCATGGCGTACGTCAGTCCCCAGCCGGTGCAGGTCGTGGTGGACCTCGGCGGCACCCAGCGGGCGGCCACGCTGCCCGCGACCGGCGCCATGGGAGCGCTGTTCTACGTCCCGCACGACGGGGCGGGCAGGGGCATGCGGATCAGTGCGGCCGGCGGCCAGGGTCAGGCGTTCTGCCTGAGGGCGGTGGCCTTCGGCGAGCCGGGACCGGCCCCTCCGGCGCTCTGAGGGATGAAGCGGATCAGCCGCCTTGCGGGCTCCTCCACGTAGCGGTAGGTGAGCCCGGAGAGCGCGACCGTGATGGCGCCGACGGCGGCCAGGTTGAGTAGCAGGTTGCCGGACCACGGCTCTTGGCCGGTGAAGTCGTACCAGAGGTAGATGACCACGAACTGCCACAGGAAGACGCCGTAGGAGATCCGGCCGAGATAGCTCATGACACGCCCGCCGAGCAGCGCGCGCACCGGCGTGGCGCGCTCCGGCTCCAGGGCCGCGGGCGCGACGAGACAGAAGGCGATGACCGTGTAGAGGGCCTGCTCGTAGAACGCGGTCCAGATGCCGCCCAGACCGACGAAGCGCGGCCCGGTCACCGGGGTGGCGGCGATCAGGTACGCCAGCCCCGCGATGAGCCACAACGTGCCCCACGAGGAGGCCAGGGCCGCGCACAGGCGGCGGATGCGGCCGTCATCCGCCCGGGCCCAGACGGTCAGTACTGCCAGCGCCATGCCCGGCACGAAGAACGTCCACGAGCGCGGCAGCCACACGTTCATCCACGGCCGGTACTCGGGGAAATACTCGAAGATCGTGTACACGTAGGAGACGGCGGCCATGGCCACCAGCCCGATCAGCAGGCGCCTGGCCCTGGCGCCCAGGTCCGGTCCCGCCCGCAGCGCGAACCCCCGCAACGCGGCCGCTACCAGCGGGAGCGTGAGGTAGAACGTCAGCTCGACCGCCAGGCTCCACATCTGCCCGAGCCCCTTGGGCCCGAGGCCGAACCACCACGGGTTCGTGTCGTAGATATGCACCAGGAACAACATGTTCCCCCACGTCCACGGATCCGACCGGTGGACCTCGCCCCACAGCAGCAGGGCCACGGCCACCACCAGCCAGTAGGCGGGGATGATGCGCAGGAAACGCCTCCACAGGTAGCGGCGCTTGCTGGGAGCCGGGTCTCCGATCAGGACCTCGGCGGCCCAAGCGCGGTAGAGCAGCAGGCCGGACAGCGTGAAGAAGATCGGCACGCCGATCTCGCCCCTGGACAACACGCCACCCAGGAAACCCGGTTCCAGCGCCGTGCCCGCCTCCATCGCCACGTGGAAGACCAGGACGGCGAACGCGGCCACCGCACGTATGCCATCGAGAGACGCCTGGTGTCCGGAGACCGCGGGCACCCCCGCCGATGTAGAACCTGTTTCGGTCACGTTTCCGCATCCCTGGTGACGTCGGTCACTCACCGCAATAACATACCGGCGAGTAGGAACTAGTTTCAGTTACTTAATCACCCAGACAGGCGTCCGTGCACCTGCACATGGAGGGTCGATGAACCGGGTCGTCGTAGGCAGCGTCCTCATCGCCGTCGGGGCATTCCTCATCGTTCTGGCTCCGCTGATGCGCCTCCAGGTGGCGCCCGCGCTCATGGCCGCCGCGGGCGACCACTACGGGATCACCAAGCTCCAGGCGACCGGCGCGCAGTACTTCAGCATCCCCGACGGCAAGGTGCTCACCGCCGACCTCGACATCATCGTCACCACCCGTGGTGACGTGAAGGAGGCGTCCGGCGACCGGGTCGTGTGGGACGAGTTCACCGCCGTGAACGACGTCACCAACGGCAAGCCCGGCATCAACTTCACCGAGCGGCGCAGCGCTTTCGACAAGCGCTCCGGCGTCGGGCTCAACTGCTGCGGCGTCAGCATCGACAAGGCTCCGGTGCAGTTGCAGGGCCAGATCTACAAGTTCCCGTTCGACGTGGAGAAGAAGACCCACCTGGTCTTCAACTCCAGCGCGGGCAAGGCGTTCGAGGCCAAGTTCGTCGGCGAGGAGCAGGTCAACGGCCTGAACACCTACAAGTTCGAGCAGGTCGTCCCCGAGACCCAGACCGAGACCCTGAACGTGCCCGCCGCCTTGTTCGGCATGGGCGAGTCCGGTGACGTGCAGCTCAACCGCGTCTACTCCGGCACGGTCACCTACTGGATCGAGCCCACCACCGGCGCCCCCGTCCGTCAGGAGCAGCAGCGCAACGAGGTGCTCAAGAGCCAGGACGGCATCGAGCGCTCCAAGGCCTTCGTGGCCACGGCCAAGATGACCGACGAGACCGTCAACGAACTCGTCACCAGCGCACGCGAAGGCAAGAGCCAGATCAACCTGATCAGGACCACCTTGCCGATTGTGCTCGCGGTGGTCGGTATCGTGCTGTTCGTGGGAGGCGTTTTCCTGACCGTGCGCGGCCGCAGGACCTCATGAGCCAAGGCGTGGTGTCGCGGCCCCGCACGGCCGCGCCCGCGCTCGCGTTACTCAGAGCGGCCAGGCCGCGCCAATGGGTGAAGAACGTGCTGGTCCTGGCCGCGCCCACGGCCGCCGGGGTGCTGGGCGAGCCGGGCAGCCTGCTCGCGACGTTATTGGTCTTCGTCGCGTTCTGCCTGGCGGCGAGCGGCGCCTACCTGCTCAACGACGCCGCCGACGTGGAGGCCGACCGGCTGCACCCGCGTAAGCGGCACCGGCCGATCGCGGCGGGTGCGGTGTCCGTGCGGACGGCCCGGGTGACCGGCGTCGCCCTGCTGATCCTGGCGCCCGCGGTGGCCGCGCTCACCGGGAGCTGGCAGTCGCCGGCCGTGGTGGCCGGCTACGTGGCGCTGACGCTGTCGTACACGGTGTGGCTCAAGCACCAGGAGGTCGTGGACCTGATCGCGGTCGCCGGGTGCCACGTGATCAGGGCCTACGCCGGGGCCGTGGCGGTGGACGTGCCGGTGACCGGATGGTTCCTGGTGGTCATCTCGCTGGCGGCCCTGCAACTGGTGGTGGGCAAGCGCGAGGCGGAGCTGCGGACCCAGGGCGTGACGGGGACCCGCGCGACGCTGGCCGCCTACTCTCCCGCCTACCTGGCCCAGGTCCGGATCATGTGCTCGGGCGCGATGATCGTGACGTACTGCCTGTGGGCGCTCAACGCGCACGCGGACCTCTTCTACGGGCTCAGCATCATCCCGTTCCTCCTGCTCGTGCTCAGGCATAATCTGCTGGTGGACCGGGGGAGGGGCGAGGAGCCCGAGGAGCTGGCGGCCCGTGACCGGCCGACCCTGCTGTTCGCCGCCGGGCTGATCGTGCTGGTGGCCTTGGGGATCTACACATGACGACGTTCCTGACCGGCTGGGGGCGTACGGCGCCCACGCCGGCCACGCTCGCGCGGCCCCGTTCCGTCGAGCACCTGAGCGAGCTGGTGGCCTCGGCGCCACGGCGGGGCGCGGTGGCGCGCGGCCTGGGGAGGTCGTACGGCGACGCCGCACAGAACGCCGGCGGCCTCGTCCTCGACTGCACCGGCCTGGATGCGTGGACCTTTGACGAGGCGGCAGGCCTGGTGACCGCCTCCGGCGGGGTCAGCCTGCACGACCTGATGACGGCACTCGTCCCCCGGGGCTGGTTCGTCCCGGTCAGCCCGGGCACCCGGCACGTCACCGTCGGCGGTGCCATAGCGGCCGACGTGCACGGCAAGAACCACCACCGCGACTCCTCCTTCGGCACGCACGTCCGCTCGCTCACCCTGGTGACCGCCGGCGGGACGGTCCGCACGCTGCGCCCCGGCGATCCGCTCTTCTGGGCCACCGTCGGCGGCATGGGGCTGACCGGGGTGATCGCCGAGGCCACGTTCGCCTGCGTGCCCGTCGAGACCGCCCTCATGCGGGTGGACGTGCAGCGGACCGGCGACCTGGACGAGACGCTGGCGACCATGGCGGCCACCGACGACCGCTACCGCTACACGGTGGCCTGGATCGACCTGCTCGCCCGCGGCCGTGCGATGGGGCGCAGCGTGCTCACCAGGGGCGATCACCTGCCACGTGCCGAAGGGAAGGAGTCGCCGGCCTTCGCGCCGGGCGCGCTGCTGCGGGCGCCCGTATGGGTGCCCGGCGGGCTGCTCAACAGGCTGAGCGTGCGCGCGTTCAACGAGGTCTGGTATCGCAAGGCGCCGCGGCGCCGGACCATCGTGCAGGGCATCGCGCCGTTCTTCCACCCGCTCGACTTCGTCGAGGACTGGAACCGGGTCTACGGCTCGCGAGGCTTCGTCCAGTACCAGTTCGTGGTGCCCTTCGGCGCGGAGGACACCCTGCGCGACATCGTCGGGTCGTTGTCGGCGCACGGCACCGTGTCGTTCCTCACCGTGCTCAAGAGGTTCGGGCCGGAGTCGGGCGGGCTGCTGTCCTTCCCCATGCCAGGCTGGACTCTGGCCCTGGACATCCCCGTCGGGCAGCGCGGCCTCGCCGGCCTGCTCCGCGGCTTCGACCGGCAGGTCGCCGAGGCCGGCGGACGGGTCTACCTGGCCAAGGACTCGAGGCTGCGCGCTGACATGATGGCGGCGATGTATCCCGAGCTGGAGCAGTGGCGGGGGATCAGGGACGAGGCCGATCCCGCCGGGCTGTTCCGCTCCGACCTGGCCAGGAGGCTCCGGCTGTGAAGAACGCTCTCGGCGCCGTCGACACCGTGCTGCTGCTCGGCGGACGCAGCGAGATCGGCCTGGAGATCGTCCGGCTGCTGGTGGCCCAGGGCGCGAGCCGGGTGGTGCTGGCCGTGCGCGGCGAGTTCGTCCCGCCCGCGCTGGGCGCGGAGGTCCATGTCCTGCCGTTCGACGCGCTGGACGTCCACGGGCACGGCGCCGTCTTCGACAAGGCGGTGGAGCTGGTCGGCGATCTCGACGTGGTGATCTCGGGTTTCGGTGTGCTGGGGAGCCAGGCGGACTACGACGCCGACCCGGCGGCCGCCGCCCGGGACGTGGCGGTCAACTACGGCGCCCACGTGTCGGTGGGGCTGCACGCGGCCAGGGTGCTGCGCGAGCAGGGACACGGCACGCTGGTGATGTTGTCGTCCGTGGCGGGCGCGCGGGTCCGCAAGGCCAACTTCGTGTACGGCTCGGCCAAGGCCGGGCTCGACGGGTTCGCTCAAGGGCTGGGCGACGCCCTGCACGGGTCGGGCGCCCGGGTGCTGATCGTGCGGCCGGGCTTCGTGATCGGCCGGATGACGAAAGGGCTCACCCCTGCCCCGCTGTCCTCCACACCCCGGCAGGTGGCCTCGGCCACGGTGCGGGCGCTGCGTGAGGGCACGTCCTCCGTCTGGGTGCCGCGCGCGCTCGGGCCGATCTTCGTGGTCATGCGGCTGCTGCCCCGCGCTCTGTGGCGCAGGATGCCGCGTTAGAACCCGTTCCATCTGACGAACCGACCAAAGGTTCTAGAGTAGAACGCGTTGCAGTTTGGTGGGTGCGCGACTTATCGTCGGCTCATGCGGACACGTGTCACGGACATGTTCGGAATCGAGCTCCCGATCTTCGCCTTCAGCCACTGCAGGGATGTCGTGGCCGCCGTCAGCCGCGCGGGCGGTATAGGGGTGCTCGGGGCTCTCTACTTCACGCCTGAAGAGCTCGAGATGGAGCTCAAATGGATCGACGATCACGTGGACGGCAAGCCGTACGGCGTGGACGTCGTCATGCCCGCCTCCTACGAGGGTGCCGAGTTCGCGCCCGAGGAGCTGGTGGGCCGCCTGCAGTCGATGATCCCCGACGGGCACCGCTCGTTCGTCGAGAACCTCCTGGCCAAGCACGGCGTGCCGCCCCTGTCCTCGGACGCCGACGCCGGCAAGGTCCTGCTGGGCTGGACGGACGCCACCGCCCGCCCGCAGGTCGAGGTGGCCCTGCGCCACCCGATCGCGCTCCTGGCCAACGCGCTCGGCCCGCCTCCCGCCGACGTCGTGGACCTGGCCCACGCGCACGGGGTGAAGGTCGCCGCCCTCGCCTCCACGCCCCGCCACGCGCTCAAGCAGGTCGAGGTCGGGGTGGACGTGGTGGTCGCCCAGGGCACGGAGGCCGGCGGTCACACCGGTGAGATCTCCACGATGGTCCTGATCCCTCAGGTGGTGGACGCTGTGGACGTCCCCGTCCTGGCCGCCGGCGGGATCGGCAACGGCCGCCAGATGGCGGCGGGGATGGCGCTGGGCGCGGAGGGCGTCTGGACGGGCTCGTTGTGGCTCACGGTCGAGGAGGCCGACACCCCGGAGATGGCCAAGCGCCGCATCCTGGAGGCCACCTCCCGGGACACCGTCCGCTCGCGCAGCTGGACCGGCAAACCGGCGCGGCTGCTCAAGAACGAGTGGACGGAGGCGTGGGAGTCGGAGGAGTCGCCGGGGACGCTGCCGATGCCGCTGCAGTTCATGCTGGTCTCGGACGCGCTGCGGCGCATCGGCCGCTCGGACGCCAGCGAGCTGGCGACCTTCCCCGCCGGGCAGATCATCGGGGTGATGAACCAGGTCCGCTCCACGAAGGACGTGGTGTTCGGGCTGGTGGAGGAGTACGGCGAGGCTCTCGACCGGCTGTCCCGCATCACTGAGGACTGAGCGCGACGGTCTCCGGCCGGAGCCGGGGACCGTCGCCGGCCTCAACGGCCCTCGTAGCGCGGCGCGCGCTTCTCGCGGAAAGCGCGCGTGCCCTCCTTTGCGTCTTCCGAGCCGATGACCGGCCATCCGAGGTCGTCGGAGACCTTCAGGGCCTCCGGCTCGGAAAGCCCCAGTGTGTCCCGGTACGTGCGCAGGATCGCCTGGACCGCCAGCGGGCCGGAGGCGGCCACGTCGTCGGCCAGCTCGCGGGCCGCCGCCAGCGCCTGGCCGTCCGGGACCACGCGATTGACCAGCCCCATCGACAGGGCCTCGGCCGCCGTGACCGCGCGGCCCGTCAGCAGCAGGTCCATGGCGTGGCAGTACGGGATCTGCCGGGGCAGCCGGACGGCGCTGCCGCCCATGGGGAACAGCGCGCGCTTGGCCTCGAACAACCCCAGCGTGGCCGACTCCGCCACCACCCGCAGATCCGTGCCCACCAGCAGCTCGGTCCCACCGGCCACCGCGTAGCCCTCCACCGCGCTGATGATCGGCTTGGTGGGCAGGTCTTCCCGCAGCAGGCCCTTCCAGTGGAAGTTGGGGATCTGCGCGGCCCTGGCCTGGACCTCGGGGTCCGCCGACGGCTGTCCCATGGCCTTGAGGTCGGCGCCCGCGCAGAACGTGCCCTCCGCGCCCGTCAGGATCGCCGCCCTGATCCCGGGCTCCGCCGACGCGTACGCCCATGCCGAGGCCAAGCCGATCAGCATGTCCGAGGAGAGCGCGTTGCGGGCCTCCGGCCGGTTCATGGTGACGATGAGAACGTGGCCGTCGCGTTCCACTCGGCAGTGGGGGGTGCTGATCGGCAGAAGCTCCACGGATGCCTCCGAAGTCTCTAATCAAGCGCTTGCTACGCACTTCGGCCCCAGGATACGCTCCCACCAGCGAACGAGAACAGGTTCCTGTTTTTTGCCGGCGCCGCGAGGGAGTGCATATGGGCACGCTCGGTTTCTGGAGGCTCGCGCAGGCGGATCCCGAGTGGATCGCGGCCGTGGATCCCGACGGTACGGAGCACCGCGCGGGCGAGCTCCTGGCCCGATCGAACCGCCTCGTCCACGGCCTGCGCGACCTCGGGCTCAAGCCCGGCGACGGCATCTGCGGCCTGGTGCCCAACGGCGCCGACGGCCTGGTGCTCTACCTGGCCGCGATGCAGGCCGGCTGGTACTACACGCCGGTCAACTGGCACCTCACCGGCTCGGAGATCGCCTACATCGTCTCCGACAGCGAGGCCAAGGCGTTCTTCGTCCATCCCCGCTTCGCCGCGACCGGGGCCGAGGGCGCGCAGGCCATCGAGCCGGACCGCCGCTTCCTCCTCGGAGAAGGGCCGGGATTCCGGGCGGCGAGTGAGCTGACCGACGGACGGCCCGACAGCACGCCTGCCGATCGCACCGCCGGCGCCACCATGCACTACACGTCGGGCACCACCGGCAAGCCCAAAGGCGTCAAACGCCCGCTGAGCGGCCTGGATCCGGACGACTCCGCTGAGCTCATGACGTTCTTGCTCGGCTTGTTCGGCATCACGCCGGGCCGGCCCAACGCCCACCTGGTCACCTCGCCCTGCTACCACACCGCCGTGACCCAGTTCGGCGGCACGGCCCTGCACATGGGGCACACGCTGGTCTACATGGACAAGTGGGACGCCGAGGAGCTGCTGCGGCTCTGCGAGCGGCATCGCGTCACCAACTCCCACCTGGTGCCGACGCATTTCAAGCGGCTGCTCGCGCTGCCCGAGCCGACCCGCAAGCAGTACGACCTGTCCTCGCTCAGGTGGATGATCCACGCGGCCGCCCCCTGTCCGATCCCCGTGAAATGGGCGATGTTGAACTGGTGGGGAGACTGCGTCTACGAGTACTACGCGGCCACCGAGGGCGGCGGCACCCTGGCCACGCCCGGGGACTGGAAGACGCATCCGGGCACGGTCGGCAAGGCCTGGCCCATCAGCGAGCTGCTCATCGTGGACGAGCAGGGCGAGCCGGTGCCCACCGGCGCCACGGGCACGATCTACATGAAGATGATGGGCGCCTCGTTCGAGTACAAAGGCGACCCCGCCAAGACGGCCGCGAACCGGCTCAAGGACTTCTTCACCGTCGGCGACATCGGATACCTGGACGAGGACGGCTTCCTCTACCTCTGCGACCGCAAGGCCGACATGATCATCTCTGGCGGCGCGAACATCTACCCGGCCGAGATCGAGAACGAGCTCATGATCCACCCGAAGGTGGCGGACGTGGCCGTGTTCGGCATCCCCGACGAGGAGTGGGGCGAGCAGATCAAGGCCGTGGTCGAGCCGGCGGCGGGTGTCGAGCCGGGGTCGGAGCTGGCCGCGGAGCTGCTGGCCTCGCTGGAGGGCCGGCTGGCCCGGATGAAGTGGCCCAAGAGCATCGACTTCATCGCCGAGATGCCCCGTGAGCCGAACGGCAAGCTGCTCAAACGCAAACTCCGCGCCCCTTACTGGGAGGGACACGACCGTGCCATCTGATCCGCTGGTCGCTCAGCACGTCCTGGAGTTCCCCGGCGGTTACACCCGTTCGACCGGGCCGGTGGTCGGCCGGTTCCTGAGCGAGCTGCGCGCCCGCCGCATCGTGGGGGCGCGGACGGCGGAGGGCCGGGTGCTGGTGCCGCCCCTCGAGTACGACCCCGCCACCGGCGAGCCGGTCACCGGCGAGTACGTCGAGGTCGGCCCGGTCGGCACGGTCACCACGTGGTCGTGGGTACACGAGCCCCTCGACGGTCATCCGCTGGACCGGCCCTTCGCCTGGGCGCTGATCCAGCTCGACGGCGCCGACACGGCGCTGGTGCACGCGGTGTGTCCCGAGCACATCAAGGTGATGAAGACCGGGATGCGGGTCTGGCCCGTATGGCGTGACCAGCCCACCGGGCACATCACCGACATCGCGCACTTCGTCCCCGAGGTCACGCAGATCGTCTCCCAGGTGCGTGCCGAGTACCGCCTTCAGGCAGGCGGCGCCCTCCGCGTCTTCCTCGAGGGCATCGAGCGGGGTGTCTTCCTCGGCGGTCGCTGCGACCACTGCGCCAAGGTGTACGTCCCCTACCGCGCGGCCTGCCCGGAATGCGGCAACGCCATCCCCGACACGCTCGAGCTTCCCGACACCGGCACGATCACCACATTCGCCATCAACAACCTGCCCGACCCGCGGGCCCCTGAAGTGCCCTTCGTGTCGGCGTACATCCTGCTCGACGGGGCCGACATTCCCATCATCGCCCTGACCGGCGACGTGCCCGCGCACGAGGTGCGCCAGGGCATGCGGGTCAAGGCCGTGTGGGTGCCCGAGAGCGAGCGCACGGCGTCCATGGCGAACATCCGCTGGTTCGCCCCCACCGGCGAGCCCGACGTGGAGTTGTCATGAGAGAGGTCGCGATCGTCGCGTTCGCCCAGACGCGGCACACCCCCCACGACACCGGCCTGACCGAGCCCGAGCTGATCCTGCCCGTGATCAAGGAGGTCAAGCGGCGCACCGGGCTGGAGCGGTTCGGCTTCACCTGCTCGGGCAGCTGCGACTATCTCGCGGGCGCGCCGTTCTCGTTCGTGTCGGCGCTCGACGCGCTGGGCGCCTGGCCGCCCATCTCGGAGAGCCACGTGGAGATGGACGGAGCCTGGGCGCTGTACGAGGCGTGGGTGCGTCTCCAGCACGGCGACGTCGACTCGGCCCTGGTCTACGGCTTCGGCAAGTCGTCGCTCGGTGACCTGCGTACGATCATGACGCTCCAGCTCGACCCCTACTACCTGGCTCCGCTGGGCCTCGACCAGCTCTCCTACGCCGCGCTGCAGGCCGCCGCGGTCGACGCGGACCGGAAGGAACTGGACGAGATCGTGCGCCGCAGCCGGGCCGACGGCCGCGCCAACCCGTACGCGCTGGACCTGTCCGAGCCGGAGGACGAGGACTTCGCCGTCCAGCCGCTGAAACAGACGGACGTGCCGCCGATCACGGACGGCGCGGCCGCGATCGTGCTCGCGACCGGCGACCTGGCCCGTGAGTTGTCCGCCAGTCCGGCCTACATCAGGGGCATCGCGCATCGGATCGAGCCTCACTACCTGGGCATGCGCGACCTGGCCCGGTCGGCCTCCGCGGCCGACGCCGCGCGTGCCGCCGGGGTGGGCAAGGGGCCCGTCGAGGTGGCCGAGCTGCACGCCCAGTTCCCGCACGAGGAGATCATCCTGCGCGAGGCGCTGGAGTTGACCGGCGACACGGTGATCAACCCGTCGGGCGGGCCGCTGGCCGCGAACCCCGTCATGGCCACCGGGCTCATCCGGATCGGCGAGGCGGCGCAACGCATCCTCGATGGCCATGCCCGCCGCACCGTCGCCCACGCCGCCGGCGGGCCGTGCCTGCAGCACAATCTCGTCACCGTACTGGAGGCCTGATCATGGGGAACCGCTGTGCGGTCATCGGCGTCGGGCAGACGTACTACACGACCAGGCGCAGGGACGTGTCGATCGCCGGGCTGGTGCGCGAGGCGGCGCTGCGGGCGCTGGAGGATGCCGGGCTGACGTTCAAGGACATCGACGCCGTGGTTATCGGCAAAGCGCCGGACCTGTTCGAGGGCGTCATGATGCCGGAGGCGTACCTGGCCGACGCGCTCGGCGCGGCCGGCAAGCCGATGATGCGGGTGCACACCGCGGGCAGCGTCGGCGGCTCCACCGCGCTGGTCGGCGCCAGCCTCGTCCAGGGCGGCGTGCACGACCGGGTGCTGGTTGTGGCGTTCGAGAAGCAGTCGGAGTCCAACGCCACCTGGGCCCTGTCCACGCACCTGCCGTTCAGCTCGTCGCTGGTGGTGGGCGCGGGCGGCTACTTCGCGCCGCACATCCGCGAGTACATGCGCAGGTCCGGCGCCCCCGAGCACATCGGCACGCTGGTCGCGGTCAAGGACCGGATCAACGCGCTCAAGAATCCGTACGCGCACCTCAAGATCCCCGGCATCGACCAGAAGATGGTCGAGTCCACGCCCATGCTCTGGGAGCCGATCCGCTACCTGGAGACCTGCCCGTCCAGCGACGGCGCCTGTGCCATGGTCCTGTCGTCGGAGTCCGCGGTCACCGGCACCCCGGCCTGGGTGCACGGCACCGCCATGCGCTCCGAGCCGATCTTCCGGGCGAGTCGTGACACGGTCAACCCGCAGGCGGGCAAGGACTGCGCCGCCGACGTCTACCGCCAGGCCGGCATCGCCGACCCGCGGCGGCAGATCGACGTGGCCGAGACGTACGTGCCGTTCTCCTGGTACGAGCCGATGTGGCTGGAGAACCTGGGGTTCGCGGCGGAGGGGGAGGGATGGAAGCTCACCGAGTCGGGCGCGACCGCGCTCGACGGTGACATTCCGTGGAACGCCTCGGGCGGGGTGCTGTCCAGCAACCCGATCGGGGCCTCGGGGCTGATCAGGTTCGCCGAGGCCGCGCTGCAGGTGCGCGGGATGGCCGGCGAACACCAGGTGGACGGCGCCCGCACGGCGCTCGGTCACGCCTATGGCGGGGGAGCCCAGTTCTTCGCGATGTGGATCGTCGGACGGGAGAAGCCCTAATGGAGTTCAACCATGCGGACTTGTACGAGGGGTTAGCGGACGCGATCGGGGACCGGACCGCCGTCATCTGCGGTGATGATCGCCGCACCTACGCAGAGCTGGACACCGAGGCCAACCGGCTCGCCCATTACCTCATGGATCTGGGCATCCAGCCGGGCCAGCACGTCGGCATCCAGCTCTACAACGGCATCCCGTACATCGCCGGCATGCTGGCCGCGCTGAAGATCCGGGCGGTGCCGATCAACGTCAACTTCCGGTACGTCGAGGCCGAGCTGCTCTACCTGTACCGGGACTCCGACATCCGGGCGCTGATCTACGACGTCGAGTTCGACGCGCGGGTGGCCGCCGTCGCCGGCGAGGCGCCGCTGCTGCAGCACCTGATCTCGGTGGGCGGCGAGTCGGCGATCGGCGCCGCGGTGCCGTACGAGATCGCGCTGGAGCAGGGCAAGCCTGAGCGGGGCTTCCCGCCGCGCTCCGGGCAGGACGTGTACATCATCTACACCGGCGGCACCACCGGCATGCCGAAAGGCGCGATGTGGCACGTCGAGGACCTGTTCATGGGCTTCGGCGGCGGCAACCCGTACGGCGAGCCGCGCGCCACCCCGCAAGAGGTGATCGACGCCGCGGTCGTGTCAGGACCCTTGCTGATGTTCCCCGTCGCGCCGCTGATGCACGGCGCCGCGCAGATGGCCACGTTCATCACGTGGTGGATGGGCGGGAGCGTCGCGTACATCCGCAAGTTCGACGGCGCCGAGGTGTGGCGGACGGTCGAGCGCGAGCGCGTGAACACGATCAACATCACCGGCGACGCCATGGCCAGGCCCATGGCCGAGGCGCTGGCGCAGGGCTCCTACGACGTCTCGTCGCTGATCGTGATCAGCTCGACCGGCGCCATCCTGTCCGGCGCGGTCCGCGACCGGCTGCAGGAGCTGCTCCCGAACGTCATGATCCTGGACAACTTCGGCTCGACCGAGTCCGGCTACACGGCGTCGGGCACGGCCGGGTCGTCGCCGGAGACCGGCCTGCGCTACCAGCCGAACTCCGTGGTCAACCTGGCCGTCCTCGACGAGAAGGGCCGGCCTGTCGAGCCCGGGTCCGGGCAGCTCGGGACGGTGGCGCGGTCGGGGCGGGTCGCGTTCGGCTACTACAACGACCCGGACAAGACCGCCCGCACCTTCGTCACCGACGACCAGGGCGCGCGCTGGTTGCTGACCGGAGACCTGGCGACCGTCGACACCGACGGGACCGTGAACGTCTTCGGCCGGGGCTCGCAGTGCATCAACACCGGCGGTGAGAAGGTGTTCCCCGAAGAGGTCGAAGCCGTGCTCAAGGGGCATTCTGCCGTGTTCGACGCGGTGGTGACCGGGGTACCGGACGAGCGCTGGGGGAACAAAGTGGCGGCCGTGATCGAGCCGCGGCCCGGTGTCGAGGTCACGGCCGAGGAACTGGACGCGCACTGCAGGAAGCTGCTGTCCGGGTACAAGGTGCCGCGAACGTACGCGTTCGTCGAGAAGATGGTGCGCTCGCCGGCCGGCAAGGCCGATTACCGGTGGGCTCGGGAGACGGTGCAGGCCATCACGTCCTGAGGGCGCGCAGGTCGTCCTCGACCTGCCGCACCTCCTCGCCCTTGCCGGCCTTCTCCAGGAGCGTCAGCCTGCTGCGCAGCACGTCGCGCAGCAGGTCCGCCAGGCCCTCGTCGCGCTCGCCGGCGAGCAGCTCACGCAGCAGCCCCGCCGCGACCCGGAGCGCGGCGTCGGCCGCGTCGTCCCTGCCCAGCTCCTGCTGGCACAGGCCGAGCCGGGCGTGCGCGACGGCCCTGGAGAGCACGTCGCGCGTCACCTGCGTGCCCCGGTGGAAGACCAGACCGGCCTCCAGCGGACGGCCCGCCTCCATGAGGGCGTCGCCCAGCATGAGCATCCCCCTGGCCAGCAGCCCGGACAGCGGCGGGTTGCCCGGCGCGTACCTCTCCAGCGCCGCCACCGCCTCGCGGAGCGGCCGCACCGCATCCGCGGCGAGGTCGCGCATCCGCAGGGCGGCGGCCAGCGTGAGGCTGGCTCCTGCCCGGCTGGTGTGCAGGGCCTCGGCGTTCATGCCTGTGGTCATCAGGTCGTCGTAGATCGCGATGGCCTCTCGGGCCCTGGCCTCGGCCTCGGTGCCGCCGTCCAGCCGCAGCAGCGGCAGCAGCTCCGAGCTCTGGGCCAGGGAGTCGGCCAGGATCGCCCGGTACGTGAGATCGTCCGGCGACCGTCTGGCCAGGGGGATCAGCTGCTCCACGAGGGCGTTGGCCTCGGTCAGCTCGCCCAGCATCATGTGACACCTGGCCAGCCGCTGGAGGGCGAGCGCGTGCTTGACCGTGCCCGGCTCGTGTCCGGTCGTGGCGGTCCTGGCGTACTCGGCGGCCTCCTCCGCGCGGCCGCCGGCCAGCAGATCGTCGGCGATCATCGCGGCGACCTCGGCGGTGGCCGACGGGTGCGACAGCCGCGTGTAGATCTGCAGCGCCTCCACCAGATGCGCCAGCGCCTCGTGCGTCCGCCCCGAGGCCCGCAGCATCCTCCCACGCACCACGATGGCCTGGGCGCGCACCTGCGGCAGCTCCTGCCCCCGCTGGGTCGCCCGTTCCAGCTCGGCCAGCGACCAGGTGACCGCCTCCAGCGCGGCGTGCGGCCGGTCCAGGGCGGCCAGGCTGTCGCCCAGCTGGGCGTAGACGGCGGCGGCGACGGCCGGGTCGTCCAGCTCGTCGCACAGGTCCGCGGCCCGTTCGCAGTGGGCCAGGGCCTCCACAGGGCGGCCGCGCTCGAGCAGCTCGGCTGCGTACCGGGCGAGGGTGGAGGCCAGCTCCCTGCCGTGCTCCGCGTCGTCGAGCAGCGCGATCGCCTGCTCGGCGGCGGCCAGATCGGTGCGGTCGAGCCTGGCGAGAGCAGCGAGCGCCAGTCCCAGCCGGCCGCGGTGTGCGCTGGAGAAGGCGGTCAGGTGCCGGTGCACGCGGACGGCCAGCCCGGCGGCCTGAATGGCGCTCTCGGTGTCGCTCGCCTGCGCGGCGGCGGTGCTGAGGCGAGACAGGCAGCGGGCGTGCCTGTCGTGCAGGTCGGCGTCGGCGCTCAGCGGCACCTCGCGTTCGAGCGCCTCGGTGAAGGTCGTGAGCGGTGGCAGCAGCACGGCCAGATCCGCGCCGTCCGGCAGATCGCTCAGGTACGCGGTGAGCTCGTCGATCAGGGTCCTGAGCACGCCGGCCTCCGGGAGCGGGCGCGTCTGCAGGATCCGGGCGTACATGTCGATCCCGGCGGCCGGGCCTTCCTCGCCGGCCCGCAGCCTGGCCAGGCGTACCAGGGCTGACAGGTGCACCTCCGCCAGATCGGCGGGCGCGGGACCGTGCTCGGCCATCAAGGCGGTGCCCTCGGCCAGCTTGGCCCTGGCGGCCTCCTCGTCGTGCAGCTCGGCCAGGCACAGGCCGCTCAGCTCCAGGCAGGCGGCGCTCACCAGCCGATCGCCGCTCGACGGCTCCTGCGCGAGGACGTCGAGGGCCCGGGTCGCCGACTTGAGCGCGCCGCCCACGTCCTGCCGGCTGAAGCGGAGGCCGCCCTGGAGGAGCAGCGCCCCGGCGAGGGCCAGGGGGGATTCGATGCCTTCGGACACGAGCGCGGCGTACAGCCTGACCAGCCGATCCGCCGACGCCTCCGCGTCCGCCGCGCAGGCGGCGTGGGACAGCGCGACGGTCTCCAGGATGAGCAGCTCGGCCAGCTCCTTCCCCGACGCCGGGCTCGCCCCGGCCTGCCCGTGGGACTCGATGGCGGTGAGCAGGTGGGGCACGGCCTCCTTGTGCCGCCCGAGGCCCACGAGTGTGCGCCCGAGCGCCGCCGCCACCTGGCCGACCGCCATCGCGTGCGGCCGATCCTGTCCCGCGTGCCGCTGGAGCAGCTCGGCCGCCCGCATCGCCAGCGCGAGCCCGTCCGCCGCCCGGCCCGCGTCCGACCAGGCGCGGGCCAGCATGGCTTGGGCGGACAGGTATGCGTGGATCTCCTCGAGCTTCGGCTCGCCGGCGCCTTCGACGGACTCGCGGCGCTCGGCCACCAGCTGCTCAGCCCGTGCCACGGTCTCGTCGGGCCGGGAGGTGACCAGCGCCAGCATCCAGTGCCGCGCGCCGCCCGGCGCCGGGACCGTTCGCGTGCGGCCCAGCCGGGCTCGTATCTCGGCGAGATGGCGCCGGTAGGCGTCGTCGTCCGCGCTCAGGACGTCGTACAGCTCGGCTGCGATCTCGAGCTGCGCCAGGGCGTCCGCGGAGCGTCCCAGCTCGTCCAGGCACAGGCCGAGCAGCCGCCTGGCCCTGGCCTGCGGGTGCCGGCCGTCCGCCACGCCCATGGCCTCGTGCAGCGGGTCGAGCGCCTCCTCGGGGCGGTCGTCCAGCAGCAGGAGCTCGCCCAGGTCGAGTAGCTGCCCGGCCAGCGCGGGGCGATGTTCGCCGGGGTCGAGCACGACCAGCGCGCGCAGGTTGCGCGCGGCCTCGGCGGCGGCCCGCGCGGCGGCGTCCAGGTCGTCCAGAGCGCCGTGCAGCCGGGACAGCAGGCCGGCCGCCGTGGCCAGCAGGAACCGCAGCCCGGGCTCCTCGGCCGCCAGGCCGCGCAGCCTCGCCACCGCCTCGACGGCAGGGACGAGAGCGTCGGTGGTCCTGCCGCGGTCGTGGAGCCAGGCCGCGAGCAGGTGGAGGCGGTGGGCCAGATCGCGGTCCATGGGAGCGACGGTCCTGACGGCCGCCGTGGAGGCGATGGTGAGACAGGCGGCCAGCTCCGCAAGCGCGGCGGTGGGCGGCCCGTCCTCGAGACCCTCGAACGGCGTCAGCGGCGCGGCGGTGATGAGCTCCTCGAACGGGGGCAGCGGCTCGGCAGCGGATAGGACGCCTGCCACGTTCGCCGCGACCTCGGGATCGCCGCCTGCTGCCGAGAACGCCTCGACGGCCTCGTCCGCCCGCCCGACTCCCAGCAGTGCACACGCCAGGTTGTAGTGCGACCGCGCGGCCCGCCCCGCATACCGGGCCTCGTGCTCCTCTTCGGCGAGGATGCGGAACCTGGTCGCCGCCTCGTGCACGGGCTTGAGCGCACTGCCGGGCTCGCCCGCGAGCAACAGGCAAGCGCCCAGGTTGTCCAGAGCCTCCGCCTGCGCGCCCGCCGCCTCGTACGGGGGAGCGGCGGCGAAGATGTCGACGGCCTCGGCGGCCGCCACGACCGCCTCACCCACCCGGCCCGCGGCCGCCAGCCGTTCCGACAAGACCGACAGCGCACCGGCCAGCGCGATGGGCCCGCCCTCCGCCCGCAGGTGCCGCACGGCCAGCTCACCGATCGTCACGTGGAGGGCTCGCAGCCCCAGTCGCACGTCCCGCCGTACCGGGAGTCCGGCCGCTCGAGCTCCGGCCCGCGCGATCTCCCGATCGCCGGCGAACAACCCCACTGCCGCATGGAGCGCGTCCCCCAGCCGCGTCCCCGACGCCGCCGCGGCCTCCGTCACCATGCTGTCGATCCTGGCCACCACCAGCTCCCGCAGCGCCGACCTGACCCGAGCCGAGCCCGCCGACAGCCGGAGGGCGTCGAGCATGCGCACGAGGTGCCGCGCCGTACGGCCCTCGTGATCGTGCAGGGCGAGCACGAGCCGGTCCAGGTCCTGCGTCTCGGCCAGAAGCCGCTCGGCCAGCACATCCGGCCCCAGCGGCCGGCCGTCGTCGAAGATCCGGCCGAGCCACTGCACCGCGGCGGCGATGTGGAGACCCGGCACGGCGGTCAGCAGGCCGGGCAGCTCGGCTGGGGCCGGGGCGGTCAGCGTGACCACCGCCACGGCGTGCCGCGCCGCCAGGTCGTTCACCCGTTCGCCCGGCCATACATGCGCCCACTGCTCGAATTCGCGCTCCAAGAGCCGGTCTACCAGCCCGCCCGCCTCGACGTTGCCGTGAGCTCCGTCCCGCAGACGCGTCAGGGCGGCCAGGTGGACATGGAGCGGCAGACCGTAGTCAGGGTCGTCGAGAGGAGGCGGCCAGGGAAGGGCGGCCCTGCTGGGTGCGAACGCCTTCATGGCCGCGTGCGCGTGCTCCGTCCGTTCGTCCAGGGTGAGCGGACGGGCGTTGAGCTGGACGGTCGCGGTGTTGAGCCGCCGCAGCCAGCCTCCCGCGGCCGTGTCGAGCCGCCTCCACCATTCGGGCTCGCCCGGCTCACGGACCAGCAGCAGGATCCGTACGGGTGGGTTGTGCTCGTGCTTGGCCAGCCGCCGCACCAGCTCTCCGACCAGCGGCGAGGACGGCTCGGGGTGGTCGACCACCAGCAGGGTCGGGCGCAGCACGTCCAACGTCACGGCCCGGCCCTCCGCCTCACCGGACAGGGCGGCGCAGGCGGAGCCCAGCGGCAGGAACCCGGCGTCCCACCCCGCCCGCGCGAGCACCTCGCACAGCTCGCCCGCCAACCTGGTCCGCCCCGTGCCGGGGCGCCCGCTCAGCACGGCGATCGACAGCGCCCCAGGCTCCTCGGCCCACTCCCGTAACCGGGCCAGCTCCTCCGCCCTGCCCAGGAACGGCACCACCGCGTGCCGCGGCATCAGCAGTCTCCAGTCGGGGCAGTCCGGCGGCAGGTCCTCGCGGGCGGGCGAGAGCAGATCGGGCAGGAGCACCGACGGATCGCCCTCGGCCACGGTTTCGAGCCGCCCGGGCGGCACGTTCGCCAGCTCGCGGAAGCGTTCGTCACTCAGCAACGCGGTCACCGGGATGACGTCGAGGCGCCGCTGGGCGTACCCGTCGCGGCCGGTGACGATCACGCCGATGACCTGCCCGGCCGGCTCGGCCAGCAGGGCGGCGCCCGACATGCCCTCCCAGAGGGCGATCGGCGAGGAATCCAGCACGCCGGCCGCCAGCGCCTTCGACACCGCGCCCGCAGGCGGGTCCACCAGACCCGACAACGTTTGCGCGGCCCCCTCCCCGTCCCTGGGAAAGCCCCTGGCCACGCAGCGCAGCCTGTACGGTCCCTGACCGACCCGGGCCCAGCGCACGTGGTCGATGCCCGGCACCCCACGCCAGGGTGCTTCGTCGGACGAGGCGCCGGTCACCCGCAGCAGCACGGCCCCGGTGCCGCCGCGCCCCCGCCAGACCTCCTCGGCGCGGACCCACCGCGGCGACCACGCCGCGCGCACCCGGCACGGCGCCTCGGGGTCGACGAGGTCGCCGGAAGTGAGCACGAGATCGGCGCCGATGGCATAGCCCGAACCGGTCACGCCGACGAGGTCATCGTGACCGGAATAAACCTCGACGGCCCGCTCGAGCCCGAGGCGGTGCGGTGGCGTGTCCATGGGGTCCGCCTATAGGCCTACTTGGTACGTCCGGACGTGCCGTCCCCTCGATCAGCGTTTGATCTCACTATCGCACTAAGGGCCAGAAATTTCCTGGCTTGTCACGCCTTCTCGGTGGTGAGCCAGGCCGCCAGCCCGAGGTACACGAGCCCGCTGCCCACATCGAGCCGCCGCCGTGCGCGGGCCGAGCGGCGTACCCTATCGGCGAGCGCCGAGGCGAGCATCGCGTACGTGCCGTCGGAGGCCATGCCGAGGACGATCCACAGCAGCCCGAGCAGCAGCATCTGCGGCCCGACCGGGCCGGCGTCCGGCTTGACGAACTGCGGCAGGAACGCCAGGAAGAAGATCGCCGTCTTGGGGTTGAGCACGTTCACCACGAACCCCTCCCAGAACAGCCGCTGCTTCGACTGCACCCGCAGCTCGATCGCCTGCTCACCCTCGGACCGCCGCACCAGCTTGCGTACGCCGAGCCAGACCAGGTAGGCGACGCCGACGTACTTGACCACGGTGAACGCCGTGGCGGAGGCGGCCAGCAGCGCGCTGATGCCCAGCGCCGCCGCGGCCACGTGCACGACCGAGCCCGCGTGCACGCCCAGCACGGAGATCATGCCTGCCGCGCGGCCTTGGGAGACGCTCCGGGTGACGATGTACAGGACCGCCGGCCCGGGCACCACGAGCAGGCCGAGCGTGACCACACTGAAGAGGGCGAGTGTCGAAATATCCGGCATGAAGCCATCGTAGGAGCGGCGTCAAAGCCTTTCTTTCAGCGCCTCCCGCAGGGCCTCCAGCAGCGCACCGGTGGCCGGTGGGTGGGGCGGGTCGCCGTAGACGGCGGCGTACACGTGCCTGGTCGAGGCCGGCACCTCCGCCACCTCCACGCCGGGATGCCGGTGGGCGCGCAACGCCAACCCAGGCAGCATCGTCAGCCCGAGCCCCGCCGCCACCAGCGCCTGCACGGCCACGATGTCGTCGCTGGTGAACGAGATCCGCGGCTCGAACCCCGCCTTCTCGCAGATGTCCAGCAGGTGGCTGCGGCACCGGTCGCAGCCCGCGATCCAGGACGCCTCGGCGTGCCCGGCCAGCTCTCCGTCCGTGGGCGCGCGGGACACCAGGTAGCTGGGGTCGTCGAGGAGATGGATCATGGTGATGCCGCTGTCCTCGGGCGCGGTGTCGTCGTACCTGAACACCACCGCCACGTCCACCCGCCCCGCCCGCAGCAGCCTGAGCGCCTCCGGGGGCTCGGTCTCGGTGAGGTGCAGGCGTAGGCCGGGATGCGCCTCGCCCAGCACCGTCGC
This sequence comes from Nonomuraea sp. 10N515B, assembly GCF_052245915.1. Classification (NCBI taxonomy): domain Bacteria; kingdom Bacillati; phylum Actinomycetota; class Actinomycetes; order Streptosporangiales; family Streptosporangiaceae; genus Nonomuraea; species Nonomuraea sp. 10N515B. The sequence goes on from NZ_JBQQBQ010000005.1 coordinate 390,856, forward strand.
CGCCTTCGGAACGAAGGTGCCGAGCGCGGAGGGGAAGGCGGCCAGCCGCACGCGGCCGGACCGCAGCCCCACGTGCGCGGCCAGCTCCTCGGCGGTGGCGTCGAGCCGGCCGATGATCTCCGCGGCCCGCTCGGCGAGCAGCCTGCCCGCGTCCGTGAGCCTGATGCCGCGGCCCGCTCGCTGGATGAGCCGGGCGCCGGTCTCGGCTTCCAGCCGGGCGAGGTGGTGGCTGACGGACGGCTGCGAGTAGTGCAGCTCCTTGGCGGCCGCGGTCAGCGAGCCCTTGCGGGCGACCGCGAGGAGGACACGGAGACGGACGACATCCAGCATTCATCAATCGTATCTATGGCTCGCCCATAAGACTTCTGTTGGACCTATCGGTCGCGGCGTAGGACCGTAGAAGGGGAAGGATGATTATCCTCATTCCCTAGGGGGACACCATGAATATGCCCGCCACCACTCTCGCCAGACCGGGCCTCCAGCCGCTCGTGACCGGCATCTCTGACATCGTGGCCGTGCGGCTCGGGCCACGCCGCACCGCCTACACCGTCGCCGACCTGCTCCGCGACCGCCTGCCCCGCCTCGACATCCTCACGCCGCAGGAGCGCGAAGGCTCGCCCGACGGGTACGTCTCCCGCCCGCTCTACGCCCAGGAGGACTTCTCCATCGTGTCGGTGGTGTGGCGCCCCGGCCAGGAGACGGTGATCCACGACCACGTGGCGTGGTGCACGTTCGGCATCATCAGCGGCATCGAGTACGAGACCCTCTACCAGGACATGGGCGACCATCTACTGGAGATCGGCCGCGCCGACAACCGGCCGGGGGAGGTCAGCGGGTTTGCCCCGCCCGGGGACATCCACAAGGTCCGCAACACCAGCGGCGAGGTGGGGGTGTCCATCCACGTGTACGGGGCCGACGTGAGCCGGCTCGGCAGCAGCGTCCGCCGCGTCTACGACCTGCCGATCAGGTAATCGGCCAGCTCCTTGGGACGCGCGAGCATGGGGGCGTGCCCGCCGTCGATCTCGTCCAGTGTGATGCCGAGCCGGTCGCGGACGACACCGCGCATGAATTCAGGCGTGAAGAACCGATCGTCGCGGCACAACAGGAACCTGGTCGGCACGTCCGGCCACGCCTCCAGCGGCCACGGCTCCCCGTACGCCATGCCCACGTGCTCGCGCTCTCTCCTGACCGCCTCCTCTGCCAGCTCCCTGGGCACGTCGTGCAGGAACAACCCGATCGGGTCGCTGATGTCCTTGTGTCCGAACCCGGTGTTGCCCCACCAGTCGCTCGGCGGTTCGCCCGGCACCGGGATCATAGCCGTGACCAGTACCAGGAGGTCGGCAGCCAGGCGGTCGCAGACGAGCGGGCCGACGAACCCGCCCCACGAATGTGCCACCACGACCAGGTCCCGCCGCTCCCCGACCGCGTCCACCACGGCGTCGGCATAGTCCCACAGCCCGGCGGACTCATCGTCGATCGGCAGGTCCACCGCCACGACCTGGTGCCCCCGCCCGCGTGGTTCCTCCGCCACCAGATGCCATTCCCAGGCGGACCCGCCGCCGCCGTGAATCAGCGCGAACGTCGCCATCGCTTCACCTTCCGCCGATGAGTTCCTGAGCTCCGGTAGGTCCATCCAAACGTAGGAGCCCGGCTTAGGAGATGCCATGGAACCGACCATGAAACTGGATGCCCGTTTCAGCGATCCGAACGCCACCGCCACTTCCTGGGCGCAGGCCCGTGACCAGCTGGAAAAGGCGGAGACGTACTGGCTGACCACCGTACGCGCCGACGGCCGCCCGCACGTCACCACGCTGCTGGCCGTCTGGCAGGACGACGCGATCTACTTCTGCACCGGCGCCGAGGAGCAGAAGGCCAGAAACCTGGAGTCCAACCGCAACTGCGCGCTCACTACCGGCGCGAGCGCCCTGCACGAAGGGCTCGACCTGGTGGCCGAGGGCGCCGCCGAGCGCGTCACCGACCCGGGCAAGCTCAAGGGCCTCGCCACCGCCTGGGAGGCGAAGTACGGCAGCGCGTGGCACTTCGACGTGGGGGACGGCGTGTTCACCCACCCGCAGGGCGGGGAGGCGCTGGTGTTCGAAGTGCGGCCGGCCAAGGTGCTGGGCTTCCGCAAGGGCGAATACAGCCAGACCAGCTGGCGCTTCCCGAGATAGACCAGGTGGACGAGGCTGTCTCCCGCGACGCCCCGGAGCGAGCCGCCGCCCATTCCGCTTACTGATCCAGCTGGAGTTGGTGCCGCATCGCCACCGCGTCCCGTATGGCCCAGTGCTCGACGATCCTTTCGTCCCGCACCCGGATCATGTCCATTCCCCGCACCTCGTAGCGCCGCCCCGACGCGGTGTGCGTACCCCGGCTGAGGTAGACATTCGCCGACAAATCATCTGTCGCGACGTTCTGCTCGACGACGACGGACACGTCATGGAATCCGCTCTCTCCGGAGAGCACCTGCTCCCACTTCTCCCGCCACGCGTCCATCCCGTGGTGGTCGCCGTCCGCGCCGCCCCGATGGTCGATCACCTCGGGATCGACGAGCGCCAACGCCTCCTCCATGCGCCCGCTCGCGATCATCTCCGGATAGAGCGCGACGATCCGCCGATGCACCTCGCCGGCTGTCATCACCAACACCCGCCTCTCTAACTGGGGAAGTCCCCATTTATGGAGATGTCGCTACACTAACCGGGGAGTTCCCCAATTAGCAAGGAGGCGAATGTGGCAACGCGCCCCCGCCGCGCGGACGCGCAACGCAACTACGATCTGCTGCTGGCCGCGGCCGCTCAGGTCTTCGCCGAGCGCGGCACCGATGCTCCTCTCGACGAGGTGGCCCGTCGGGCCGGCGTCGGCAACGCCACCATGTACCGACATTTCCCGACCCGATCAGACCTCCTGGTAGCCGTCTACGCCGACGAGGTCGCGCGCCTGTGCGCACGTGGCCAGGCACTCCTGGCGGCCGACTCCCCAGCGGAAGCGCTCCACGAGTGGCTGCGCCTGTTCATGGCGCACATCACCACCAAACGAGACCTGGCCCTCGCCGCCACCGAGAGCCGGAGCACTGACCTGGTCGTGGAGTGGCACCAGTCCATGCTCACCACCGCCTCCGCACTGCTGGACGCGGCCAAGCAGACGCATGCCGTTCGCGCCGACCTCGACGTACGGGACCTGCTGGCCCTCATCAAGGGCATCGCCCTCACCGCAGCGGACGCGGCTCAGGCGGAACGGCTCCTCACCCTCATCGGCTGGCGAAGCGGAACATCTTCTCACCGACCGCCAGAGGCCGAGGCTGCCTGGTGAAACGATGAACGCCCACACCGAAGCCCGCGTCCGGATCCGACACCCATTCCCGCTCGAAACCGAGCTCTTCGAACCAGGCGCAGATCACCGGAACCAGGTCAGGCGCACGGCGATTGCGCGTCCAGATCACCGCGCCGCCGCCGGCGCACAGCTGTGGGGAGAACCCGACGGCGCGCTTGATGTCGTCATCGGCGATGTTGCCGAAGATCCCGCACAACATCACGATGTCCGCCGGCGCCATGCCGTGATACTGGTCGGTGAGCGTCGCGTCGCCCGTCACCACGTCGACCTGATCCAGCCCGGCGGCCTCGGCCGCGGATCGCGCGGCCGCGGTGTTACCCGGACCCAGCTCCACAAGACGCGCTCGCACGTCACCACGGCGTGGATGGTCGGCCAGCACGGGCAGTAGGTCGCGGCCCTGCCCCGCGCACAGGCTGATCACCTTCACCGGCCCCGGCGCCGCGGCATCCAACGCCTGCCGGACACGGCTCTGGACGACCCGCAGCCGCTGGGATAGGCGTGAGTCCGGGCGATCGTATTCGTCATGCCATTCCTGCCAGTCCATGAGACAGACTCTAGGGAACGATCACGTCGAAGGGGGCACATTGCTACGGCTGCTCACCCGGGTGTGGCGGTCTCTGGGCGGCCGCTTGCAATGGCGGCTGGTGTGGCTGAAGCACGCCACGTTCATGGTCGGTGTCACGGGGGTCGTACGGGACGACGAAGGGCAGGTGCTGGTGCTCAAGCACCGGCTCTGGCCGGAGGGCCGCCCATGGGGATTCCCCACCGGGTACGCGAAGCGGTCGGAGACGTTCGAGCGCACCGTCGAACGGGAGGTCTTCGAGGAGACGGGTCTGACCGTGAAAGTGGGCCGGCTCATCCGGCTGAAGAGCGGCTTCGCGCTGCGGGTGGAGGTGGCCTACGAGGCCGTGCTGACGGGCGGCACGCTCAAGCTCGACCCGCTGGAGATCCTTGAAGCGAAGTGGTGCCGGCCCGATCGGCTCCCGGAGGGAACACAGGGTTCCCACCGGGAGCTTCTCGAGCTCTGCTCACACCTCTGACGGCCGACTCAGATGCCCAGCACCGAGGGCAGGCTGAGCTCCTGGAGGAACAGGGCCTCCGTCGTGGCCACCTTGCGGAGCTCCTCCAGGTCCACCCGCTCGTTCGGCGCGTGGATGGCCGCGTCCTCGTCCTCCGCCCCGAACAGCAGGATCTCCGCCGCGGGGAACTGCCGCAGCAGGGTGTTGACCAGCGGGATCGAGCCGCCCGCGCCCACGTCGCGCGGCGGCCGGCCGAAGGCGCGCTCCATCGCCCGGTTCAGGGCCGAACGGGCCTTGCCGCCCGAGTCGGCCTGGAAGCCCGAGCCCACCGTGAAGTCGCCGAACGCCACCTGCACACCCCACGGGGCCACCTGGCGCAGGAACTCCACCACCGCGTTCACGGTCGTCTTCGGGTCTCCGGCCGGGGGCACGCGCACGGTGACGCGGGCGCGCGCGACCGGCTGCACGGCGTTCACGGCGCCGGACACCGTCGGCACGTCCAGGCCGGTGACGGTGATCGCGTAGGAGGACCAGAGCCGGTCCGCCAGCGACCCCGAGCCCACCAGCGACACGCCGTCCACAACGCCCGCCGTCTTCCTGAACTCCTCCTCCGACGGCCCCTGCCCGAGGAAGGACCCGCGCGGCAGCCCGGGCACGCGGATGTCGCCGTTGTCGTCGTGCAGCGCGGTCAGCATGCGCATCAGGGCGGCCAGCGCGTCAGGAGCGGCGCCGCCGAAGGAGCCGCTGTGTACGGCCTCCCTCAGGGTGCGGACCTCGATGGTGAACGCGGCCATGCCGCGGAGCGAGGTGGTGACGGCCGGGTCGCCGACGCGCGGGTTGCCGGTGTCGGCCACCACGATGGCGTCGGCCCGCAGCAGGTCGGGGTTGCGCTCGGCGAACGCCTCCAGACGCTCGCCCGCGTACTCCTCCTGGCCCTCGATGATGACCTTGATGCCCACGGGGAACCGGCCCTGGAAAACACGCAGGGCGGTGACGTGGGAAATGATGCCCGACTTGTCGTCCGCGCAGCCGCGGCCGTAGAGGCGGCCGTCGATCAGGGTCGGCTCGAAGGGCGGCGTGCGCCAGGCGGCCGGGTCGCCGGCGGGCTGCACGTCGTAGTGCGCGTACAGCAGGACCGTCGGCGTGCCGGGAGGCGCGGGCGCCTCGCCGTAGATCGCGGGGAAGCTGCCCTCGACGGCCACCTGCTGGACGTGCGGCAGGCCGACGGAACGCAGGAGCTCCTCCGTCACCGCGGCGGCGGCGAGAACGGGCTCTTGCGGGTGCCCGGGGAAGGCCACGGAGGGGATGGCGGCCAGCCGCTTGAGCTCCTCGACGGCCTGGGGCATCGAGGCGGCGACGGCGCTCTCAATCTGATCAGGAGTCACGGACGGGTCCCCCGGTAAACAAATCTGGACAGTTTGTCTCTCATTGGATCACACCAGGACCCCTGGGTGTGGGAACACGCGTGACCCCCGGGTCAATCTACATGCGGATTTCGTTGCCGTTACATAGTGGTTCTGCGGATCTCGACTTTCATCCACAATGGCGCGACCGATTCGCTTGGCAAACCGCAGGTGAACATGCAGACTGTGGGGAGTTCAGAGACGAGGGAAGATAACCATGACGCAGCCGGAACACGACGTCCTGAAGGCCGCGCAAGACCACCTGTGGTTGCACTTCACCAGGCACAGCGCCTATGAGCAGTCCGAGATCCCCACCATCGTGCGCGGTGAGGGGTCGTACGTCTACGACATCCACGGCAAGCGCTACCTCGACGGCCTGGCCGGGCTCTTCGTGGTCCAGGTCGGCCACGGACGCCATGAGCTGGCCGAGGCCGCCGCCAAGCAGGCCCAGGAGCTCGCGTTCTTCCCGCTGTGGTCCTACGCCCACCCCAAGGCCGCCGAGCTGGCCCAGCGCCTGGCCGCCCTCGCTCCCGGCGAACTGAACCGCGTCTTCTTCACCACCGGCGGCGGCGAGGCCGTCGAGACCGCGTGGAAGCTGGCCAAGCAGTATTACAAGCTGATCGGCAAGCCGCTCAAGCACAAGGTCATCAGCCGCCAGATCGCCTACCACGGCACCCCGCAGGGCGCGCTGTCGATCACCGGCATCCCGGCGTTCAAGCAGATGTTCGAGCCCCTTGTGCCCGGGTCCGTGCGCGTGCCCAACACCAACCACTACCGCGCCGACGAGATCACCGGCGTCAAGGGCATGACGCCCGAGGAGTACGGCATCTGGGCTGCCGACCGCGTGGCGCGCGCCATCGAGATGGAGGGCCCCGACACGGTGGCCGCCGTCTTCGCCGAGCCCGTGCAGAACGCCGGCGGCTGCTTCCCGCCGCCCCCCGGCTACTGGCAGCGCCTGCGCGAGATCTGCGACGAGTACGACGTGCTGCTGGTCTCCGACGAGGTCATCTGCGCCTTCGGCCGGCTGGGCACCATGTTCGGCGGCCAGAAGTTCGACTACGTGCCGGACATCATCACCTGCGCCAAGGGCATGACCAGCGGCTACTCGCCCATCGGCGCCATGATCGCGCACGATCGGCTGTTCGAGCCGTTCAAGAACGGCGACGAAATGTTCGCGCACGGCTACACCTTCGGCGGGCATCCCGTGTCCGCGGCCGTGGCCCTGGCCAACCTCGACATCTTCGAGCGCGAGGACCTGCTCGGGCACGTGACGAGGAACGAGCCGCTGTTCAAGCAGACCCTCGACGATCTGAGCGACCTGCCGATCGTCGGCGACGTGCGCGGCGCCGGTTACTTCTGGGGCATCGAGCTGGTCAAGGACAAGGCCACCAAGGAGACGTTCACCGCGGACGAGTCGGAGCGGCTGCTGCGCGGCTTCCTGTCGAAGGCCCTCTTCGACGCCGGCCTCTACTGCCGCGCCGACGACCGCGGCGACCCCGTCATCCAGCTCGCACCCCCGCTGGTCGCCGGCCCCGAGGAGTTCAAGGAGATCGGCTCGGTCCTGCGCGGCGTGCTGACCGAGGCCTGGTCCCGGCTCTGATACCCCTCCATCCGGCACATCGCTGTGCCGGTTCCCGAAAGGAACCACTCCAATGAAGATCGGCGTCCCTGCCGAGGTCAAGAACCATGAGTACCGCGTCGCCGCCACGCCCGCGGGCGTTCACGAACTGGTGCGCAACGGCCACGACGTCCTCGTCCAGCGGGGCGCGGGCCTGGGCTCGCACATCACGGACGAGGAATACCTCTCCGCGGGCGCGAAGATCCTCGACGGCGCCGACGCCGTGTGGGGTGAGGCGGACATGGTGCTCAAGGTGAAGGAGCCGATCGCCGAGGAGTACCACCGGCTGCGCGAGGGGCTGGTGCTGTTCACCTATCTGCACCTGGCCGCCTCCCGCGCCTGCACGGACGCGCTGCTGAGCGCGAAGACGACCGGCATCGCGTACGAGACCGTCCAGGTCGGCAACGCGCTGCCGCTGCTCGCCCCGATGTCCGAGGTCGCGGGGCGCCTGGCGCCGCAGGTGGGGGCGTACAACCTGATGCGCTTCAACGGCGGCCGCGGCGTCCTGCCGGGCGGCGTGCCGGGCGTGGCCCCGGCGAAGGTGGTTGTGATCGGTGGCGGGGTCTCCGGGCTGAACGCGGCGCAGATCGCCGTCGGCATGGGCGCCGAGGTCACCGTCCTCGACACCAACATCGACCGCCTGCGTTACATCGACGCCATCTACCAGGGCCGGCTCAAGACCCTGGTCTCCACGCGGTACGCGATCGAGCAGCAGGTCCTGCAGGCCGACCTGGTCATCGGCGCGGTGCTGATCCCCGGCGCGAAGGCCCCGACGCTGGTCTCCAACGACCTGGTCGCGCGGATGAAGCCGGGCTCGGTGCTCGTCGACATCGCCATCGACCAGGGCGGCTGCTTCGAGGACTCGCGCCCGACCACGCACGCCGAGCCGACGTACAAGGTGCACGAGTCGGTCTTCTACTGCGTGGCCAACATGCCGGGATCGGTGGCCAACACCTCCACGTACGCCCTGACCAACGCGACCCTCCCGTACGCGGTCAAGCTCGCCAACCAGGGCTGGCGCGACGCGGTCAAGGCCGACACCGGCCTCGCGGGCGGCCTCAACACGCACGCCGGCCTGCTGACGAACCAGCCGGTCGCCGAGGCGCTCGGCCTGCCGTTCACCCCGGTCGCCGAGGTCGTTTAGTCCTCTGGGCGGTACGTCGTGCCCCGCACGATCTCGTCGGGCGTCAGCTGCTCCCTGGCCGTCGTCACCGCCCACCGGTGGCCGAAGGGGTCGCGCAGCACGCCGTAGCGCTCACCCCAGAAGACCTCCCGCACCGGCTGCTCCACCTCGGCCCCGGCGTCGATAGCCTGCTCGGCCACCGCGTCGGGGTCCGCCACCTCCAGCAGGATCAGCACCGGGCTGCCGCCCAGCGTCGGCGGCGCCAGCGCGCCCAGGCCCGGCGTCTCCTCGCTCACCAGCAGCCGCCCGGCCCCGAGCTGCAGCTCGACGAAGAGGATCGTTCCGTCCGACAGCGTGTTGCGGAACACCTCCACCGCGCCCAGGCCCTCGCGGTAGAAAGCGATCGCCGCTTGCGCGTCGCGCACGAACAGGTGCGGGCACAGCCCCTGCGGCCGTAGCGATGTCATGCGATCAATCCTGCCTCACGTGCCGCGCCGACCACGCGGGCCATCAGCTCGGCCTCGGCTCGCGCGGCGCGCTCGCCCTCCGGTGTCAGCTTGTAATAGCGCCGCCTGGCGTCGTGCGGCGCCGCGGGGTCGGCGACGTCGGACTCCTCGACCAGACCGTCGGCCATCAGGCGGCTGATCGTCCGGTAAAGGGTGCCAGGGCCCAGCCGGATCGCGCCGCCGCTGACCTCCTCGACGAACCGCATCACCGCGTAGCCGTGCCCTGCGCCGCTGGCCAGGGCGAGCAGCACGTGGAACCCGGCCGCGGTGAGCATGATTGACACGATAGCACCGCGATGGTTATATCCAACGTGGATACAATCAGAGGAGGAGCAATGGCGCTCGGCATCAGCCAGGTCACCATCTACGTCGAGGACCAGCAGCGTGCCCTCGACTTCTGGAGCGGCAAGGTGGGCTGCACGGTCACCAGGGACATGCCCTACGGCGAGGACCGCTGGATCGAGGTCGAGCCGCCCGCCGGCGGCACCAGGCTGGCCATCCTCAAGGCCGACCCCAAGTGGCCCGCGATGGTCAAGGACATGCCCAACTACGTGTTGTTCGAGGCCGACGACATCGTCAAGACGCACGAGGAGCTCGCCGCCCGCGGCGTGGAGTTCACGCAGGCGCCGAAGCAGGAGCCGTGGGGCTGGTCGGCGGTCTTCAAGGACGAGGACGGCCACCTGTTCCACCTCGGCCAGCGTTAACGCACGCCGAGCCGCTTGCGCAGGTCCCTGGCCGTGGCCAGGACGTGCTGGATCTCGCCGGGGCTCGGCCACGGCGCGCTGCCGGGACGCAGCAACGTGCCGCGTACGGACGCCAGGTGCTCGATGGCGCTCACGTGCACTCCGCTGCGCCGCACCAGCCACCCCACCACGTCCGAATGGTCGTGCAGCGGCCTGGTCACCACGTCCCAGGTGCCCAGGACCTCGGTCAGCTCCGCCACGTCCAGCGGGACCCCGCCCCTGCGGCCGGTGGCGGCCGCGGCCAGCTCGGCCCGCGCGGCCAGCTCGGGCTCCGCGGGGCCGGCCCACGCAGGCGGCGGCGGGTCGGACAGCCACTCCCGCGCCTCGCCCAGCTCGCCGGCCACCGACAACAGCCCGCCCAGCTCGAGCGCCGCTCCGTGGTGGCCGGCCAGCGCGGCCTGGCGGAACCAGTGCCGGCCGCCGGCCAGGTCACCGAACTCGGCGATGAGCAGCAGGCCGTAGTTGAAGGCCGACTCGGCGTCCCCGCCGGCCGCCGCCCGGCCGAACCAGTGGCTGGCCGCCCCGCAGTCGCTCAGCTCCACGCACACGAACCCGGCCATCCGCTGGTCCTCGACCCGGCCCGCGTTCGCGGCCTGCTCGAACCAGGCCCGTGCGGTACGCAGGTCGCCCCTGGACAGCGCGATCCCGCCGAGCCAGGAGGCGGCGCCCGGGTGCTCGCTCTTGGCGGCCAGCCGGAAGTACGCCTCGGCGCCCTCGGGGTCGCGCCCGGCGTTCAGGTAGAGGCCCATGCAGTACGCGGACTCGGCGTGGCCGGCCCTGGCGGCGTACTCCCACCACCGCACGGTCTCCTCGTCGTCGCCCGCCGCGTAGGCCAGGAAGCCGAGGTCGTGCGCCGAGGCCGGGTCGCCGTCGATCGCCGCGCGGCGATGCCACTCGCGGGCCCCGCCGAGCTCGCCCGCGTCCTCGCACACCAGCGCCAGCCTGCGCGCCGCGGCCCGGGAACCGGCGAGGGCCGCGCTCTCGAACCACCTCCTGGCCCCGGCGACGTCGCCGCGCTGCTCCAGCAGAAGCGTCGCCAGGTTGGTGGCGGCCTCGGCGTCGCCGGTCGCGGCGGCCGTCTCGTACCACGTGATCGCCGCGTCCAGGCTGCCGTGTTTCTCGTGCCAGACACCCAGGTTGAAGGCGCTGTCGACGTTGCCGCTCAGGGCGGCCCGCTCCCACCAGTGCCTGGCGGCCACCCGGTCGCCATGCTGCGCATAGAGCTTGCCGAGCCGGTGCGCGGCCTGCGGGTCGCCTGCGCGCGCGGCGGCCAGCAGCTCGGGCTCATCTCCCACGCGGGGCGCCGGTATGGCAGGCGCCGCCACTTCTCCTTGCCAGGCCATGGCGACAGGGTGGCACGTGATCACGCGATCGCGAACCGTAATGGCCGACACACTAGGAGAAGTTGATGAAGCCCGCGTACATGCCCATCCCGCAGACGTACCGCAGCGTGCCGGGTGGCTGGGGTGGCAGCCGTACGGTGGCCGGCAGCGCCACGTCGCGCCCGCCGATCACGACCGTGCCGGTGCAACCCCGGTCGGCCTGCTTGAAGACGATCTCGACCGGCACGCCGGCAAGCGCCGGCACCATGGCCGGGCGGTAGCCGTCCCGGGTCGCCCACACGGTGACGGTCGTCGAGACGGGGCGCGCCGCGGCCGGGGGCGCGGCCGGGGGCGTGGCCGCGGGCAACCAGCCGCCCAGGTTGAGCCCGGCACCGATGGTCCAGAGCCCCGCGGCGATCGCCACGAGCCCGGTGAGTCTGGCGAGCCTGGTGCGGGAGACCCGCCGCAACACGTAGCCGAGCAGCGCGAACGCCGGGGCGGTGCCGGCCACGAAACCTGCCATGGCCGCCGCGCCCGCCAGCGGCGAGCCGCTGGAGACGGCGATCATCTCCATGCTCAGCGTGACGCCGCACGGCACGAGGATGGTGGCCGCCCCCAGGAGCGGGGCCTTGTAGCGGGAGACCTGGCCGTCGCGCGGCGCCGCGCAGTGTCCGCGCCGCATGACCCTGACGGCGAAGACGATCACCGTGACACCGGCGGCGACCAACAGCGCCGCACGGGCCGCGGGCGGCGGGCTGATGGCCGAGCCGAGCAGCCCGAGCAGCGCCCCGGCCAACGTGTACGAGGCCAGCCGCCCGGCCAGGAACCACCCCACGAGCGCCGGATCACGCCCGTGAGGCCGACCGGCCAGGCCCATGAGCAGCCCGCCCTGCGTCGCGGTGCAGGTCGCGGTGCCTGCGACCAGTCCCGCAGCGAGCCCGCCGGCCAGCAGGCCGGCCGCCTGGGCGCTCAGTGGACGAGCGCCAGGCTGTCCAGGGACCTGCTCTTGGCTTGGCGCTCCTCGGGCGCGTCCCGGTCGACGAACAGTTCAGGGCAACCACAGCTGCACTGGCCGCAGAACCTGGCGATGGACTGCATGCGTGTCCCCACTCATTCGGAAGCCGTATACGCAACGTAACGCGACCTCCTGGACGCGGCCAGTGACAGTAGTTGCACCCTTGGTGAGGTCTATCTGGCCGGCACCACCACCATCGCGCTGCCGCCGCCTCGTCTCGCCGGCTCGGCCACGGCCTGGACGCGGCCCCCGCCGAGGAACTCCAGCGCCGTGGCGGCGCCGATCTCCGGGTTGGGAGCGAAGCTGTGTCCGCGGTCCATCAAATCCTTCTGGTGCAGGGCCAGGAACGCCGGCTCGGCCTGCGTCTGCGCGGTGTTGCGCTGCGTGGCGCGCGGCGCGGCCAGCGCCTCGGGCAGCTTCATGCCGAACTCGTACCGGTTGAGGAGGATCTGCAGCACGGTCGTGATGATGGTCGAGCCGCCGGGGGAGCCGACCGCCAGCACCGGCCTGCCGTCGTCGAACACCAGCGTGGGCGCCATCGACGAGCGCGGCCGCTTGCCCGGGCCCGGCAGGTTCGGGTCGCCGGGGGCCGGGCCGGGCGTGAAGTCGGTCAGCTCATTGTTGAGGAGCACGCCGCGGCCCGGCACCACGATGCCGTTGCCGCCGGTGGACTCGATGGTCAGGTTGTAGGCGATCACGTTGCCCCAGCGGTCGGCCACGACCAGGTGCGTGGTCTCGGGGCCTTCGTCCGCGACCGGGGTGGCACTGCCCGTCGGCTGGGCGCAGGGCTCGTACGAGCCGTCCGGGCTGCCCGGCGCGGCCGGGTGCGTCATCGCCCGCTCGCCGATCAGGCACGCCCGCTCCTTGGCGAAGCCGTCGGACAGCAGCTCCTCCAGAGGGACGCCGGGGATGTCGCCGACGTACTTGCCGCGGTCGGCGAAGGCCAGCCTGGACGCCTCCAGATATTCGTGCAGGCCGACCTCCGGCAGGGACTCCAGGATGTTGAGCGCCTCGCCGACGGTGGATCCGCCGGAGGACGGGGGAGCCATGCCGTAGACGTCCATGCCCTTGTAGGAGATCTTGGTTGGCTCGCGCATGAGGGCGCGGTACGCACGCAGGTCCGCCAGCTCCATCAGGCCGGGCCGCACGTTGCGGGTGCTGCCCGGGGTGACCGGGGGCTGCTTGACGGTGGCCACGATCTCCTCGCCGAGCCGGCCGCCGTACAACCAGCCGGGGCCGCGCTTGGCCAGCTCCCGGTACGTGTCCGCGAGCTCCGGATTCCTGAAGACCGAGCCGACGGGCGGCGGGGCGCCGTTCGGCAGGTACAACGCGGCCGTGGAGGTGAAGTCCTTGAAGCGGGCGGCGTTGGCGGCCGTCTGGTCGTAGAACGTCTGGTCCACGACGAAGCCCTTGGCGGCCACCTCGATGGCCGGCTGGAGCGCCTGCTTGAGCGAGATCGTGCCGAACCTGCGCAGGGCCAGGTCCCAGTTCGCGACCGTGCCGGGCACGCCGGCCGACAGCCCGCTGGTGACGGCCTGGTCGAACGGGATGCCCTCCAACGCGGTCGACGTCATGGCCTGCGGCGCGGTCTCCCGGCCGTCGATCGTGAAGACCTTACGCTGCCTGGCGTCGTAGTAGACCATGAAACCGCCGCCGGCCAGCCCGGCCGAGTACGGCTCGGTGACTCCGAGTACCGCACCGGCCGCGACCGCGGCGTCCACGGCGTTGCCGCCCTTTCTCAGCACGGAGATGGCGGCCTTGCTCGCGTCCAGGTCGACGGTGGAGACGGCGCCGCCGTACCCCTTGGCGACCGGGACCTTCTGCTGGGGCTCGGCCGACACGGGAGCCGTGGGCACGAGCGCGATGAGGACTGCTGCTGCTGCGGGAATGAGCATTCGACGCATGATCTCCACCATCTACCAGGTACGCCTGTCGTGGTAGGGCCCCCTGCGACATGAGGGTGATGCGCCGGTCGGAGTGGTGACCTAGCGTTGAGGCGTGCGCTCGAAGTCCGGCTTCGCCCCTTACCTCGCCCTGATCACCGCCGTGTTCCAAGTGGGGCTGTCCCAGGGTGCGCAGCGCGGGCAGACGTTCAGGGAGCCGCTCGACCCGTTCGCCTACGGGCTGCTGCTGGTCGGGCCGCTGATGATCGTCCTGCACCGGAAGTTCCCGATCAGCACGGCCGTCGTCACCTTCCTGGCGACCTACGTCTACGTCTGGGGCGGTTACCCCTACGGCGGAGTGTTCGTCGCGCCGATCGTCATGTTGTTCCTGCTGGTCCTGCGGCGCCATCGGCTGGTGGCGTGGATCCTGGCCGGGATCACGCTCGCGGCCTTCATCCTCTATTCCTGGGTCACCCTCCAGCCGCAGCGTGGGCTCTTCCACGACCTGGCGGTTTCCTCATTCATCCTACTCACCATGGTCGCGGCGGAACTGGTCAGGATCGCCCGCGAGCGACGGGCCCAGCAGCAGCGCGCCGCCGAAGAGGAGAGCAGGCGGCAGGCCAGCGAGGAGCGGCTGACCATGGCGCAGGAGCTGCACGACGTGCTCGCGCACAACATCTCACTCATCCACGTCCAGGCGTCGACCGCGCTGCACCTCATCGACGACAATCCCGAACAGGCCAGGACGGCCCTGGCCACCATCAAGACGGCGTCCAAGGAGGTCCTGGGCGAGATGCGCTCAGTGCTGAACGTGTTGCGCGAGGGCGCCCCGCGCTCGCCCACGGCCGGGCTCGACCGGCTCGACGAGCTGATCGAGCGCTCGGGGCTGGAGGTGACGCTCAAACGGGTCGGCTCACGCCCACTGCCGCCTTCGGTGGAGCGGGCCGCCTACCGGATCGTGCAGGAGTCGCTCACCAACGCCGCCCGCCACGCCCCCGGCTCCGCGGTGACCGTGCGGCTGGAATACTGCTCGAGCGAGCTCGTCATCCGCGTGACCGACACGGGCGCCACCACGCCTGCTGTCCTGTCCGAGTCCGGCAGCGGCAACGGCATCCCCGGCATGCGGGAGCGGGCCGCCGCGCTGGGCGGCACGCTCGTCGCGGGCCCGTCAGGCGGGGGCTTCCAGGTCGAGGCCCGGCTGCCCCTACCCGAGGAGACCTCATGATCAAGCTGCTGCTGGCCGACGACCAGGCGCTGGTCCGGGCGGGCTTCAAGGCGCTGCTCGACGCCCAGGCGGACATGACCGTGGTGGCCGAGGCCTCCGACGGCGCGGAGGCCGTGCGGCTGGCGGCCCAGCACCAGCCCGACGTGGTGCTCATGGACATCCGCATGCCCGGCACCGACGGCCTGACCGCGACCCGTCAGATGCCCGAGGGGCCGCGCATCATCATCCTGACGACGTTCGAGCTGGACGAATACGTCTTCGAGGCGCTGCGCGGCGGCGCCAGCGGCTTCCTGGTCAAGGACACCGAGCCGGCGGAGCTGATCCAGGCCGTCCGGGTGGTCGCGGCCGGCGAGGCGCTGCTGTCGCCGAGCGTGACCCGCCGTCTGATCGCCGAGTACGCCTCGCGCGCCAAGGAGCCGGTCACCACCGACGGCCTCGATCAGCTCACTGAGCGCGAGCGCGAGGTCCTCTCCCTGGTCGGCACCGGCATGACCAACGACGAGATCGCCGCCAAGCTCTTCATGTCGCCGGCCACCGCGAAGACCCACGTGTCCCGGGCGATGATGAAGCTGCACGCCCGGGATCGGGCCCAGCTGGTCGTGATCGCCTATGAGTCGGGGCTGGTCAAGCCGGGCTGGGTGTGAACCATGCGGACACCGCTTCCGGCATGCCGGACGAGCCTGCCCAGGCCACGTAGCCGTCGGGACGGATCAGCAGCGCGTCGGCGGGTGGATCGTCGGCACGCGCGCTGACCACGTCGATCCAGCCGCCGCCGACCTCGGCGCGGCCGCCGAGCTCGCTGCCGTCGAGCTCGCTGCCGTCGAGCGCGGCGCCGTCGAGCTCGGCCCCGCCGCCGAGGTCGAGCAGCACCGGCCGGCCCGCGCGCATCAGCTCGGCCAACCGGCGGCCGTCCTTCAGGGCCAGGTCAGGGACGAAGTGGCCGACCAGCGGATGCGGCGCGGAGCCGTAGCGGCCGTCGGAGCCGTGCAGGAGCGTGGCCAGGTGGCGGGCCGGCTGCTCGTACGCGAACACCTCGGCGAGCAGCTCACGCAGCGCGGCTCCGTCCTCGTCGTCCAGGCGGTCCAGGGCCGCCTGCGCACGGGTCTGGACGAGGGCTCGCTCGGCGGCCGGGCGGCGCTCGGCCTCGTACGTGCCGAGCAGTCCTTCCGGGGCGCGGCCATGGAGCGCGGCGGCCAGCTTCCAGCCCAGGTTGGCCGCGTCGGTCATGCCGACGTTGAGCGCGGAGCCGCCCGCGGGGAACAGGTGCGCGGCGTCCCCTGCCAGGAACACCCGCCCGGCCTGGTACCGCTCGGCCAGCCTGGCCTGCGCGGCCGTGCTCGACAACCAGATCGGCTCCCCCAAGGGCAGCTCGCGGCCAAGGACGCGGCGCACCGCCGCGTGGAAGTCCTCGATCGTCACGGGCCCGTCCTGGGGCTCCCCTTTCTCCCGGACACCGGCGATCAGCACGCCGTGCTGGAGCGAGGTGAGCAGGACACGCCCGCGCGGCGTCCGGTTCCAGCCCGGTTCCAGCCCGGCCAGCTCCAGGGGCTTGAAGGGATCGGCGACGCCATCCGTACTGAAGTGGCCCAGCCGCAGCACGTGGTCGTCAGTGGTGCCGGGGAAGTCGATCCCGGCCAGCTCGCGCAGGAGGCTGCGACCGCCGTCGCAGCCCACGACGTAGCGGGCGCGCCGCACCTGGCCGTCCGCCAGGCCGAGCGTCACGCCCTCGGTGTCCTGGGCGAGGGACACCACCTCACACCCTCGCCTGATCTCGGCCCCGAGCTCGATCGCTCGTTCGGCCAGCAGCCGCTCTACGCGCGGCTGCTGGATCAGCAGCAGGCGTAGGGGGATGTCGTCCAGCCCATCGAAGCGCAGCGGCACCGAGCCGAACGGGAACCCCGGCGCCCGGCCCGCGAACGGGCTGCCCTCGCTGAAACGCTCCAGCAGGCCCCGGTGGTCGAGCAGCTCGATGATCTGCCCACCCAGGCCGTTGGCCCTGGGCTGCTCGCTCGGCTCGGTCCTTTTCTCCAGCACGATCGGGCGGACTCCCGACAGGCCCAGCTCGCACGCGAGCATGAGGCCGACGGGTCCGGCCCCTACGATCAACACGTCATCCATGCCTGTCAGGCTAGATTGACAAATCGGTGGCTGTCAAGCTAGCCTGACAGCGTGGACGTAACAGAGCTCTCCGAGCGGATCAGGTCCGGCGACCCCGCCATGGGTCTGCGGGCGGTGGGCGCGCTGCACCGGCTGGCCGAGCAGGTCGAGGCGGTGTCGGTGGCGCTCGCCAGGGAGCAGGGCTGGACCTGGGAGCAAATAGGCGACGCGCTCGGCATGTCACGGCAGTCTGTGCACGCCAAGTACGGGAAGTGAGGATTCGCGATGTTCGGCAGACAGAAGACCCCGTTCCATGTGGTCGTCACGGCCGCGTTCGAGGAGGCCCGGCTGCGGGGTGACCGGCGACTGGGCACCGAGCACCTGTTGCTCGGCCTCCTCCACCACCCGGACGCGGCACGGGCGCTGGGCGTGGACCTGGAGGGGGCCCGGGCGGCGCTCGACGACCTCGACAGGGCGGCGCTGCGCATGCTCGGCCTCGAGGCCGGCGACCTGCCGGCGGCGCCGCGCAAGCACCCGCGGGTTCCCTCCACGGCGCTCACCTCCAGCGCCCGGGCGGCCATCAACCAGGCCATCAAGGCCACAACGGCGAGGAATAGAGCCAAGGAGGCGCCCCGGCAGCTCGCCCTCACCCTGCTGGCGCAGCGGCGACCCGACCCCGTCGCCCAGCTCGTCGACCAGCTCCGGATCGACCGCGCGGCCGTAGGCGCTCGCTGGGAGGGGTCCGCGGCGTGACCGTAATTTGGTTGAACGCCGGGCGGGGCCGCTGACAAGGTCAAACCATGCATAGCACGTACGAGGACCTTGTCCGGGAGGCGAGCACGGTCTCCGTGGACGGCTGGGACTTCTCCTGGCTCGACGGCCGGGCCAGCGAGGAGCGGCCCTCGTGGGGCTACGCGCGCCTGCTCGGCGAGCGGATGGCGGGGGCGCGAGCGGCACTCGACATCCAGACCGGCGGCGGCGAGATCATCGCGGGCCTGCCCACCCTGCCGCCGGTGACCGTGGCCACCGAGTCGTGGCCGCCCAACCTCCATCTGGCCGCCGCCCGGCTGCGCCCGCGCGGGGCGTGGGTGGTGGCCGACGACGAGGAGCCGCGCCTGCCGTTCCGCGACGGGGCCTTCGACCTGGTCAGCAGCCGCCACCCGGTGACGACGTGGTGGGCGGAGATCGCCAGGGTGCTGCGGCCCGGTGGGTCCTACTTCTCCCAGCAGATCGGGCCGTGGAGCGTGGCCGAGCTCACGGACCACTTCCTCGGGCCCCACGACGGCTCGGGCCGCGACCCCGAGCGAGCCAGGGCGGCGGCCGAGTCCGCCGGGCTGGAGGTCGTGGACCTGAGGCATGAGCGGTTGCGGATGGAGTTCCGCGACATCGGCGCGGTGATCTACTTCCTGCGCAAGGTGATCTGGATCGTGCCGGGGTTCTCCGTGGAGCGCCACCGCGACAAGGTGCGGGCGTTGCACGAGCGCATCGAGGCCGAAGGGCCGTTCGTGGCGCACTCCAGCCGGTTCCTCATCGAGGCGAGGCGGCCCGGTGGCCAGGCTGCGTGACATCGTGATCGACTGCCGGCACCCGGCCTCGCTGGCCAGGTTCTGGGCCGCCGCCCTGGACGGCTACGCCGTCGCCCCCTACGACGAGGCCGAGCTGGCGCGGCTGCGTGCCGAAGGTATCAACGATCCGGAGGACGATCCGACGGTGCTTGTGGAGGGCGGGCCGCTGCGGCTGTGGTTGGTGCGCGTGCCCGAACGCAAGATCGTCAAGAACCGCCTTCACGTGGACCTGGAGAGCACCGACCCCGACGCCGAGCTCGCCCGGTTGACCGCGCTGGGCGCCACCCTGCAGGCCACGCACGACGACTGGGTGACGCTGGCCGACCCCGAGGGCAACGAGTTCTGCCTGTTCAGCACCGCCTAAGGGGAGTCACACGGCTTCGGACAGGGCGGCCGGGATGCGGTCGAGCACCGGGTGCGGTACCAGCCCGTACGCGTAGAAGTCCACCGCCTGCGCCCCGGCGGCCTTCGCCCCGCGGGCCTTGGCCACCAGCCGGTCGGCGGAATCGCTGTCGGGATGGCCCGGCCGCAACACCGCCCGCACCTCCCGGTCCTTGCCCACGGACCGCAGATAGGCGCCCACGTCGTCGGCCACCCGCGCCGCGTCCCGCGCGTACGCCAGCACCCCGAACGCCGGCACGAGGTCCCCCAGAGCCACCAGATCGACCCCGAACTGCCAGGCGTCGTGCGCCGCGAGGCCGGGCGTGGGCAACCCGTCGGCATACCCCTTGACCGCGCCCGTCGAATCCACGAACACCAGCTTGGAGCCCTCCTCGGCGACCGCGGACGCCACCTCCGACACCAGCGTCGTGACGGTCTCGGACCGGGCTCTGGCGTAGGCCACGACGTCGGGCCCCGCGTACGCGGTCAGCGCCGCCCTGGTCACCTCGCCCTGCGCGGGCGGGTCGCCATCGAACACCCGCCCCACGATCCCGGCGCACTCCTCCCGCGCCATCTCGGCCCGAACGCCCAGGTCGGTGGCCCGCCGCATGCAGTAGTCGCAGAAGCAGAGCCCGAACAGGTAGGCGTCCATCGGCCCGAGCGGCACGAACGACCGCTGTGCCTTCAGCGGCCGGAAGTGCAGCGACTCGGCCACCACGCTGTCGACCCCCAGCCTGGCCACCGCCCTGGCCAGCGCGACGGCGTAGTCGCGCACGTCCGGATGGGCCGGGCACAGGTCGGTGGGGGAGCCGCGGTCGCCGAAGCAGTCGCGTACGGTCACGTCCGGATGCTCCATGCCGATCGTGGCGTTGCGCAGGAACACCGTCCATCCGTGGAGCTTCATGGACCGTTTCGCACAGGCCTCGCGAAGCCCGTCGAACGCCTCCAGATAGCCAGGCACCGGGGCCAACCGCAGTCCGGCGAACAGATCGGCCGGCGGGGCGAAGTGCGCCCCGTCGTGCCGGACGGTCAGCCTGGACAGCCCGTGCGGGGTGACGTCGCGGGAGGCGTGGTGCACGGCTCCGACGGTGATGCCGGCCACGCCGTACCCGCTGATCCTGTCGAGCACCCGCTCGACGCCCTCGCCGCGCAGGTCCTCGACGAAGACGTAAACCGAACTGTCCACGAGCCGACCTTATGCGCTCTTGTGCGCGACGAAGTCGATCTCCACGAGGATGTCCAGCAGCTTGGACCCCACAGTGGTGCGTACGGGGTAAGGCGCGTTGAAATAGGACTTGTACACCTCGTTGTAGGCCGCGAAGTCCCGCTTGAGGTGCTGCAGGTGGACCGTGGACTTGATCACGTCATCGAAGCCGAGGCCGTGCGCGGCGAGGATGGCGCCGAGATTGCGCATGACCTGGTGCGTCTGGGCGGCCACGTCGTCGCCGACGATCTCGCCGGTCTGCGGGTCGAGCGGCCCCATGCCGGAGGTGTAGACGAAATCGCCCACCACGAGACCCTGCGAGTATGCGCCGATGGGGGCGGCGCCCTCGCTCGTCCGGAGCTCCTTTTTCACGCGATCTCCCTGAGAAGTTGGTCTTTCCCTAGAAGTTGGTCTTTATCGTGCCAACGACACGGTAGTCCCGGTCCACCAGGGGAAGCACGCGCCACTTGTCGAAGGCGGTGCAGGGATGGGAGATGCCGAAAGCCAGCAGGTCACCGGGCTTGAGCCCGGCGGCCCGCACGATCGTGTGCTGGTCCTGCATCCGCACGACGGTGACGCCGTCGCGGCGCGGGATCGGCAGCCCCTCGTCGAAGGGCGCGTCCCGCTTGCCCATGCCCACGATCGCCAGCCCGGGCTCGGGCGTGGACAGGACGTGCGCCCACACCTCCAGCGCCGGGCGCAACTCGCCGTCGATGCGGTTGAACGGGGTGCGCTCGCGGTAGTAGCCGTCGTCGTGGCTGACGTACGCGCCGCTGCGCAGCAGGATCCTGGCCTGGGCGGCGACGAGCTCCCGCCCGATCACGTCGAACCACTGGCTGCCGCCCACGCTGAGGATGGGGCTCTTGACACGGACGTATTCGACGGCCTCCTGCAGGGAGTCCAGATATTTCCGGACCTCGTCGGCGCTCGTCAGCGCGCCCTCGTACCCGGCCACCCCGGCCAGCTCCACCCCGGGCGTCTCCTGCACGTGCCCGGCCACCCGCAGCAGCTCCTCGAGGGTGCGGCAG